>NZ_JBJIAL010000002.1:0-313324 GCF_045310895.1 Mycobacterium sp. SMC-18
TTCGACATTCAGATCATCCTCGGGAAGGTGCGCCCTTTCCTACGCCGCCTCGCCGAGGCTCATCCACAGGTTCTGATCATTGCTCTTGCGAGGACGCCCATGTTGCGAGCCTTCGCCGCATTCATGATGTCGTCGATCGGCGCCCAGTTGTATTGGTTCGGCAGCGGCTGCGTGTACACCCACGGGATGTAGACCCGGACGTCCTGGACGCCCATGGATTGCAGCATGTCCAGCGTGGTGTCGATGTCCTGCTTCGACATGCCGTACAGGCTGGAGTCGGCCATACCGATGGTCGACGGTGCCGAGACGATCTCGGCGGTGGGCGTCACCGCGGTCCGGGTCACCGGCTCCACCAGTTGTGCCGCGTAGGCGCAGACCACGGCCAGGGGAATCAATACAGTCATCACCCGGTGCACTGCCCTGCAGCCGAGTCGGCCGATCCGTCCAGCCACCAACGCCCCCTTTGAAAGTGCCGCCCGCGCAACGCGTAATCGCCAAGCAAGGCAAATTTACGTCCGCGGATGGTAACCCGTGGGCGATTTGCCGGAGTCGGCTCACCCACCGCACGTCAGCGGTGTGAGGCGGTGCCACCTACCGGCGGCGGATACCCGTTATTCGCCGGCCCGCAGTAATTGACGACACTGGCATAAATCTTTGCCAGAAGCGCTGCGGCAGTCGTTCACAACTGTTAATTTTCTGTCTGTACTGCGGCGCGACACCCGTCTGCCAGACTGCAGTGCGGTAATGCCGCAGTAGCGGTCGATCTGCCGGGGTCCGATGGCCGCGCGGCGTGACTATGGAGGACCCGAAATGGCTGGTGCACACCGTCGCCCGCAACGCCGGAACTTGGCGGTATCGACGTGGCTGGGCACCGGAGTCGCGGCGGTCGGCGTCAGCGCGGCACTCCTCGGTAGCGCGGCTGTCGCGAGCGCTGCCCCGTCGACCGACTCCGAGTCCGCCGCGTCGTCCGCGCCGGCACAGGCCAAGAAGCCGCCCGCCCAGAAGCCCGCCAAGAACAAGAAGAAGGACACGGCCGCTGTTGCGGACGCGTCGGACACCAAGGCCACGTCGGACACCAAGCCCGCTTCGGACACCCAGCCCGCCGACACCAAGGCCGCGGACGGCGACAACGACGCGAAGCCCGCCCGCAATCGCCGCACGAAGGCCGACAACACCGGCCGCTCGGCGACCGCCCCGAACGCCGGGACCGTCGCGAAGCTCCCCTCGGCCGCCGCCCAGGCGGTGACGAACAACCCGTCGACGAAGAACCCGCTCAAGTCGGCCGCCGCGGTCAAGCCGGCCACGGACACCGCAGCCAAGGACACGGCCTCGCCGGCGGCCGCGACGCCTGCCGCCGCGGCGACGCCGTCACCGGCACCGGCCGCCACGCCGCCGGTCACCGTCGCGGCAGCCGAAACATCCACGGCTGCAATCACTTCGATTCCGAACACCGCCGCGAAGGCGCTCAGCAGCGTCACCTCGCCGACGGCCCCCGCCAACATCTCCGGACTGCTGTCGGTACTCGCGGCCGTCGGCCAGGCGCTCGGCGCCGCCACCCTGGCCACAGAGGAGACCCTCGCCGCGTCCGTGGTCGGCACGACCAAAACCGTGAGCAAGCTGCTGGGCATCACGCCCGCCCTGGCCACCACCACCGAAAAGACCAGTGCCGCATCGACTCTCACCCCGGCACCCACCGAGACGTGGCAGCCGGGACAGACTGTCACCGCGGACGAGTACATCAACACCGCGCTGACGGAGATCGCGCAGGCGCGCACGCTCCTCGGCACCAGTTGGGTCAACGGGTACTCCCGGTACGAGTTGCGGATGGCGGCCACCTATCTCACGACGTACCAGGCGAACCAGCAGACTCTGATGGACGCGTACGCGGCCAACCCGACCGCGACGAACCTGAGTGCGCTGAAGTCGAACGAGGCGCTGATCGGCAAGGCCGTGACCGCGCTGAAGACCGCGCGTTATTGGTCGGCGAATCGCGACATCAAGGCCATCATCGTCGACGCCACCACCAACGCCCGCATCTACGCCTCGGTTCCGCTGTCCATGTACGCGGGCGTCGAGCCGATCGTCACCATCTCGGTGAACGGCGGGCCGAGCATCAAGGTGCTGGTGGACACCGGATCGTCCGGGCTGGTGGTCAATGCCAAGAACGTCGGCCAGACCGGGCTCGGCAATTCGGTAGGTACCGGCACCGGCGCCTACAGCGGCGGGCTGACCTACACCTACAACACCTACAACACCACGGTGAACTTCGGTAATGGCCTCGTCACGACGCCTGTCCCGGTCGACGTCATCACCGACCCGGCTCAGCAGACCGCATTCGCCAACTTCCTGAAGTACAACGGGGTCGTCGGTGTCCTCGGTGTCGGCACCAACGCGGTGGGCCCCGGCCCCGGACTGGTCACCACCGGCCTGCCCGGTGCGCTGAAGAACGGCATCTACATCGACGAGGCCAGCAAGACGCTGACCTTCGGCCCCAACCCGCTGCCGGCGCGCGTCACCACGTCGGGTTCGCCGAACGTGATCGGTTCGATAACCATCAATGGGGTCAACACACCCATCAATCTGCTCATCGACTCGGGTGGCGTCTACGGCACCATCCCGTCGACACTGGTGAACTCCTCCCAGATGACCCCCGTCAAAGCGGCCGACGGCACGGTGAGCTACTACCTGCTGAACGCGGGCACGCCGATCTCGGTGTACGACGCCGACGGCAACCTGCTCTACTCCTACACCACCACCTCGACGTTCCGGCCGACGGTGACCACCGACGACTACAACGCCGAACTGTCGAACACCGGCGCAATGCCGTTCCTGCACAACCGGATCTACATCGACTACTCCACCGCAAACGGATCGACGGTCTTCGACCTGTAGTCGTAGATCGAAATCGTCCACTGTTCCGCCGCACTCCGCGGCGGAACGGGGGCGGCTGACACGTCGAATTTCGGTCCGCCATACCCAATCATCAGGCGGTTCGCGCGGGGTTGACAAAATACGCGATCCCGCGTTGCGGAACTGACGCGCCCATTAGTCTTCTCGCACGTGGTCGCCGGTTAACGTAGTCCAGCTATGCACTGGACGCGACTGATGGGAGACAGCCAGGTGGAGAGTCTCATGGCCAATGCGTTCGCCTATCCCTGGTGGGTATACGTCACCATCCCGTTGGGCGCGGCCTTCGTCGGCTGGATCACGAAGATCATGGCCCTGAAGATGATGTTCTACCCCGTCGAGTTCAAGGGCATCCCGCCGTACCTCGGCTGGCAGGGCCAGATTCCCAAGCGCGCGCCGAAAATGGCTGCCGTGGCGGTGGATTCGCTTACGTCGGAGATCCTCAAACCCGAGGAGATGTTCGACAAGATCGACCCGAACGAGTTGGTCAAGGAACTCGCCGAACCCCTGCGGCAGACCTCCGCCGAGATGGTCGACACCATCATGATGTCGTTCCAGCCGCAGGTCTGGCGGGCGACGCCCGACCAGCTCAAGGACGTCGTCGTCAAGAACGTCGAGAAGCGCATCCCGACGGCCATGGCTGCGATGTTCGACAAGCTTCGCGGTCAGGTCGACCAGATTTTCGACATCAAGCACATGGTCGTCACCAACCTGGTGCGCGACAAGGTCACGCTCAACACCGTCTTCCAGGACATCGGCAAGCCCGCGTTCAAGTTCCTCATCATGTCCGGCCTGCTCTTCGGCTTCCTGATCGGTCTGGTACAGGCCGTGGTGTTCGGCATCACCAACTGGCACTGGTCGCTGCCGCTGTTCGGTCTGCTGACCGGTGGTCTCACCGACTACGTTGCGCTGCAGATGATTTTCCGGCCGTTGGAGCGCAAGAACGTCTTCCTCGGCATCAAGTGGCAGGGCGTCTTCCAGCGGGAACGCAAGCAGGTCGTCGAGGGTTACGCGGCGCTGATGGCCCGGGAGATCTTCACGCCCCAGGCCATCATGGAGAGCATGCTCAACGGCCCGTCGTCGGACCGGTTCTTCGACATGATCTCCACCGAGATCAGCGCGACCATCGACACGCAGATGGGCTTCACCGGCAAGATCATCAAATCCGTCGGCGGCCGTCAGTACGTGGACATGAAGAAGCAGATCACCGACTCCATCATCGACAAGCTGCCCGAAACGTCCACGTACATCGAGGGATACATGCGTGATCGCCTCGATCTGGAGAACGTCATGGTCAGCAAGATGATGGTGCTCGACTCACTGTCGTTCGAGAACCTGCTGCGCCCGGCGTTCAAGGATGACGAGTGGATCGTCGTCGTGCTCGGCGCCGCCCTCGGTTTCCTGTTCGGTGAGTTGCAGGCGCAGCTCATCCTGCTGCTGGCGCACTGACCTACGTCGGGCCGGGTGTTCCGGTCAGCTTCCGGACGGTGAGGACTTCGCTGTCGCGGAAGGCCCGCCCGTTGGGGTAGAGCAGATCGCTGAACCAGACCTTCGGCTCCGCGGGGTTCGGGTGATCCCACGAATCCCACGGGAAGTAGGTCTGGGTCTTGCCGGCCACGAGTCCCCAGCTGTACGCGCCCACGTTGCGCTGCTTGGCAACTGGCAGGATGCCCTCGACGGTGCTGCCCTGGTTGCGGGCGAGGTACTCGGTACAGATGATGGGCCGGCCCAGTGGGGCGAGCTCATCGATCCGGGCGGAGAAGTCGGCCGGCTTGGCGTAGCTGTGGAACGAGATGATGTCCGAGTTGTCCAGCTGGATCGACGCGATGGCGCTGCGCTGCGCGGGATCGGCCCAACTGCCTTGCCACACACCACTTGTCAGCGGCTGTACGGGGTCGACGGCCCGCGCCCAGGCGAATACCTGCGGTAGCAGGTCGGCGACCAGCTGCATCTTGTCGCTGCGCTCGACCTTGCGGTAGACGCTGGCCGGGTTGTCGGGTTCGTTCCACAGGTCCCAGCCGAGGATCCGGTTGTCGTTACGGAAGAGGCTCAGCACGCCGGTGACGTAATTCTGCAGTACGGCACGGTATTTCGGATCGCCGAGACGGTCCGCACCCGGACTCTGCACCCAGCCCGAGTTGTGCACACCCGGCCTCGGGGCCCGCTGCACGCCGAGTTTCGGATGCGGGTCCCAGCAGGAGTCGAAGAAGACGAACAGCGGCTTGATGCCGTTACTGGACGCGATGCTGACGAACTGGGTCAGGCGCTGCGAGAAGCCCTGCGGGTCCTGCGCCCACAGCAGATCGTGGAGGAAGACCCGCACGGTGTTGAACCCGAACCAGCGAGCGGCGCCCAGTTCGGCGTTGATGCGGCCGGGGTCGTAGGTGCCGGACTGGAACATCTCGATCTGGTTGACCGCGGTGGAGGTGATGTAGTTGCCGCCGACCGGCCAGGCCTGCCCCTGGTACCAGCTGTTGGCCCGTTCGGGCGTCCAACGCGCGCCGGCCGCGGACGCCAGAGCCGGTCCCGAGAATCCGGCCATGGCGGAACCCGCTGCCAGCAGCAGCGGGACCTTGAGAACGGTTCTGCGGTCCACCGCACGAGGCTACTGATCTTGATGGGGCCATTGGGGCGTGCTTATCGAGTTGCAACAAACACGATGTCGGGCGGTGACGTCAGGCCACCTGCTCAGGCATTGATCCCCGCCGTGAGGATGGCCGCAAGCTCGCGATATGCGCTGGCGTCGTCGAGTCCGGTACTCTCGCGGACCCGGCGCTGCTGGATGCGCACCATCATGGTCGACGCCAGATCGGCAGCGAAAGCCGCATGGACATCACGGAATTCACCGCTCTCGACCCCGTCGGCAATCATCTCCTGCACCCGGCGAGCAGCGATCTGGGTGTTCTTCTCATAAACACTGCGGGCCGGGGCAAAGGCGTCCAAGTCCACCATGAACTGATCCGACGCGGCGTCCAGCACCGTCCCCACCGCCGACAGGTAGGCCGTGATCCGGGCGCGGGGCCCCTCGACTCCGGCCACCAGCTGCTCGACCTCATCGGTGGCCTGCCGGAAGAACTGCACCGTCGCGGCGCGGACCAGCTGCTCCTTACTGCCGGCCAGCGTGTACAGCGTCGACTTCGAACAGCGCAGCCGCCCGGCGATGTCGTCGAGCGTGAGGTGCGCGAAGCCCTCGTCGAGAAACAACGCGATGAGGGCATCGAACAGCTCGGTGCGTCGACGGGTGCCGAAGTCCGGGGACGTGCGCGCGCTCACACCGGCATAGTACTGCGGACCCTTTACTCAGTACTACCAAACCAGTACTCTGTGAAGTAATTCAGTACTGTTCGACGTATTAGTGGAGTTCCGGTGCCCGTTGATCGCCTCTTGCCCAATGACGAAGCCCACGCGCTGATCGAGCTGACCCGCGACATCGCCGACAAGGTGCTCGACCCCATCGTCGACCAGCACGAGAAGGACGAGACGTACCCCGACGGGGTCTTCGCCACCCTCGGCGAGGCCGGGCTGCTGAGCCTGGCGTATCCCGAAGAGTGGGGCGGCGGCGGCCAGCCGTATGAGGTCTACCTCCAGGTGCTCGAAGAACTCGGCGCCCGCTGGGCGTCGGTGGCCATCGCGGTCAGCGTGCACAGCCTGTCGTGCCATCCGCTGATGACGTTCGGCACCGACGAGCAGCGGCAGCGCTGGCTCCCAGAGATGCTGAGCGGCAACCTGATCGGCGCCTACAGCCTGTCCGAGCCGCAAGCCGGTTCCGATGCCGCGGCGCTGGCCTGCAAGGCCGTGCCTGCCGACGACGGCTACCGCATCACCGGTTCGAAGGCATGGATCACCCACGGCGGACTCGCCGATTTCTACACCCTGTTCGCGCGTACCGGCGAAGGTTCCCAAGGTGTTTCGTGTTTCCTGGTGCCCTCCGACACCGAGGGGCTGACGTTCGGGCGGCCCGAAGAGAAGATGGGCCTGCACGCGGTGCCCACCACGTCGGCGCACTACGACGGTGCGTTCCTCCCTACCGAACGTCTGATCGGCGCCGAAGGCCAGGGTCTGCCGATTGCCTTCAGCGCGCTCGACGCCGGCCGGCTCGGTGTCGCCGCCGTGGCCGTCGGCCTGGCCCAGTCCGCACTGGACCAGGCCGTGGCGTACGCCCAGGAGCGAACGACGTTCGGCCGCAAGATCATCGACCACCAGGGGCTCGGCTTCCTGCTGGCCGACATGGCCGCCGCCGTCGATTCGGCACGGGCCACCTACCTCGACGCCGCGCGCCGCCGTGATGCCGGCCTGCCCTACTCGCGCAACGCCTCCGTGGCCAAACTGGTCGCCACCGACGCGGCCATGAAGGTCACCACCGACGCCGTCCAGGTTTTCGGCGGCGCCGGCTACACCCGCGACTACCGCGTGGAACGCTTCATGCGCGAGGCCAAGATCATGCAGATCTTCGAGGGCACCAACCAGATTCAGCGGCTGGTGATCAGCCGGAGCCTGGCCAAATAGCCGCCGGCCGGACTACATCCGGCTGACGTCGATGATGGCGTTCGCGAATAGCGCGGGCGCCTCCTGAGGGACGTTGTGGCCGATGCCGTCGAGAACCCGGTGTTCATATGCCGCGGTGTACATCGAGCGGTATCCGGCACCGTCCTTCGCCGCACCGTCGAAGTCACTGCCGATGGTGATGGTGGGGACGCGGATCGGCGGCCTGGCCTGCAGGTGTTGTTCGTCTGCGTCGTAACGGCTTTCACCCTCCGCGAGGCTCAGGCGCCACCGGTAGTTGTGGATCACGATGGCGACATGGTCGGGGTTGTCGAACGCGGCGGCACTCAGCCCGTAGGTCGCATCGGTGAAGTGCCAGAGCGGCGACGCCTTCTCCCAGATCAGCCGGTTGAACTCCTTGGTGTTCTTCCGATAGCCGAGTTCACCGCGCGGCGTCGCAAAGTAGTACTGGTACCACCAGCCCAACTCGGCATTCGGCTCCAACGGCTGGAGGTTGGCAGCGCGATTGACCAGGATGTACCCGCTGACCGCCACCAGACCCGCCACCCGCTGCGGCCACAGTGCCGCAACGGCATTCGCCGTGCGCCCGCCCCAGTCGAAACCACCGAGGATCGCCCGCTGGATGTTGAGGGCGTCCATGAAAGCGATGACGTCCGCGGCCAGCGCCGCCTGCTGACCGTTCCGGATCGTCGTGGCGGCCAGGAAACGGGTTGATCCGAAGCCCCGGAGATACGGCACGATCACCCGGAATCCCTGGTCGGCCAGGAGCGCGGAAACATCTGCGTAGCTGTGGATGTCGTACGGCCAGCCGTGCAGCAGGATCACCGGTTTGCCGTCCGCCGGCCCGGCCTCGACGTAGCCGACGTCGAGGTCGCCGGCCCGAATCTGCTTCACCGCGTTCAGGTTGTGCTCGGGCGCGGGCGGCGGCGTCGGCTTCTGCGGAGCAGACGGCTCTGACGACGATCCGCACGCCGCCAACGACGCCGCGCCGACTGCCGCGGTCGCCATCAAGCCGAACTGCCTTCTGCTCACACCGGTCACGGCACCATCTCACCCGCTCTCACACATCATGTCCAATAACAGATGGCGATAGGCAACATCTCCTTTGGAGATGGCATCGGTTCAGACCGCCGCCCAGCCGCCGTCCACGCTGAGGATGGCACCGTGGATGTTGGCCGCGTCATCACTGACCAGGAACGCGACAGCTGCGGCGACTTCCGCCGGCGTACTCATCCGCCGTGACGGTAACCGGTCCAGTACCGGTTTGATGTGTTCTTCGAACTCCTGTTGACGCTCGGTCGCGATCGGTCCGGGAGCCACTGCGTTGACCCGAACCCCGAACGGGCCGTACTCATCAGCCCAGGACGCCGTGAGCGCGTGGATGGCCGCCTTGTTGGAGTTGTAGATCGCCGAGCCGCTCGCCCCTCGCAGTCCGGTGATCGATCCGATGTTCACCACGGCGCCGCCACCACCACGCACCATCTCGGGGGCGATCACCCCCGTGAGCAGGAACGGGGCAAAGACGTTGACCTCGAACGCTTCTCGCAGCACCGACGGGGAGACCTCACCGGTCGGGGTCGGCATCAGCAGCGTGGCGGCGTTGTTCACCAGGATGTCGAGCCACCCGCGCCCGCATCATCGATGGTGCCGCAGCCGAGATCCGGGACCGCGGTGTCGCGATGACCACCATCGAAGACGTGATGGCGCGGACCCAAACCTCGAAAAGCCAGATTTTCCACTACTTCCCCCGCGGCAAAGAGCAGTTGCTGCTCGCCGTCGCCACCCTCGAATCACAGCGGGTCCTCGACGACCAGCAGCCCCACCTCAGCTCGCTCACTTCATGGGCCGCCTGGCAGCGCTGGCGGGATGTCGTGGTCGAGCGCTACCGGCGACAGGGGCAGAACTGCCCGATCGCGGTGTTGATGTCCGAGATCGGCCGCACCAGCACGGGCGCACAGGCCGTCACCACCGAACTGATCGACTCGTGGCGGGGTGCCATCGCCGCCGGCATCGTGGCAATGCAGCAGCAGGACAAGATCGCCCCGACCGTCGACCCCACGCGCGCGGCAGCCGCACTGCTGGCCGGCATCCAGGGCGGCGTCGGGATCATGCTGGCCACCGGCGACCTGACTTATCTCGAGGCCGCCCTCGACGAGAGCATCCGTGCGCTGCGAAACCGGTGACTACTGCAACGGGATGTCATGTCCCCGAACACGTTCCGACTCGGGCCGCACGCCGAACCACCGGCGCTCCGACTCGGTGATCTGCAGATCGTTGATGCTGGCTTCCCGCCGACGCATGAGCCCGTTGTCGTCGAACTCCCACAGTTCGTTGCCGTAGCTGCGCCACCACTGCCCACCGTGGTCGTGCCATTCGTATTGGAAGCGGACCGCCATGCGGTTCCCCCGGAAGCCCCACAGGCTCTTGCGGAGCACGTAGTCGAGTTCGCGTTCCCACTTGGCCGTCAGGAACTCGACGATCTCGGCGCGTCCCGTCACGAACGTGTCGCGGTTCCGCCACACGGAGTCCGGGGTGTATGCCAGCGCGACCCGTTCGGGGTCGCGGGTGTTCCACGCGTCCTCGGCCGCCTGCACCTTCACCAGGGCCGTCTCTTCGTCGAAGGGCGGGAAGGGTGGTCGGGACTCCGGGGTGCCGGACATGGGCGAGCCTCTCGTCAGGTGGGGTGCGGCCGAGCGGGACTGCGCAGCCCGCCGCCTTTGACAACCGTAGGAGCAGCAGCGGCATTTCCGGCGGCTCACACGGCAGCCTCAATTGTTAGTTCGCCTACACGTCGCACCATCTGCGTTGACAGCTGTCAACGCACCCGAGAAGGATCGAGGCATGTCCGCCAAGTCCGAAGCGCAGGTGTTCACCGAAATCGAGAGCCGTTTGACAGCCAAGTTTGCGGACCTGCCCCCGGCGCGCGTGACGACTGTCATCGAAGGCGCGCGCGAACAGTTCGCCGGCAGCACCATTCGGGACTTCGTCCCGCTGCTGGTGGAACGTCGCGCCGACGAGGAGCTTTCCAGGCTGTTGGCCGGCGACGCCGCCCACTAGCCCCGTTTGCTCGGCACGCAACTGAGTTTGCTAGCGTCACAACGGGTTCCAGCACCACCCGATTGCCTTTCGAGACCTCTCTGTGAGCACTTCGAGGCTATTGAAACGGTGCGGTCACGGTCGCGGCTCAGTCCCATGTCGAGCGCGCATCCGATTGAAAACATGTCTGGACCCAGCCTCTCGCCGTGCCCTACGGTTCAGCTGCGCAAATTTTCGGCGCAGTAATTTAAGGGCACGTTCAAGGAGACGCCGGTGATGATCAGCTTTGGTCGAATCGCTGTGAAATTAGTTGCCAGCGCCGGTGTGTGCGCGACTGCCGTGGCCGTGAGCCCGACCGCAGCCGCCGTCCCACTCAAGACTGGCGGATACGCGTGCGACGCGGGCGCCACCGCGGGAGCGCCGGCAGCAGGGGCACCTGCCGCTGCCGCCGCGGCTGCCGCCGCGCCATGCGCAGCGCCCGCCGTGGAGTCGTCGGGCATCGTCGGACCCCTGGCCGCCGCTCCGGTGGTTCCGGCCGCGGTGCCGCCGGTTCCCGCGGTCGTCCCGCCGGTGCCGGCAGCGGTTCCGCCGATCGTGCCTCCCATCCCCGCGGGCCTGCCGCTGGGCGCCCCCATCCCGATCGCTGCGGCCCCCGCTGCCATCCCGATGGACATGGGCGGGATCGCGGACGGCAAGGAAGCGCGGACGCTGCGTCCCGTCGACGCCGGCGGCCCGACCCCCAACCTGCCGACCCAGCCGGGCCCGCAGAACTAGATCAACCAGCCGCACAACCGCTTTCACCGAAGCACCCGAGCCCTCGCGGCTCGGGTGCTTCGTGCATCGAGGTCGTTGACCCTGATCACAGGGCGCACTTGTGCGAGTAGCTGAGGCCATGGACGCAGGGTCAACCGACCGCAGCGCCCCGCCCCCCTTGACCCTGAACTGACGGCGTATTTGTACGAGTAGCGAACACCCCAGCCACAGGATCAACGCGGCACAACAATGCGAATTACGTTGCGGCGCAGGCTACGGCTCGACGATGACCGGGTCGCCGACGTTGACGGTGTTGAAGTACCACTCGGCTCCCGCGGGCGCCAAACCAATACACCCGTGGCTGACGTTCTCGAAGCCCATCGACTCGACGGCCCACGGCGCCGAATGCACGAACAGTCCGCGTCGGCTGATGCGTACCGCGAACTCGACCTCCGTCATGTACCCGTCCGGATGATCGACGGGAATGCCAACGCTGCTCGAATCCATGAGCACATTGCGGTCTTTCGCCAAAACGGTGTACTTGCCAATCGGCGTCTCATACTCGGGCCGACCCATGGTCGCGAGCAGCACACCGGACTCGCCCAGGTGCGGAAGATGATGCGGCGCGGGCATATCCGGTGAAGTCTGGCCGTCGATCGTCACAGTGAAGGTGTGAGCCCCCACATGAGCGGTGCCGATCACCGCCGGTCCCGTGGTGAACGCCATCGGCTGGCCGGCGACCGTCAGCTTGATGGTGCTGTGCGCAGGCCAGAAACCATCCGGAACCCATTGCACCACTTTGTTGTCCAGCCATTCGAACTTGCCTGACATGGCGGGCGAAGACGTCACGTCCAGGGCCAGCTCAGCGGCAGCCCGGTTGGTGATGGGCTGTTTGAACGTCACCACGATCGGATGCGCGACGCCGACCGGAATGCCCTGCGTCGGCTGCGTCGACTCGATGATCGAACCCAACGGCAGCCGAATGCCCGCCGTCTCGATACCGAGCGCGCCGCCAGTGGTGGTCGTGGCGACCACGACCACGGCAAGAACTCCGTGCACAAACACCCGCATGTATCCGACCCCTTTGTCGCTGGCCGCATGGTTGAACACCGTCATGGTATGGGCCGCAGAACGCCGAAATCCGTACGGCGCGTCAATATTTCGGTCAAAGATTCGTCACGGATTGGCCACCCAACATCACGGCGCGGATCAACACCTGCAATCTGCCGACATCTCCCATTGACGTAAGCGACAATTATGACTACGGGGGTAGCGGAAGGCTGGGCCATGCCATGACAACAGACCGTGTTGCGCTTCCGGACGCGGCAGACGACGAGTGCGTCGACTGCGGCTACACACCGGAACTGAAACGGACCCTCAGCGGCTTTCAGATCTTCGCGGTCTCCTTCGCTTTCATATCGGTGGCGGTCGGGATCTTCGGGACCTATGACGACCTCCTCAAGACCGCGGGCCCCGTCGGCATCTGGCTCTGGGTCGTGGCCGCCGCCGGGCAGACTCTCGTTGCCCTGGTGGTCGCCCAGTTCGCGTCCCGCATCGCGCTCAGCGGCTCGTCGTATCAATGGGCGTCGCGCTTGGCCAGCCCGAAGGTCGGGTGGCTCTTCGGCTGGCTGACGTTCTGGTATCTCGCGATAGCGGTGGTCGCGATGGACAACGCCCTGGCCAGTCAAGCGCTCATGCCGCTGTTGGGCATGTCCGACGACGAAGACACCGCGCGACTGATCACCGTGGCGGTCTTGATCATCCAGGCCGTCCTGGTCATCGCCTCGACGCGCCTGCTCGGCCTGATCACCTCCAGCGCGGTCGGCCTCGAACTCGGCATCGTGGTTCTTCTGGTGCTGGCACTCGGCGTCGTCATGCTGGTCACCGGTGACGGCAATGTCGACAACCTCACCAGCCGAGGGATCGCCGCAGACAGCCCCGATTATTTCGCCGTCGGAGGTGGGTTGATGGCCGGCATGATCATGGGCCTGACCACACTCGTCGGTTTCGACTCCGCCGCGAACCTGGCGGAGGAAGCCAAAGATCCGTTCCGCAGTGTCCCGCGCGCCATCGTGGCGTCGGTCGTAGCGGCGGGCGTGATGGGCCTGGTCTTCTTGATCGCCCTGACGGCCGCGATCAAGAACGTCACCGCTGTAAGCCGGAGCGGCTCGCCCGTCGCCCTGATCATTCGCGACCAACTCGGCTCGATCACCGAGCGAATCCTCCTGGCCGGCATCGCCTTTGCGATGTTCGGCGCCGGCATGGTGGTGCTGGCAGCGTGCTCGCGGCAGGTGTTCGCCATGGCACGTGATGCCCGCTTCCCCGCCCATGCCCTGATGCGACAGGTCAATCCACGCACCCAGACGCCGGTGCCCGCCACCATTCTGATCCTGATCGTCGGGGTTGTGCTGATGGCGACCTTGCGTGGGTCCGCGCTCATCCAGCTCATCATCGCGTCGACCATCCTGCCGGCGCTGATCTATGGAGCCATCGTCGTGCTGTACCTCGCCGTCCGGAAACGCCTGGAGCACAAGGAAGGTGGGTTCGGACTGGGCCGCTTCGAACTTCCCGTCGCGGGCATCGCACTGGTCTGGGTGGCTTTCGCACTCTTCGTTCTCGTGACGCCCGACTCGGCGCGGGTACCCGGCTTCATCGTGCTCGGCCTCATCGCCGTCGGCGTCGCATACTTCGTCAAGATGCTCGTCTTCAATCGTGAGGTACTCGACACCGAACCGGGTATCGACGAGTTCGCCGCAACACCGGCAGACCGATGATCCCGCTGTCGTCCCGGCCCGGGACCCTCACCGGAAAGGTGGTGTGCCCGGACGACGCCGAATACTCCGCGTCCTGCGCCGGATTCAACCTCCTTTACACCAACCGGCCCGCAGCCATCGTGTTCGCCAAGGAGACAACCGATGTCGTCAATGCACTGACCTGGGCGCGGGAACACGACGTGCCGGTGCGGGCCCGGAGCGGCCGTCACTGTCTCGAAGGCTGGTCCACGGTCGACGACGGACTGGTCATCGATGTCAGCCACCTGAAGTCAGCAGTAATAGACGCCGGCCGACGGACCGCCACGGTCGGCGCCGGCCTCACCCAATCCGAGGCGGTGGCGGCACTGGGCCGGGCGGGCTTCGCGGC
This sequence comes from Mycobacterium sp. SMC-18, assembly GCF_045310895.1. NCBI lineage: Bacteria > Bacillati > Actinomycetota > Actinomycetes > Mycobacteriales > Mycobacteriaceae > Mycobacterium > Mycobacterium sp. SMC-18. The sequence goes on from NZ_JBJIAL010000002.1 coordinate 14,341, forward strand.
GCCAACCGGAACCGAGGGGTCCGTCGGCTTGGTCGGCGCGACACTCGGCGGCGGCTTCGGGCTACTGACCCGCGCCTTCGGCATGGCCTGCGACAACCTCATCGCGGCCGAGATTGTCGTCGCGTCCGAAGACGGCACCAATGTCTTCATCGCCGACGAGACTCATCACCCGGACCTCCTGTGGGCGCTCCGCGGCGCCGGGAATGGCAACTTCGGTGTCGTCACCTCGATGACATACTCGATTCATCCACTGGCGCAGGTCATTTACGTGGTTGCGCGGTGGCCCGGACTCGATGACCTACCCGGGGTGTTCGAGGCCTGGCAGCAGTGCGCGCCGTTCCTGGACCACCGCCTCACCAGTCAGCTCGAGATCCGTCGCGACGAGATTTCGATGGTCAGCGTTCTGACCTCCGGTTCGGAAGCCGAAGCGCTGGAGATGCTGGCACCGATCCTGGCCGTGGGTACGCCCCGCCTCGAAGCAAGCGCCAGGACGTGGGCAGACACGTTCGCCGGCTTTCAGATTCCGCTCGACGAGGAGCCGGCGAATTGGAAGTTCCTCTCGCAGTTCATGACTGATCCGTTCCCGCCGGAAGCAGTGCAGCTCGTCGGCGCCTACATGTCGAAAGCACCCACGGCTGCATGCAATTACTTCACCAACGCACTGCTCGGCGCCGCCGCGACCGAGCCATGCGGCGGCGCGGCGTACGCCCATCGCGATGCGCTCTTCTACGCCGAGCCGGGTGCGGGCTGGGGCATCCGGGGCGCCCCCGCAGCGGGCGACCCACTGACCGAGGCCTGCCTACGGTGGATCACCGAGTTCGGCGAGGCGTTGCGCCCCTTCATGAATGGCGCCTATACCAACGTCCCGAACGCCGGCATGCCCGACTGGGAGCACGCGTATTGGGGAATGAATGTCGACCGACTGCGCGCCGTCAAAGCCAAATACGACCCCGAGAATATATTCCAGTTCGAACAGAGCATTTCACCATCGCCATAGTTCGGCGCACCGGAGGCAAACCTGAATTGGGAACCGTTTTACGCCTTCTCGACAATTGCAGGAAAAGTGCAACAGCTTACTCAGTTCACCTAGTAGTCGTGGACCAAATACGGGAGAACCGCAGCTAGACGACGAATTTCAATCTCGCTGACTGGGAAGTAGCAATTGTAAAACGCGTAACCGTGGATACGTTATTGCCGCCACAATTCGGTGGTCGACGAGGGGAGTATCGCGGTGAAGCGCTTGTCCGGCATGGATGCCATGTTCTTGTCCATGGAGGGCACCGAATGGCCTCAGCACACGCTGGGGTTGATGATTCTGGACCCCAGCGACGCACCGGGATTCGACTTCGAACACCTGCGGGATCACCTGGATCGCCGCCTGCCCTACCTGCCGTCGTTCCGCCGCCGCATCCAAGAGGTCCCGCTGGGACTGGACCGGCCGGTGTGGGTCGACGATCCGGCGTTCAAGCTCGACTACCACATTCACCGGGCGGCGCTGCCCGCTCCCGGTGGCGCGAAAGAGCTCGCCGACGTCGTCGGTGAGATCCTGGCCCGCCAGCTCAACCGCAACCAGCCGCTGTGGGAGAGCTGGTTCGTCGAGGGCCTCGAAGGCGGCCGTGTCGCCTACATCGCCAAGACCCACCACTCCATCGTCGACGGCGTCTCCGGCGCCGGCCTGTCATCTGTGCTGTGCGACGTGACTCCCGATGCCACGAAACCGATCGTCGATCTGCCGAACGAGGATGAGCAGAACCGTCATTCGAGCCTCGAGCTGTTCGCCAAGGGGGCTCTCAGCGCCGCGAGCACGCCGCCGAAGGTCGTGCAGTACCTGGGCCAGACGGTCCGCAACGCCGTGACCACCATCAGCCACCTCCGTCGCGACGATCCGCCGCCGCGCCCGATGAGCGCCCCGAAGACCAGCTTCAACGGCGCACTCAGCTCGCACCGCAGCTTCGCCTACACGTCGCTGCCGATGGCAGAGGTCAAGCACGTCAAGAACGCGCTCGGCGTCAAGCTGAACGACGTGATCCTGAGCGTCGTGGCCGGCGCGCTGCGCACCTACCTGACCAAGCGCGACGCGCTGCCGGAGGCCCCGGTCCTGGCCACCGTGCCGATGTCCACCCGCAACGCGGGCGACGAGACCCCCGGCAACCACGTGCACACCATGATCGCGTCCATGTGCACCGATGTGGAGAATCCGGTCGAGCGGCTGTCGGCCATCCACAACGGCATGAACAGCGCGAAGGCGCTGGCCGAGGACCTGCAGGCCGGCCAGTCCATCGGCCTGACCGACTTCGCGCCGCCGGTGCTGCTGAACCTGGTGTTCAAGGGCTTCCGCGCCGCCAAGCTGGAGGACAAGCTGCCGCTGGCCAGCAACCTCATCGTCTCGAACGTCCCCGGGCCGCCGATCCAGCTGTACATGGCCGGCGCCAAGATCGAGCACATCGTGCCGGTCGGCCCGCTGACCGTCGGTATGGGTATCAACGTCACAGTGTTCAGCTACGGCGGCAACGTGGATGTCGGCATCCAGGCCGACCCTGACCTGGTCGAAGACCCGTGGGAGATCCTCGATGGCGCCCGGGCGGAGCTCGACACGCTCCTTGCCGCTGCCGGCTGGGTGGAGCCGGCCCCGGAGTCCGAAGTCCCACCGGGTGGGAGTTCCGCCGTCAGCGCCGACTAGATGTGATTGCCTTCACACGCGGGCGGACCGCCACAGCGGTCCATGCCCAGAGGACGTCGAAAGGAAGTTGCTGAGATGGCAGATTCGGATAGCTTGTCGGACGTGGTGGCGATCGTCACCGGTGGCTCACGCGGGCTCGGCGCGTCGATGGCGCGCCACATCGTGGCCGGTGGCGGCAAGGTCGTCATCGCTGACGTCCTCGACGACGAGGGCAAGCAGCTGGCCGACGAGCTCGGGGATGCGGCGCGGTACGCACACCTCGACGTCACCGATCGCGCGCAGTGGGACGCGGCCGTCGCGCTGACCGTCGCCGAGTTCGGCAAGATCACCGGTCTGGTGAACAACGCCGGGATCTCCACCGGCCAGTTCATCGAGCACGAGCCGCTGGATCACTTCCGCACCGTGCTCGACGTCAACCTGGTCGGCGTCTTCAACGGCATCCAGGCCGTCATCGCGCCGATGCGTGCCGCCGGCGGCGGTTCCATCGTCAACATCTCGTCGGCCGCCGGCCTGATGGGCCTGGCCCTGACCGCCGGCTACGGCGCCTCGAAGTGGGCGGTCCGCGGCCTGAGCAAGATCGCGGCCGTCGAACTGGGCACCGACCGCATCCGGGTCAACTCCGTGCACCCGGGCATGACCTACACGCCGATGACGGCGCAGGTCGGCATCCAGCAGGGCGAGGGCAACTACCCCAACACCCCGATGGGGCGCGTCGGCGAGGCAGACGAGATCGCCGGTGCCGTGACCTACCTGCTGTCCCGCGCCGCCTCGTACGTCACCGGCGCCGAGATCGCCGTCGACGGCGGCTGGACCACCGGCCCCACCGTCAAGTACGTGATGGGTCAATAACTGAACAGGCGACGAGCCAATCGTCCGTCAGCTCAGCATGTTTGAGCTGAACGCGGGTGCGTGCCGATGGCCATCGGCTCGCGTCCGCGGACGGGACGACTTCAAGCAAGGAGACAATGGTGTCTGCCCCACTGAGGAACGATGAGTTGCCAGAGCCACCCATGGTGAGCCGTCCGGAATGCATGGACGTCAGCGAGCGCATGGCCGTGGCCCCGCACATCGCGATTGATGAAGCCGTGCTCGCTGTCATGCGCCTGCGCCAGCCGAAGCTGCCCGCAGAGGCCGCACCCGAGCGGCTCGCCGCCGACTTGGACAAGGCCGCGGCCCTGTTCAAGCGACGCGGCTGGATCTCCAAACCGTCCAAGTACCACCGCACTCCGCCGAAGTTGAACGACGCCGACGTCCTGCACTGGAGCACCCACAACGGACCGCTCCGCCACGAGTCGATGTCCTTCGCGTCGGAGTTCGACGCGCGGTCGTTCGAGCTGGGCGCGGGCCGGTGGCCCGGTAATGACCGCAACGACACCGTCACCGTCCGGCTGCTGCGCCGCCCCGACTCCCCCGCCCCGTGGGTCGTCATCCTGCACGGCTTCGGGATGGGCTCGTCACGCTTCGACCTGAACGTGCTCTGGGCCAACTACTTGCATTACAAGCTCGGATACAATGTCGCACTTCCTATTTCGCCGCTGCATGGCCCCCGGCGCGAGTCCGCGGACGGACAGCTGCTGTCACTGGATCTGACCTCGATGCTGCACGGCATCACGCAGGCCGTGTGGGACGTCCGCCGGCTGGTGAGCTGGATCCGCAGCACCACCGATGCCCCGGTGGGTCTCTACGGCGTCTCGCTCGGTGGCTACCTGTCCACCGTGCTGGCCGGCCTGGAACGGTTCGACGCGGTGGCCGCGGCGTTGCCGTTCGCCGATCCGCTGGCGCTGCTGACCCACCACGGCCCACCCGAGGAATACCGCGACGTCATCGCGTCGGACGACGCCCGGACCGTCTTCCAGGTCGTGTCCCCGTTGGCGCTGCCGACGGTCGTCGCGCCACGGGACCGGACCTTGTTCATCGCCAAGGCGGACCGGCTGATTCCGGTCGAACAGTCTGAGGCCCTTGCCAATTCGTGGCACGCCGAGCATGTGGACTGGGTCAGCGCCGGACACGTCGGCTTCACCTGGACCCGCGCTTCGCGCGGTGTACTGGGCCGCAGGTTCCGCGAGTCTCTCGGCACCGCGTAACCCGGTATCCCAGTCAGCGGCATCGCGCTGCGTGGCGGTTGACGGAGTGACGATCATTTAGATATGGCGAACTCCGGACCGTTTCCGTCTTGGGACTCGTTCCCGAGCTGGGACTCGTTCAAGCCGATGGATGCGTTCAAAACGCTGGACGCCTTGTCGTCGTTCTGGACGTCCGCTGTGGGCAACGCGCTGACCTCCGGTCCGGCCGGCGCGTACCAGAGCTTGTTCGACACGTTGCGCAAGCAGGTTGTCGGCCGCCGGATCACCGTCAAGCTCAAGTCCGGCGAGATGACGCTGACGGTCACCGCGATCGATGCCGACCTCGACATGCGTAGCCTGTCGGTCGGGCAGCTGGGCGAGGTCTCCATCTCGGCGTCCGACATCGTCTGGAACGGTTGGCAATTCGACAAGGCCACCGCGGTCCTGCACAACGTGCACATCAAGCCGAGCAACACCCCGGTGCTCGTCGCTGCGCCGTTGGATCTGACCATCGAGATGTCCGCCAAGGCGCTCGACAACATGATCGACAAGGCTTCGTCGCTGCCGGGGCGGGCCGCGCCGAAGTTGCTCGGCAACATCGACGCCGGTGGTGTCGCGCAAATCCGTTGGGCTAAACGGCCGGACATCGGCCATCTCGAGGTCGACGCGACCATCGACGGCTCGACATTGCTCGTGAAGCCGCGGATGGTCGCGGTGCGCAAAGCCCGGTGGCATCTGCCGAACCGCTTGCCCGCCTATCGAATTCAGCTGCCGAAGCTGCCCCGCGAACTCGCGCCCACCTCCGTCAACTTCAGTCCGGAGACCCTTGAGCTGACCGGGCGGATGCCAGAATGGCGCGTCGAGGTGCCGCGGCGCCGCATCGAGGAGGCCCTCAATCAACTCAACCAGGTGGGCAAGGCACTCAACCTCAGTTGGATGGCGCGGCCGCGGGACTGATCCCCTCCTCGAACCCCGGTATCCGACTGCCGAAGAGCCGCACCGCATTTTCGTAGCCGACCTTGCGCCGGTCCGCGTCGTCCATCGGATACGACGCCAGGAAGTCGGCGCCGTCGACGTTGTCGTCCATCGGGTAGTCCACCGAGAACATGACCCGGTCGGCGCCCATGACCTCCAGCGTGCAGGCCATGGCCGGCGGGGAGAAGTTGCCACTGGTGGTGAAGTAGAAGTTGTCCCGCAGGTACTCCGACGGCAGCTTCTGCAATCGGCCATGCGAGTCGCCCGAGCCGCCCAGCCCGTAGTACCGATCAGTGCGAAAAACTGTGAACGGCAACATCTCTCCGAGATGGCCGAGGATCATCTGCAGGTTGGGATGACGGTCGAACAGGCCCGAGTAGATCAGCCGCAGTGCGTGGGTGCCGGCCTCGACGGCGAAGCCCCACGATGCCAGGTGCAGCCCCTGATCGACATATGGCGCGAACCAGGCTTCCATCACTGCCGGGTGCGGAGTGGTCGGGTGCAGGTAGATCGGGACACCGAGCGTCTCGGCTGTGGCGAACAGCGGCTCGTAGGCGGGGTCGTCCAGGTAGCGGCCATGGGTGTGGCCGTTGATGAGGGCTCCCACCAGTCCGAGATCGGCGACAGCCCTGCGTAATTCAGCGGCAGCGGCATCGGGGTCCTGCGTCGCGAGGGTGGCGAAGCCGCCGAACCGGTCGGGGTACTGCCGCACGGTCTCGGCGAGATCGTCGTTGGCGCGACGTGCGTAGTCGACGGCAAGCACCGCGTCGTCGTACTCCTGCACGCCTGGGTCGAAGAGGGACAGGATCTGGAAGTCGATGCCGGCGGCATCCATCTGCTCCAGCCGCAGCGGCCCGCGGTCGTAGAGTCGGTCGAAGCCGGTGCGGTTGTTGGACTCCAACCATGTCGCGACCACATTGCCGTCGCTCGCCGGTTTCCACGCGTAGTGCTCTTCCAGCGCGATCAGATGCATACGCCGAGGATAGGTCAGAGGGCGAAGACCTGACCGTCGCGCGCGACGGTGATCTTGCCCTGATAGCGGCTGCCGATCGCGTCCCGCCACTTCGAGTCGGGCAGATCGGTGGGCGAATAGTGGCTCAACACAACATGCTTGGCATTTGCCGCCGCCGCTACCTCACCGACCTGCTCGGCAGAGGTGTGCGAGCGGACCAGATACCCCGGCGGGAACCGGCTGTTGTTGCCACCGTCGGCGAGGCTGAACTGGGCCTCGTGCACCAGGATGTCGGTGCCGTGCGCGAGAGCGATCAGATTGTCCGATTTGGTCGTGTCACCCGAGAAGGTCACCGACACACCGGATTTGAGCAGATCGAAGCGGAATGCGAAAGCCGGGTACACGTCGTAGTGGCTCACCAGGGTCGCCGTGACGCGCACGTTGTCGTCCGTCATGACCGGGAAGGGGTCGGTGCGCGGTGACCGGTTCTGGTAGTCCGAGCCGGGTGGCGCAACGACTTCGTTCACACTGACCAGACTCTGGATGTCGTCGGTGCCCATGTCCCGGATGAAGATGTTGCTGGTGTAGGCGAAGGCCCGGTGCAGCGCTTCCGTCATGGCCGCGATCCCTGGCGTCGGGTTGGCGGGTTCGACGGTCGGCGGGTTGGGATTGCCGACCTCGCTCGGCGGGAGCCCGCCGGCGGGGCCTGGCCCGTACACCGTCACTGCACCCTTTCCCCGTGACGCGGTGTAGCCGCCGGAGAGGAAGAAGCTGTAGTAATCGACGATGTGGTCGGTGTGCAGGTGCGTGATGAAGAGACTGCGCAGCTGGTCGAACTTCAGGCCGGCATTGGTGAAAGCATTCAAAGAGCCCAGGCCGCAGTCGATTTGGTAGACGTCGTTGCCGATCTTGAGCGCCGACGAGATACCGGTCCGGTTCGGCACCGGCGGCGGACCCGCCTGCACGCCGAGGGTGATCAGAGCGTTCTGCGGCAGCGCGTCACCGCGCGGCTCGGCTGAACTGCTCGCCGATGTCGCGAGCGCGGCACTGCCGAGCAATGCGGAGACGGAGGCGACCAGCGCCGTCCGCCGGGATATCGCATCGACGCCGTCGGCACAGTCAGGGCCACACCCATGCATGACGGCAACGTATCGTCCTTCACGCCGAAACCCGGGTCGCGGCGCGCGGAATCAGTGCGCCGCGTTACGAGCCAGGTCGATGGCGAACGATTTCACGAACGTGCCCGCACCGGGCTCGCCGCGGCCGCACGACCCGTCAGACTCGCCGACGCGCTTCACCCAGAGGTACGCGTCGGCGTGCGCGCCGGCGGTATCGGTGGTGGGCGCGACACCGAGGGCGCGGCCGTCGGGGTTGCACCAGTACATCGGGTCACCCTCGGCCGGTCCGGCTCCATTGCGCGACGTGTCGATGACGTAGTGCGAGCCGTTGGTGAGCCCGGAGATCGCCTCGCCGTATCCGATTTCCTCACCGGTGGTGAAGTAGTTGGTCGTGTTGAGACTGAATCCGCGTGCCTTGGCGACGCCGACCTCGTTGAGACGGGAGGCCATGGTTTCGGCGCTCACCCACCGCGAGTGCCCGCCGTCGATGTACACCGCCGCCGCGGGATCGCGAGTCAGGGTGTCGACGGCGTAGCGGATCAGGTCGAAGCGCTCCTGCCGCTGGCCGGCGGACAGGCAGTCGGCCATGGCCAGCGCGTCAGGCTCGACGATGATCGCCGCCGGTGAACCACCCAGGCCGGCCGCAACGCTGTCGATCCACGCCCGGTAGCTGTCCGCCGACCCGAAGCCACCGGCGGCGTAGCTGCCGCAGTCGCGATGCGGAATGGCGTACAGCACCAGCACGGGAGTGGCACCCGCTGCATTGGCGGCGCCGGCCAGCCCGGCGACGGTGCCGCCTACGGTCGAGGCCGGGAACGCCTGATCCAGCCAGTAGGCCTGCGGCGTGTTGGCGATGGCAGTGAGTTCGGCACTGGGCGGGTCGGCATGGTCCGCGGCGAGCTTGGCCTTGGAGATCGGGTCGGCGTAGAAGGGCCGGCCGGCCAGCGGGTTGTCGTCCGAAGCCAGGCGGATCGCCGGTGCGTCGGCACGCGGCGCCGGATCGAGGGGCAGGCCGGCGCTCGCGACGGCGGCTACAGCCAGGAGGGGAGCGGTCCAGCGGGCGACGACGCCAACAGCCGAAGAAATCACCTCAGAAAAATAGTTCGATTTCGTTAATAAACGCCAATCGGGAGCCAAAGTTGGTGTGCGAGTGACCAAAGTGGCGCTGACCACCGTTTCGCCCGCGACGTGCCATGAACGCCGTCGGCGTGTCGGCTCTCCCTCGACACATTCGATCTGGAGGCGTCAGGTTTCCTTGACTGTCAGGGAAACCTGACAGGTCCCGGCGAGAGTGATCCAGGGAGACCTGTGCTGAAGTTGCCGGTGTGACTGCAGATGCCACGATCAGCCGCTCGTGCCGTCGAACGGATCACGCGTGCCGGGCCGCCTCCTGCGCGAGTTGCACCCGCGACGCAACACCGAGCTTCCCGTAGATGTGGGTCAGGTGCGTCTGCACCGTCCGAGGCGAGACGAACAGCCGGGCGGCGATGTCCTTGCTGGGCAGTCCGGCGACCGCCAGCTTCACCACCTCGAGCTCAGCTGGCGTCAATGATGCCCAGCCGCTCGAAGGCCGCTTACGCTCGCCGCGGCCGCGCTGGGCATAGGCGATCGCCTGCTCCAGAGACAGCGCCGCGCCCTCATCCCATGCGACGTCGAAATCGTCGCCCATGATCGCACGAAGTTCAGCAACGGACGCGTCATAGCCATCCTGATAGATCCGGTACCGAGTCTCACCGGTGCGTTGCCTGACGGCGTCGGCTGCGCCGAACAGCCGCGCAGCTTCCGGGTAACTCTCAGCAACCGCCGCCGACGAAGCCAGGCACTCAAGCACATCGGTCATCAACAACCAGGCCTCGCACTCGACCCCACAGGCCAGCGCAGCGTGCGCATCCTGCTCGGCCTGCTGGAAATCGCCTTCCGCCATGGCAATTCGGGCACGTGCCGCCAACGCAGTCATACGACTCCAGGCAATGGCGTCAGCGACCCCGTCGTCGGCATACCGACGGGCCGATTCAGTATCGCCACTCGCCAGCGCGATCTGGGCCATCAGCGCCAGCTGGATCGCCACGACTTCCCGGCTCCACGTGGTCAGCGGCCAGCCGAACCGACTTGATTCGGCGGCGGTCGCGACGTCGCCTGCAGCCAGAGCCGCGTAGGCCACCACGATATGGCTCCAACCTTCCGTGACACCACCGATCGGCTCACTGACGTCGACCGCCTCGCGCGCTGCCACCATCGCGTCGTCCAGGTCGCCGTGATACACCAACGCCTGGCATAGGGTCTCCAGCCCCATCGCTTTCGTGAAGAGATCACCCGCCGCGTCAGCGTCAGCGATCAGTTCGCGCAGGCCGTCGATAGCCGTGGCCAGGTCGCCCTGCCATACCTGCGCCCAGGCCAGCCACAATCGACACTGGCGGACTGAGACGTGGTCGCCGACGGTTTCGGCGACCTGCCGTGCTTCGATCGCAGCAGCTCGCACCACAAGCGGGTTGCTGGTCAGAAATGCGCCAAGGGCACGCCACGCGAGAATCTGCCCGACCCGCCATTCGTCGCCAAGTTCGTGTGCCAACTCGAGTGCCTCGGCAAGATACTGCCGGGTGGCCCCCGGGTGATAGCCGCTAGCGCAACCGCAGGCGATGAGTGCCCGCACCATCAGCGCACGGTCCCCCACCTGCTGGGCGAGGTCCAGCGACTTCGTCGCCAACTCGATCGAATCAATGAGGCCTACACCACCAAGCCACGCTTTCAAGAAAGCACAGGACGCGTATGCCAAGGCCCGTACCGACGGCGTCACCGCGCCGTGGTCAGCGGCACCGTCGCGGAGAATCGCATCGAACCAAGCCAGCCCCTCACCAACACGGCCGCGCCCCAACCAAAACGGCTGCATTTCCGACACGAGAATCAGAGCCGTGTCGATGGCCTGACTTTCCCGACTCCAGGCGAATGCGGCCCGCAGGTTGTCGAACTCGATCTCCACATCATGCAGCCGCTGGTCGTAGCCGGCACCGGTCGACGCATCCAATTGCGATGCGAGACCCGAGTAGTGGTCACGATGCCGATTACGCACCTCATCGGATTCACCTGAGCCGCCCAGCTTTTCGAGCGCGTACTGACGGACCGTCTCCAGCAGGCGGTACCGCGTGCGGCTGCCCGTGTTCTCGGCGATCACCAGTGATTTGTCGACGAGCAAAGTGAGTTCGTCCAAGACCTGATAACTCTCGACACCGGCGTCGGCACAGACGGATCGCGCGGCGTCCAGGTCGAATCCGCCCACGAACACGGCCAGCCGACGGAGCAGGATCTGTTCGGGCTCAGTCAACATCGCATGGGACCACTCCACCGACGCCAGCAACGTCTGCTGGCGTCGGACCGCCGTGTGTGCTCCGCCGGTCAACAGCCGGAACCGGTCGTGCAAGCCGTCCAGGATCTCTTCCGGTGCCAGGGCCCGAACCCGCGCCGCGGCGAGTTCGATCGCCAGCGGCAGACCATCCAGGCGTGTGCAGATCTCGCCAACAACGGTGGAATTCCGTTCGGTGACAAGGAAATCCGGCCGCACGGCCCGCGCCCGGTCAGCGAACAGCTGCACCGACTCGTCGGTCAACGACAGCGACGGCACGCGCCACGTCACTTCACCGGCGACCCCGAGTGGTTCGCGGCTGGTGGTCAAAACTTTTATCGCAGTGCAGGTCCGCGTGATGTCGACAACCAGTGCCGCCGTGGCGTTCAGGAGATGTTCGCAGTTGTCGAGGACCAGCACCCCTCGACGGCGGGAGAGAAATCGCACCACGGAATCGGCCGGTGTGCGGCCCGGTTGGTCCAGCAGGCCCACCGCCCGTGCGACCGACGAGGCCGCAAGATCGGGCTCGGTGATCGGGGCCAGGTCGACGCACCACAGCCCGCCCAGATCGTCGGCGACGCGGGTGGCCACCTGAACAGCCATCCGGGTCTTACCCACGCCGCCCGTACCGGTCAACGTCACCAGCCGGTTGTTCACCACCAGCTGACACACTTCGATGAGCTGCTCTCGCCGGCCGACGAACGTCGTCAACTCCACCGGAAGGCCTTGTGTGCCAATATTATTCACTGTGCGCAGCGGCGGAAACTCGTTGCGGAGATCTGGATGACACAACTGCACCACCCGTTCGGGCCGCAGAAGATCACGTAGTTGATGCGTACCCAGATCGGTCAGCCATGCGCCATCGGGCAGCAGATCGACAACCATGTCCTCCGCCGCGCCGGACAGCACCGTCTGCCCGCCGTGTGCCAGATCACGAAGTCGGGCAGTTCGATTGACGGCCGGCCCCGCGTAGTTGTTTTCGTCGCGCAGTTGCACCTCCCCGGTATGGATGCCGATCCGCATCCGGATTGGCGCCAGCCGGGCTCGCTGCAGATCGAGCGCACACTTGACGGCATCGCTCGCTCGGGCGAACGCTGCCACGAAGCTGTCGCCCTCGCCCTGCTCCAGCGGCCGCACCCCGTTGTGTGCGGCGATCGCGGTGGATACCACTTGATCCAGCCGCGCCAGCGCGGCGGTCATCTCCTCGGGCTGGGTCTCCCACAGTCGCGTCGAACCCTCGACGTCTGCCAGCAGCAGTGTCACGGTCCCTGCCGGCAGCAGCTCGCTCATGCCCACATCACTCCAGGTCAACGGCGGTACATCTACCCGTCGAACGATGTCGCTCATGGTAATCAGCGTGACCGGACCAGATGGGACAAACATCCGCAGAACTGCGTATCCGCCCTCCGATTGTTACGGCATCACATAGCAGGACTGCTCGCAGAGGGCACCGACAAATTTCGGCCCTCGAAAGCAGCCGGGCGAGAAGCCAGCCGCCCGCCGACGATGAGCTTATGCGCCTAGCTCACAACACATTTGACACACGAGCTCGGCCTCGGCGATCAACCTGCGAAAGTGACCTGCATCGTGTCCCCGCGAATACCAGGATCATCTCGGCCTCCCCATCCGGCCTCGACCCGGCGCAGAGTAGGTGTCAGGCCGCCACCCCCGGCGGCACCAGCGATAGGACCCCGCCAGATGACCATCGTCAAAGCACACTACAGCCGCCCCGAACTGCTCAGCTTGAACATCGACCACACGCCCCGGCCGCAGGTCCATCGCACCGACGTCGCGAAGGTCGATCATGACGACGAGTGAGGCTCAGGCGATTCCGTTCAGCGGAGTTCGGATGCGGTTCGACAGTGACAAGACGTTCGATGAACTGCGTGACGATCTGCTCGCCGATATCGGTGCGGAGCCCGCGCAGATAACCGGCCTCCGAGCATTGGCAGATCGCGACTGGAACGCATTCGAAGCGGACGTCCAGCGCCAGGCCGGACCCAGCGATTTCATGTTGATGCACCTGATCGACCACACCTCGTGGCTCAGCACAGCGGGAGTAGACCGGAAGGCCTTGCGCGTCATCCTCGGCAATCCGCTCATCGCAATCACCATGATCAGACACGACCTGACGGCCGGGCTGTTCGCTCCCGTCGAGGTCCTGCTGACGGAAGTCGACGACAACCGGAGCGCCCTGACCTACGTCAAGCCGTCGTCGCTGATGGTTGTCGACGACAACCCACCGCTGCACGCCGCGGCACTGATTCTGGACGACAAACTCGCCGCCCTGGCCGAGAAGGTATCGAGCACCGGCGATGCACCGTGAACTCGACCAGCGCGTCGGCTCTCCGTCGACACGTTCGATCTGGAGTCGTCAACTTTCGTTGACGGTCAAGGAAAGTTGCCGGCTCCCGGCCAGACATGCCAAGGGAGAGCAGCACTCGACCTAACGGTGCCCGCCGCCTCCGCCGCCTCCACGGTTGATGACGCCGCCGGGGTAGAGGTACCACTCATCGTCGCCGAACGGGAACTCCTCGTTGTCCGCGATGACCGACGGCGAAGCGGCCGGCACCGACGTTTCGCCGCCGACCTCACTGCCCTGACAGACGGTGGCCGACGGGTCGCAGATGTCGGCGTGTGCCGCCGGTGCGACGAGAATTCCCGCAGCCGCGCCTGCTGCCGCGAAAAGCGCCGCCTTCTTCTTCAGATCCATGGCGGGTCCCTTTCGCCGTCCGCAACCGTATTGGACGACGCTACCCCGCCCGTGTCAGTGCTCGGTGCCGAGTGAGCAGAACGACAGGACGACGGTCGCGCCGAACGACGTCGACAGCCGGGCTTTCGTCTCGGCCTCCTTCTGCGTCTGGGCCACACCTGTGCCCCACATGAGGCTGTGGTTGAACGGGTTGGGACTCGTCGCGAGTGCGGCGCACTCGTTGTCGCCCCACACCACGATCCGGCAGTCGGTCCCGCCCTTGTTGAGGCAGTAACCCACCGCGTCGAACTTGGCCTGGTTCGCGTCCAACAGGCTCTGTGTGTAACCCCACTGCCCTGTCGCCGGTGAGAACGCGATGGCGAGGTACCTGTTGACTCCAGCGTTCGCCGGGCTCGCCGCGCCAAGTGCGCCGGCGACGGCTCCGGCGGCGACGAGCGCAGCTGCGACGGCTGAGCGACGGCGGACAGATACAGCGGTCATGATGTTCTCCTTGGCAGGTCGGAGCCCTCGTGGGCACCGTTCACTGACTAGGAGTGCTCAGTCATCGCAAACGGGACACTTTTTCAGATATCCGGGATGCGCTCCGGATGCAGCATCTCGGCGTAGCGCAGCTGCTCGGGAATCCCGAACCCGTCGACCAACACCTCGGCGTACGGCCGCAGCTTGCGGCAGCGGTCGTTGATGCCGGCGGTGACGGCCTTCGCCCGGTCCATGGACAGGAAGCGGTGCTCGATGTACCAGGCCTTGTCTTCTTCGATCACCGACAGCGCATACAGATCGCACACGAGGCCGAAGATCTCGCGGGCCTCGGGATCCGTGCACGCGTCGATACCGGCGGCGAACGACTCGAACACGATGCGGTCGATGTGCGCCGACGCCGCGTGCAGCACATGGTCCTGCACGGAGTTGAACGCCTCGAACGGGCTCATCTCCTTGGAGTTGGCCTGCAGGCGGCGGGCGACCGTCGACAGCAGATAGTCGGCCCGGTCCTCGAACATCTTCGCCTGGGTGCCGCGGTTGAAGAGGCTGCCCTCTTCCTCGTTGTCCTGGCGAGTGTCGAGGAGGTTCTGCAGGATGGTCTCGGTGCCGGTGCTCCGGCGCACCCGCTCCCGGGCCGTGCTGGTCGCGAACTTCACCCACTCGAACGGGCTCATGCCCTTGATGTCGTCGGCGTACTCGGTGAGCAGGTGCTTGGCCACCAACTGCGTCAAGACGTGGTTGTCACCTTCGAAGGTGGTGAAGACATCCGTGTCCGCCTTGAGCGCGATGAGCCGGTTCTCCGCCAGATACCCTGCGCCGCCGCAGGCTTCGCGGCACTCCTGGATGGCTTTGGTGGCGTGCCACGTCGCCGCGGCCTTCAGACCGGCGGCGCGCGCCTCGAGCTCACGCTGCACCTCACCGTCGGGTTCGGCTTCCTCGGTCAGATCGTGCAGGTCCGCCACCAACTCGTTCTGCGCGAACTGCAGTGCATAGGACTTCGCGATCAGCGGCAGCAGCCGACGCTGGTGCACCAGGTAGTCCATGATCAGGACTTCGTCGTCCGTCTTCGGCGCCTCGAACTGCCTGCGCTGCAACGCATATCGCGTCGCGATATCCAGCGCGACGCGGGCGGCGGCCGCGGCACTGCCGCCGACCGTTACGCGTCCACGGATCAGGGTGCCCAGCATGGTGAAGAACCGCCGGTTGGGGTTGTCGATGGGCGACGAATAGGTCCCGTCCGCGGCGACATCGCCGTAGCGGTTCAGCAGGTTCTCCCGCGGGATGCGCACATGGTCGAACTGAATGCGACCGTTGTCGACACCGGGCAGTCCGCCCTTGTAGTGACAGTCCGAGGTGCGGACGCCCGGTAGGTCGTTGCCGTACTCGTCGCGCAGCGGCACCATGAAGCAATGCACGCCCTGGCTCTCGCCGCCCGTGATCAGCTGTGCGAAAACCGCTGATACCTGGGCAGATTCAGCAGCGCCGCCGATGTAATCCTTGCGCGCCGTAGGGGTCGGAGAATCGATGACGAACTCTTGGGTGGCCGGATCGTAGGTGGCTGTCGTCTCCAGGGACTGCACGTCGCTGCCGTGCCCGGTCTCCGTCATGCCGAAGCAACCGACCAGATCCAGATCGATGGCCTTGCGCACGTAGGCCTCGTGGTGGCGTTCGGTACCCAGGTTGTCGATCGCACCGCCGAACAGACCCCACTGCACCCCGGCCTTGACCATCAGCGACAGGTCGCTCATGGCCAGCATCTCGATGCGGGCGATGGTGGCGCCCGCATCGCCGTTGCCGCCGTGACCCTTGGCGAAGGCGTCCTCGGCGGCGCCGCGCGACGCCATGTACTTCATCTGCTCGGTGACCTTGGCCCGGGCCACCGCAGTGTCCGGGGTGTAGTGCGGCTTGAACAGTTCAGCGGAAAGTTCCTGCCGAATACGGTCTTTCACCTCACGCCACCGCCCGTCAAGGGCGTAGCGCAGATGTTCGGCGGTCGTCGTCACAAGGGTCCCATCTAGCGTTCGATGCTGATGCCGTACAGATCGACACTGTGCGGCAGTGACTTCTGCGGGTTCAGCGTAGCCCCGCGCAGCACCGGTGTGGACCCGTTCAACACGTGCGCCAGGAAGGCCTGACCGAGGAAAACCGACAAGCCGGCGCCCGGGCAGCCCTGCGGACCGTGGCTGAAGAAGTTGTACGACCAGTCACTCCCGGCATCACCGCTGACCCATTCACCTGGCGAAAACCGGTCGGCGTAGGGGATCCTGTCGCGGTTCCGGTGGTTGAACACGTTGTAGATGAGGACCTGCTTGCCTTCGGGCAGCACTGCCCCACTGGGGAACTCGATGTCCCGGGTGGCGACCCGGCCGAACAATCCGGTCGTCGGCCACAGCCGCATGGTGTCGAGCAGGCACCCGCCGAGATACTTCAGCGACGCGATGCCCTGTCCCGAGCCGATGTCGGCCGACTCCATCTCCGCCCGGACCTCGCGCAGGTGCTCGGGGTGCGTCGACAGCACCGCCAGCGTGCGGAATGCGTTGGCAGCCAGGGTGTCCCCCATCGCGAACAACCAGTGGATCACCTGGCTCGCAGGGCTCGCGGTCTCCGGCGCGGTGGTCTCCGCGATGAGCGCGGCCAGACTGCCCGGCTCCGGATCCTTCAGGTAGGACTCGATGTGAGAGACGAACTCCGGATATCCCGGCGCCGGCTCTCCCGGCATCCCGTTGCCCGCGGACATCAGTTCGCTCAGCTGCGAGGTGAGCCGGGTGTCGTCGGCCGCCTTGTCGCCGAAGACGACACACCGGGTCAGCCGCTGGAATGCCGCGTTCCAATCGGACCACTTCAGCGCCCCGGAGCCGAGACCCTCCACCGTCTGCACGACCTTCTCCACGAACGCCTGCGCCAACCGGTGGACCGGATGCCCGGTGTCCAGCACCGCTTCGGCGAAGCGACGCCGGTCCTCCCACGGCTGCCCACGGGAGATGGTCAGCGCGTCCGGCTGGAACGCCGCCATGCCCTCCCGCTTGGGCTTCGGGTCAGAGGCGAACGGGTCGGGCGAGCCGCCCAACACGAACTTCAGGTCGTCCGGGTGGTGCACCAGCAGCGCCTCGTCGGCGACGACCCGGACGTAGAACGGTCCGGGGCCGTAGCTGCGCACCATGCCCTCGACCAGCTGGTATCCCAGGTAGTCCGAACTCAGGCCCGAGGCGATGCGGGTGGGCAACTCTCGCTTGTTGAACAGTCCCAGAAGGACATTCGGCACACCGATCTGAGCGGTGAACCGAACGCCTTCGACGATGGATGCGTGCGGGAAATCCTCGGCCATCGCGCGTCAGCCCCAGGGCAGGTAAGCGCGGACCGAGTCGGCCAGCTGCACCACGGGGTTCTTCTTCCCCGGCACCGGCGCACCCAGCTTCGGCCACGGCGCGAACACCCGCTCGACGTCACCGATCACCGGCTCCAGCTCCGGGTAGTGCCGCAGCATGACGTCCTTCATGGTGTTGTTGTTCACCCAGTCGAACCCGACCTGGGTGTACACCTCGGGCTTGAAGTCGTTGGTGAAGAACCGGTCGCTCTTGAGCCGGCGTGACGCCATCAGGATGAAGATCCGGAAAGCGGTGTCCGAGAAGCCGAATCCCTTCGGCGGCTGCTCGGCCTGCATACCGATCTGGAGGTCGACGGCGTCGACGTCGCCGTTGTAGACCTCGTTGATCTCCCGGGCCCACTGCTTGTTCGGGGTGATGTCGTCGATGGTCTTGCGGCGCGGCATCCGCAGTGCCTCACGGAAGTCGTTGTAGCGCGGCACACCTCGCTCGCGGTCACGCACGATGTCGAGGGTGGCGAGGTCGGTGACCTGACCGTCGACCCGGGTGAGGTTGCGCAGCGCGTTCGGGTAGTTGTGCAGGCAGACGGCACCGGCGCTGGCCAGGCCGAACGAGTACCACATGTCGCCCATCTGGATCTTGTCCATGAAGCCGCGTGTGTAGGCACCCTGCAGCTGGGTGAAGTCCGCCTTGACCAGGTGCTCACCGGACTCCAGCGAGAAGAAGTTCCAGTCGTCCGGGATCAGCGGGTGCATGCGGTAGACCGACACGAACTCCTCGGTCAGCGAGAACGGCGCGGTGTGGTGATCCGTCGGTGACCCGATGATGCCCGAGATCGCCTCGTTGTCACTGATCCGGCCGAACTTCTCCTGGAACGTCTCTCCCAGTGCGCCATACCAGTTCGCGTTCATGCCGATCTGCAGCGCCGGGTGGCGCAGCACGCACGGCGTCCACTCCACGGTGTGGATCTTGGCGATCAGCGCAGAGACGACGAGGACGCCGACCTCGAAGAGCCGCTGATCATCGAAGCTCGGGTAGGCCTTCTTCAGGGCATCGCAGACGGCGTTGTGCTCACGCGCGAACATGGTGTGCAGCAGACCGGTGCCGACCCAGTAGTTCTCCTGCATACCGGTCAGGTCGATGCCCTTGATGTCGCTCTCGGGAAGACGCCCGTTCGGGTCGACCTTCACCTTGCCGTCGACGAAGGTGCGGACCTGCGACTGGCGCTCCTTGCCGCTGCCGTAGACCTGCGAGCCGTCCCACCAGTGCGTCTCTGCGTTCGCGAAAACCGGTGCGGGACAACCATCCGCGATCTCGCCCCGCAGCGGGATGGTGCACCGGATCTTCATCGGGTTCTCGGGGAACTGATCATCGGCGCTCAGCGGGATGTCGATGGTCTTGTCTGGCACGCCGTCGCCGTGGAAGAACCAGTTGTGGTTCTCGAACTGCAGCCACGCGGCGGCCAGTGCGTTGATGATGCCGGCCGGCTTGAAGTCGTCGCGGGCCATGAGCTTGCGGCTGATGACGCGTGGGTCCGGCTTGAGCAGGCGCTTGACGTCGGTGACCGTCATCGACAGCGGCACGTTGCGTCCGAAGCCGGTGCCCTTGGCGCCCATGTGCGGATCTTCGAGGTCGTTCCAGGTGCCATCAGGCTGACGAGCCCGGCGCACCTCGTCGGTGGGCTGGCCGAGGTCATCGGCAGGACGCATCCCGTAGCTCTCGTACAGATTGTGCGCGCGAAGGTCATCGCGAGCCTTGGTGAGAGCGTTCAGCTGCAGGAGCAGAGACGGGTATTCGTGCCACTCAGTCATGTTGTTGCCGTTTCTTTTTCGAGTTAGTCGTTTAGGTGGGCTGTGAACGCGAGGTCTGTCAGCGCGGCGTGCGCAATGCGAAGTAGCCGATCTTGCTGTACTTGTCGGAGCCGGTGTTGAACAGAATCTTGCCGAGGTAGACACCGGGCACGAGCTGCACCAGTTCGTCCCGGATGCTCCGGATCACCAGGCGCGGGTTCGATTCAACGTTGGCGTAATCGATGACCATGACCTGACGATCGGGGTCGTCCTTACCGGCTTCCACGTAGGTCGCGAAGTCGAAGGCGAGTTTGCCGGATTCGGCATCACGCATCGAATACAGCGGCCACAGCAGCTTGCCAACCAGGCCAGTGCTCTTGGTCAGCCGATTGTCGCCGGTGCCGGCCTCCGAATCGAAGCGCTTGCCCTGCCACGGCATCCACAGGGCCGTAACAGCCCGCGTCACGGTATCGAGCGCAGGGTTCGTCGTCGTCATGACGAGAATGCCCTCCGTCGGGCCGTCCAGATCGACCGGCGGCGTACCCAGCCGGAAAAGATCGTTGAGCTGCGCTTCGGCAGCATCGGAGTCGTTGTCCGCCAGCTTGGACAGCTCGACGATCCAGCTCCACGCCGAATCAACCGCTCCCGGCTGCCCTTCCGCGACCGACTTCCGCAACCACGCCAACCTGTCGTCCGCAGCAGAGTCCGCCGCTGCTTGTTGTTCGCTCATCGGCACCATTTCCGTCGAATTTCGAGTACTCGCGGAGCATGATAGCGACCTGCGCCATTCTTTGGAGGCATTTCAAGACGATCGTCCAAACTTTGCCACCCCGGGGCAGAAGTACCTGATCGGAGGAATAGACTTGGTATTCCCCGCCAGTTCACTGACACCTCATCTGCCACTGGAGCCCTGTGGATACCCCTTCGAGCCGCGTTGCAGGCCGACTGGCGGGCGCGCGTGGGCAAAAGTTCGCTGCGCGCCGTCAGGAGCTGGCCACCCAAGCCACCAGCGGACTTGCTGAACTGGGCTTCGCGCGCGCCAGCATGCGGGAGCTCGCCCAGCATTGCGAGATATCGCTCGGCGTTCTGCACTACTACTTCGACGACAAAGACGACCTCGTCATGTGCTGCGTGCGGCAGTACAAGAACCACTTCATCGACCGCTACAACTCCATCGTCATCGACGGCAGTTCCGGGCCGGAACTCAAGACCCGCATCAGCAGCGCCCTCAGCAACTCACTGCGCGAGTCGGCCGCCATGCACCGGCTCTGGTACGACCTGCGCACGCAAGCGCTCTTCGACGACCGCTTCGCCGCAAGCATCAACGAGATCGACGACAGCCTTGCCGCGCTCACCTGGAAGGCCGTGATCGCCTACGCCGAACTCTGCGAGTCCGTCGTCATCATCACGCCCGCCATCGTCTACGCGACCGCGGACGGCCTGTTTCACCGCGCACTACGTGATCTGATCCACGGAGACGCTGCAGCGCCGCAACGGTTGGCGCACGAAATCGAGTCTGCGCTGGAGGATTTCGTCGGTCCCTGAGTCGGATGCTGACCCCTACCGCCTCCTACCGCGGGCGGACATCAAGATCAGCCTCGAGCCCGATGTCCGCCGCCCAGCTGATTCGTAGCGTCGAACGCATGACACACGCACACGTTCCGGCCCCCGCGGAGATGATGCGGGATTGGTTGCGCCACAGCGCTCAGCAGGTCGCCGAAGCGGTCTCGGCCGCCGGCACCTGGGTCCAGGGCCGCACCCATTGGCCTCAGCATCGTGCCGACTACTACCCACCACGCCGGGAGGCGTCGTTCGAGGAAGCCGCGATGGCACGCGAAATGTACCGACTCTGAAGCCTTTTCGATGTGCCCCGGTTACGCGCGTTGACGGTCCTGCCGGGCGAACTCGGCCGGCGAGCACCTCACCACGCGCGTGAAGGCGGCACTGAAGGCGCTCGCTGAGCCGTACCCGACCCGGGTGGCGACCGCCGACATCGACGGCCGCTCACCGAGCAGTAGCTCCTTGGCCCGTGCGACGCGCCATTCGGTGAGGTACTGCAGCGGCGGCATCCCGACGGTGCGGGAGAAGCGCTCAGCGAAAACCGCGCGGGACATCCCCGCCGTGCGCGCCAGCTTCTCGACCGTCCACTGGCCGGCCAGATCGGCATGCATCGCCCGGAGCGCGTGCGTGAGTGCCGGATCAGCCAGCCCCCCGAGCAACCCCCGCTCCACGGCGGCGTGTTCGGTCTCGAACCGCCACGTCTCGATGAGCAACACCTCGACCAGGCGCTCGAGAATGAGGTCCCGACACCGGTTCTGCTCGTCGGCCTCCTCGGCGATCAACTCGACGATGCGGCCCAGCCGGGACGCGCCGGGTTCGTCGCGCCTGATCAGAATCGCCGCCGGCAACAGCCGTGCCACGAGTTCGGCGTTCGCCCTGTCGAATTGGAAATACCCACCCAGCATGCGCATGCTCGGCGCGCCATCACCGTAGGTGGCATCGCGGTCGAGATCGATCGCCGTGTCCGTCGCGGGCAAGTCGAGGTCGCTGGCCAGGACGAAACTCGGCGTCTCCGGCAACAGCAGAAAGTCACCCGCGCGGAGTTCGATCGCGTCGCCGTCCTCGGGACAGAACCAGCATGCGCCTTCGAGCATCACGCAGAAGGACGGATCGGTATAGCGCGGCTTGCGGACGCTCCATTGACCGCCACCGGCCACGATCTTCGACCGCACCGCCCGGCACCGCAACAGCGCGACGATGAAATCGAGCGGGTCCGTTGCCATTTCGACACGGTACCCGCGACCGGACGAGTACGTGTCTATTCGCTGTGCGCGGCGACGAGGGCCAGCGCGTCCGGGCCCGCCGCGAACCGCAGCCGGCCCGACGTATCGGTCGCGGCCTGGTAGACGACCTCGGCCACGTCGGACGCCGTTGTGAACACGTCGACGTCGCCGAACGCGGCCATGACCGGTCCCGCGAACTCCAGGTACTCGGGAGGCAGCAGGCCGTCCATCCGGTCGGCGCCGTTGGCGGCGAAATTGGTGCCCGGTCCATAGCCCGGCTCGACGAGTTTGGCAGCCACTCCGAAGAATTCGAGCTCCAATGCCAGCGAGCCGGTGAAACCTTCGATCGCCGCCTTGCTCGCGGTGTACACCGCTGCCAGCGGCATCGGCGCCAAGGTCGCACTGGAGGTCACGTTCACGATGACACCGGACCGCCGTTCACGGAATTGCGGGACAACGGCCTGCGTCATGGCTATGACGCCAAAGGTGTTGGTCTCGAATACCTCCCGTGTCGTCGCCATCGGGGTGGCCTCGAACGCGCCCACCACCCCGACGCCGGCATTGTTGACCAGCACGTCGATCGGACCGGCGGCTGCGATGGCGCCGGCGATGCTCTGCGGATCCGTGACGTCGAGCGCCAGCACCCTGATTCGGTCCGAGTCCGGAAGTAGTTCGGGCCGTGGCGTTCTCATGGTCGCGACGACATTCCAGCCTTGCGCATGGAAGTGCCGGGCGATCTCCAGCCCGTAGCCCGACGAACAACCCGTGATCAGCACTGTCTTCATAGCTCAAAACGTAGAGTCACCGAACGCGACGATCAATGCGCTTTCGTCTGAGATCCATGCGTGATCGTCTTGGCGACCTGGCATGCTGCAAACGGCACTGCCGGCGGTCGACCGCCCCCGTTCCCGTGGAATCAGGGCGACGGTAAATCTTCACAGCCCGTGCACGGCCTCCTAATTTCGGGGTGATGGCGTGCGCGCCTGACCGATAGCCGTCGACGTGAGGAGCGTGATGACCACCCGCGAGGCCCCGGTGGCCGCCGCGGCACCGGGTACCGAACCTGCTGCAGTGCAGTCGGTTTCCTGGATCAGCCGCGTCCGCGCTCGGCGCTGGGAAATCCTCCGCTGGCTGTCACCGCTGGCGGTACTCATCCTGTGGCAGGCCGGCAGCGCGTGGGGCCTCATCGATCCCGAGGTCCTGCCGGCACCGCAGACCATCGCGGAGGCCGGCATCGAGCTGATCGGCAACGGTCAACTCGCCGAAGCACTGCGCGTTTCGGGAATCCGCGCGGCTGAAGGACTCCTCCTCGGCGGCGTCATCGGCGCCGCTCTCGGCGCCCTCGTGGGCTTCTCGAAGTGGGCGGACGCCACGGTCGACCCGACGATGCAGATGATCCGGGCGCTGCCCCACCTCGGCCTGATCCCGCTGTTCATCGTCTGGTTCGGCATCGGCGAACTGCCCAAGGTGCTCATGGTCGCGTTGGGCGCCGCGTTCCCGCTCTACCTCAATACCTCGTCGGCAATCCGCCAGGTCGACCCCAAGCTCTTCGAAACGGCTGCCGTACTCGGCTTTTCGCCGCTTGAGCGGCTGCGGACCGTCGTCATCCCCAGCGCCGCACCGCAGGTCCTCGTGGGGCTGCGGCAGTCGCTGGCCATCTCGTGGCTCACGCTGATCGTCGCCGAACAGATCAATGCCGACTCCGGTGTCGGCTACCTCATCAACAACGCGCGCGACTTCCTCCGCATCGACGTGATCATCTTCGGTCTCGTCGTCTACGCGCTGCTCGGCATCATCACCGACGCGCTCGTGCGGATCCTGGAGCGCCGTGCCTTGCGCTATCGACTCTGAAAGGCACCCTGTGACAGCACTTTACGAAGTACCCGTGGAACCGCCCGCGGTATCGGAACCACCCGCAGCGGAGTTGCGCTCGGTATCCAAGTGGTACGGCGCCAATCGGGTGCTCGACGATGTCAGCCTCCGGGTGAAGCGTGGCGAGATCGTCGCGCTCGTCGGGCGCAGCGGTTCGGGCAAATCGACCATACTGCGAGTGCTTTCCGGCCTCGCCGGTGATTTCCAGGGCGAGCGCGAGGTCCAGGGCGCGCCCGCCGTCGCGTTCCAGGAGCCCCGGCTGTTCCCGTGGCGATCCGTGCGCGACAACGTGCGCTACGGCCTGACCCGCGCCAAACTGTCCCGCGCCGAAGCACTTTCCCGCGCCGATCAGGCCCTGGACGAGGTGGGCCTCGCCGACAAGGCGCAGTCCTGGCCACTGACCCTGTCGGGTGGGCAGGCACAGCGCGTGTCGCTGGCCCGCGCGCTGGTGGCGGAGCCTCAACTGCTGCTGCTCGACGAGCCATTCGGCGCGCTCGACGCCCTGACCCGGCTCTCGATGCACCGACTGCTCCTCAACCTCTGGCGCCAGCACAACTTCGGGGTGCTCCTGGTCACGCACGACGTGGACGAGGCCATCGCATTGGCCGACACCATCGTGGTGCTCGAGCACGGGCGGGTCGCGCACACCCTGGCGATCGAGAGCCCGCGCCAGCCGCACGACCAGCGCGACCGGCGCACCGACGACTACCGCACCGAGCTGCTCGCGCAACTCGGTGTCTGACGGGAGAAGACTGTGAAACATTCACGGGCAGTACGACTGGTATCCATCCTCGCCGCCGGCGCATTGCTCAGCGCCTGCGTCTCCAGCCGGGACAGCAAGCACGACGTGGCGGTGCCCCAGACAGTTCCGGCATCGGACCTGGCCGGCCTGACGCTGCAGGTCGGTGATCAGAAGGGCGGTACCGAGTCGCTGCTCCGGGCAGCCGGGGAGCTCGACAACGTGCCCTACAAGGTGCAGTTCTCGACCTTCACCTCCGGGCCGCCTCAGGTCGAGGCGGCCACCGCGGGCAAGATCGACTTCGCGGTCACCGGGAACACGCCGCCGATCTTCGGCGCCGCGGCGGGCGCGAAAATCCGTGTCATCGCGGCCTATTCGAACAGTGCCGCCGGCGATCAGATCCTCACCCCGACGGGCTCAGCGGTTCATACCGTGGCCGACCTCCGCGGGAAGAAGGTCGTCGTCGGCAAGGGCAGCTCGGCACACGGCCATCTGCTTCTCCAGCTGCAGAAGGCCGGCCTGACGGTCAAGGACATCCAGCTGGTGTTCCTGCAACCGGCCGACGCCTTCACCGCCCTGAGCCAGGGACAGGCCGACGCCTGGGCGATCTGGGATCCGTACACGGCCCTGGCCCAGAACCAGCTGAAGGTCCGTACCGTCGCCACCGCCGAGAGCGTCACCAACGGCTATGGATTCGGCATCGCCTCGGTGGCGGCACTGCAGGACGCCAAACGCAACAGCGCGCTGGCCGACTTCGTCCAGCGGGTCGCCCGGGCCTCACGCTGGGCCAAGGACCACCCTGACGAGTGGTACCAAAAGTACGCGGCCGCAATCGGAATCGATCCGCAGGTGGCCCGCGTCGCACAGTCCCGAAGCCTGCGGCTGGCCATACCCATCAACGATGCGGTGATCGCCTCTGAGCAACAGCTCGCCGATGCGTTCACACAATCCGGACAGATCGACCACAAAACCACCTTCTCGCAGTTCGTCGACAACCGGTTCGGCGATCAGTTGTCGCAGTTCTGGACCACCGCAAAATAGGAGGATCGTCTTGGCCGCCAAGTTCTTCTGGTTCCTGCCCACAAACGGTGACAGTCGCTCGATCGTCGGCGCGTCACACGCGTCATCGCACCACACGGTTCCGGCGTCATACCGCAAGCCCAGCCTGCGCTACCTCGGTGAAATCGCCCGCGCTGCCGACCGCCTCGGGTTCGAAGGCGTGCTGACGCCGACCGGAACCTGGTGTGAGGACGCCTGGTTGACCTCTGCTGCCCTGCTCGAGCAGACCGAACGACTCAAATTCCTGGTTGCCTTCCGGCCCGGCCTCGTGCCACCCACCCTGGCCGCGCAACAGGCGGCGACTTTTCAGCGATTCTCCGAAGGACGCCTGCTGCTCAACATCGTCAGCGGCGGCGACGACATCGAACAACGCCGGTTCGGTGACTGGCTCAGCCACGACCAGCGCTACGAACGCACCGGCGAATTCCTCGAGATCGTCCGCGATATCTGGCGCGGCGGCCCCGTGGACTACCGCGGCAGGCACTACTCCGTCACCGACGCGCGCGTGTCCGAGCCGCCGAACCCGTTGCCGCAGTTGTATTTCGGCGGATCGTCGCCGGCCGCTCTGCCCATCGCGGCCGAGCACGTCGACGTCTACCTGACGTGGGGCGAGCCGCCGGCTGCCGCCGCGGCCAAGATCGCACAGGTGCGCGAACTGGCCAAGGCCCGCGGACGCACCCTGCGGTTCGGCATCCGGCTGCACACCATCAGCCGCGACACCTCCGAGGCCGCCTGGGCCGTCGCCAATTCCCTCCTGGCCGAGCTGACGCCCGAACAGATCGCCAAAGCCACTGCGCTGCATGCCAATTCCGAATCCGAAGGACAGCGGCGCATGACGGCGCTGCACGGTGGCCGGCTCGACCACCTCGAGGTCTACCCGAACCTCTGGGCCGGTGTCGGCCTGGTCCGCGGCGGCGCCGGGACCGCGCTCGTCGGCAGCCATGAGGAAGTGGCGTCGCTGATCTCCGAGTACCACGACCTCGGATTCGACGAGTTCATCCTCTCCGGCTACCCGCACCTCGAAGAGGCCTACTGGTTCGCCGAAGGCGTGCTGCCGCTGCTGCGCAAGCGCGGCGCCCTGGCCGCCTAGCCGAGATTCGCGCCGGGATCGTCGAGATCGCTGTGCTGCAACGCCATCGGGGTGATCGCCGGGAGATCACCGC
This sequence comes from Mycobacterium sp. SMC-18, assembly GCF_045310895.1. Lineage (NCBI taxonomy): Bacteria > Bacillati > Actinomycetota > Actinomycetes > Mycobacteriales > Mycobacteriaceae > Mycobacterium > Mycobacterium sp. SMC-18. The sequence goes on from NZ_JBJIAL010000002.1 coordinate 41,388, forward strand.
CGGCGACCACCATCCGGGCAATCGGGGTGAGCGCCTGGAACAGGGTCTCGACCTCGGCGTCGCTCAGCACGTCGAGCGTCGGCAGCGCGGCGGCATCGGTGCGGTGCTCGATGTCGGTCTTGAGTTCGCGTCCCGCGTCGGTCAGTGAACCGTCGGCCGTCAACAGACCCCGTGCCGCCAGGCGCGCGGTGACGGCGTCCCACTCGGCGTCGTCGTAGTCCCGCGTGGACACGACCTTCTCCTTGGTCGTGCGGCCCGCCGCGACATGCAGCACGTTGCTCTCGCGGCCGGTGATGCCGGCGGCAACCAGGGCCGCCACGTGGGCGTCGCCGCGCTGTTCGCGCAACAACGTTGCCGCGTGCCACAGCGCGGCCACGGGCTCGTCGGGCCACGGCACGGCGGACAGGGCGGCGAACAACGGCCGGCCGTCGACGGCGGCACCGCGCGCGACGCGGCCGAGCAGATCGGTGGCGGTACGCAGGTTGTCGTCCGCGGTGAGCCCGTAGCGGCGCAAGGCGGCGACCGCCCCCGCTTCCCGGGCCGCCAGAGCCTGCTGGGGTGTCGCGATGTCCCACGCGCCGGCCAGCGACTTCGCGACGCGATGGGCGGCGAAGTTGTAGAAAACCGCCTCCACGACTTGCGGCGGCACCGGCCCCAGTGGCGCTGACCTGGTGACGAAGTAGCCGCTCCAGAAGCTGCGATAGCCGAGGTCGACGGCGGCGGCACGCGCCTCGGGCGCGAAGTACGTGATCGCGTGCACGGGTTCGTAACGCTCGAACAACCGACGGGCCAAAGTGGGTGTGCGGGCCATGCTGCCAGTCAAGCACGGGCCCCGGGGCACCCGCGAACAGCCACGGCAGTCGCCGCGATCGCGTGGTTTTGGGCACATTTGCCTCCGCTCGGCGCAGGTAGACGGCGCATCGACGTGTGTTGCCGCCCCCTCGCCGCGTAGGGTGCTTTGGTCGGCCTCAGCGAACATGTCGATAGAAAAGTTGGGCACAGTCATGACGACAGCAGCAGAAGCGTCGCCGCTCGAAGCGCGGATCGGCCACCACTACCAGATGGACGGCACCTACCTGGTGGGCCGCGAGAAGCTGCGCGAGTACGCCCGCGCGGTGCAGGACTACCACCCCGCGCACTGGGACGTCGCTGCCGCCAATGAGCTCGGCTACGCCGATGTCATCGCGCCGATCACGTTCACCTCGACACCCGGCATGAAGTGCAACCGGCGGATGTTCGAGTCGATCGTCGTCGGTTACGACACCTACCTGCAGACCGAAGAGGTCTTCGAACAGCACCGGCCGATCGTGGCGGGCGATGAGCTGGTCATCGACGTCGAGCTGACGGCGGTCCGCCGGACCGCGGGCCGCGACTTCATCACCGTGACCAACACCTTCACCGACACCAAGGGCGAGCGGGTCCACACCCTGCACACCACCGTCGTCGGCGTGACGGCCGAGGACATCGACGGCGACGTCAAGACGGCCGTGCAGAAGGCCATGATGCACGACATGAACATCCTGGACATCGGCTCCGAGGAGTACCGCAAGACGGTGCGGCCCGAGGGCGAGATCCGGATCGCCAGCGACGCGGCCCGCACGCCGGGGACGCCGTTGTTCGAGGACGTGTCCGTCGGCGACGAACTCCCCGCGAGTCACCTGCGGTTGTCACTCGGCGACCTCGTGAACTACGCCGGCGTGGCCGGCGACGCCAACCCGATTCACTGGGACAAGGAGCTGGCGCAGCTCGCCGGGCTGCCCGACGTCATCGCCCACGGCATGCTGACCATGGGCCTGGGCGCCGGATACGCCTCGTCCTGGTCCGGCGACCCCGGTGCCGTGAGCCGCTACACCGTCCGCCTGTCGGCGCCCGCGGTGGTGCCGGCCACCGAAGGCTGCGATATCGAGTTCAGCGGCAAGATCAAATCCCTGGACCCCGAGACCCGCACGGGTGTCGTGATCGTCGGCGCCAAGTCGGGCGGCAAGAAGATCTTCGGCCTCGCCACCATGGACGTCCGCTTCCGCTGATCCCGCTACTGCGGGAACAGAACCGCAGGATTACCCGACATCGCCGACCACCGGCTGATGCGGTTGACGATCCGCCAGCCTTCGGGCCGGCGGGCCCAGGTGTCGGTGTACTCACCGTTGGTATCGAACGTTTCGGCCGCAAGCGGGCCGACGCCCTGGTGCCGGGCCTGAACGTACGCCCGGGTCACGGCCGTGTCGTCGTCACCGACCTCGACCTGGATCGAACCGATGAGATGTTGTGTGCCACCGCACTTTTCGAGGTACCGGCGGAACGTCGCCACCAGCGCGGGCAGGCCTGACTGCGGCCCTTGGTCGCCATAGTCGAACGTGACGTCATCGGCGAAGACCTGCGACGCCTCCGCCCATCGCTTGCCGTCGACCACGCGCGTGAACGTGCCCAAGCCCGTCCGCAACTCCTCGGCGTCCACCAACTTCTGCACGGCGATGTGCATTGCGGCGTCTGACATCCAGCTCTCCGTCCTGCTCGTCCCCCGCATCCTAGGGCGGCAGCAGGTCTTGTCGGTCCCACCCAGTTGGAGTAACGTCGCCATTGGAATAATGTTGCTATCTCAACTGGTACCGGAGGAGCCCATGAAGTCCGTCCGCCTGCAGGACGTCGCGATGCCCAAAGCCGAACGCCGGAGAATCGACCGCCGGTACGACTTCCTGCTCAAGCTGCACGGCAAGAACGGCAAGAAGGCCCTGGCGATAGCGGAAGCCCCGCGGATCGACAACGGCTACTTCGGGCCCGAGTCGATCAGCTGGAAGGTCTACGAGAACGTCATGGTTGCCGGAATGGGCGCTCTGTCCGGGCTTTTCATCTCGGTGCTGGACCCCGACGGGGCGTACGGCGTCGGCCACCACACGACGTACTACTACGACACGATCGGCCGTATCCGGCGCAGCCTGCACTTCTTCGCCGGCGCCGTCGCGGGCGACACCGCCAGCGCCGAAAAAGTCGGAGTTGACCTGTTCCGCAAGCACTCTCACATCACCGGCGAGGTACCCGCGACCGGCGAGCTGTTCCAGGCCAACCACGTCGAGACCCTCAAATTCACCTACGTCGTGGGCTGGCCACACCTGTGGCGCGCGTACAAGGCCTTCGGCGACCCGAATGCGACCGACGAAGAGGAGCGCCAGTTCTACCGCGAGCAGGTCAAGGTGTGTCAGCTCATGGGAATGCCGGCAGGCGAGCTGCCGGACACCCCCGAGGATGTCGAAGCCTGGGTGCAGCGGGCCGAGCAGGAGCTCATGGCATTCACCCGCCCGGCGCAGGAACTCACCGACTTCATGACCCACCCCCCGGTGACCCCACTGAACCCGAACCTCGTCATCGGAAGTCTCATGCGCGTGGCGATCTGGGCCGCCATCCCGCTCCTGACGCCGTACGTCCGGCAGATCTGCGGCCTCGATGACTACCGGCTGCGGCCACGGCTGGGCGCACTACTGGTCAAGGCGACCGTCAAGGCTCTGGAGAACCCGGTCTTCGACCGCGTCTTCATCCCATACTTCGGCCCCGAAATGTGGGGCCATCTGCACAACGTGATCCGCCATGCCGACAGCACCGGCTTCGTCGAGATGACGCACGACCCCGGCCTGACACTGCAGCACGGCAAGCGCGGCACGATGTGCCCGTTCGCGCCGACGGATTCGGCCGACCGCACGAATGACGCTGTGGGAGCGGTCAGTTGAGCCGGGTCGATGTCATCAGCAATGAGCGTGTGCTGGATGATCGGCACCACCTGCACGAGTTTCAGGACTTCTGGCGCGACGGGCCGGTGGCGCTGGTGTTCCTGCCGCAGTTCGGCAGCGCCTTCGGCCTGGCCCAGGCCAGAGAGTTGACCGCGCACTTCGATGAAGTGGAAGCGCTTGGCGCCCAGGTGATCCTGATCGGCATCGGTACATCGATCCAGGGCTTCACCTTCCGGAAGCGGGCCGGTTCCCGCACTCCCGTCATGGCCACCCAGGACCACACCCTGTACCGCACAATGGGATTGGCCGCCCGGCGGCGATGGTTGAACCCGATCCGGAATGTGAGCGCCTTCATCGATTTCGTCCGGGCCGGGATCTACCCCTATCAGCGCACCGGCGATCCGCGCCGGCTCGGTGGCGTGTTCGTCGTCGAACGAGGCGGACGGCGGGTCGCGTGGGAACACCGCGCGCGGTACGCCGCGGACCTCGCGGCCGGGGCCGACGTCGTCGCAGCGCTCCGCGCCGTTGTGGCACAACGGGTGACCGCGGGGACGGACTGACTCGGCACTACTTGCCGACGACCAGCGCGTCGAACCACAACCGCATGTTGGCGACCATCAGCGCCGCGCCCCGCTCGGCGTCGATCGTGCCCAGCGCCTGGGCCATGGCGATGCCCGCGCCGGTCGCCACCGCCACTTCGATGGCGTCGTCCATGAGCGGGTGGTCAGCCGGAACCCCTTCCGGCACGGCGTCTTCGAGCAGCACCCGCGTCGATTCCTTGAACCGTTCCAGTGCTTCACGCGCCTTGGCGAGCTGCTCGGGGTTATGGAAGGTGCTGGTGACGTATTCAGCGGTCAGCACGACGAGGTTGGGCTCCGCGCCGATGCGGGCCCACCAGCTCGCCAGGGCCGCCAGCCGGTCGTCGGTGGATACGCCGGCTGCCACGAGCGGCCCGAGCAGTTGATTGAGTTCGGCCATGGAGCGGTTGCGGATGACCTCGAGGCACAGCGCTTCTTTGCCCTCGAAGTTGCTGTAGACGGCACCGATGGTGCGTCCCGCCTCTGCCGCGATGGCCGCCAGCGACGTGGCGTGGTACCCGTTGGCATAGAAAAGTTGCTCCGCGGCGTCCAGCAATTCCTGCCGCGTCTGCGCTTGGCTCTCCGCCCGCGTCAGCACCTTCCGAGCCGCCACCACGTCCTCCACATCCTCCGCACGACGAGCCTCGATACTATCGCTATCCAGATAACAGGCCAGCTTAAGGGCCCTTTTCCAGTCCTCGGCGTGCCTTCAGATAGCTATGCCATCCGAATGTGGTAGTTATTTAGGATGGACAAAGCCGCTACCCCGGGTACCGACAACCCGTTGCTCGACGAGCTCGGACAACCGCGGGAAGTACTCGAGAAGCTCACCCCCGAGGAATCAGCCCAGCTGCTCGGTCTGCTCAGGAAGGCGAAGGTGGCACACCAGCGCAGCCTGAACGACTCACTCGACGACGGGCTCAAAGTCCTGCCCCGGCTGATCCGGCCCGCCGCCCGCAAGATCCTGTTCGGACGGTGACGTGATGGCCGACATCCTGACCCGCGCACAATTGTCGCTGCTGGCCGCGCTGCTGCAGACCGATGCCGCCGACCTTGCCCGCCTCGAACGACTCGGTGCCGACGACCTCAAAGCCCTGCGCAGCGCACTGTCCGACGCGCTGTTCGACGAACAGGCCGAGGCCTTCGCACGCGTCGGCAAGCTCGCGCCGCTGATCCCAAATGCCTTGGTGGTCACCGTCGCTCACCGCGCGGTACCTCCGGAAGTCGCGGGGCGCGTCGGGGGCGCAGTGGGACTGGCGCACGGAGACCGCGCCATCGGCGTACTGTCCGGGCTCAAACCGAGCTACCTCGCCGACGCGGCGCCATACGTCGACCCTCGGGTCATCCCGCACTTCGCCCCGCGACTGCCCGCCAAGCTGCTGATCCCGGCGGCGATGGAACTGCTGCGGCGCCGCGACTACCTGACCGCATCGCGGTTCGTCGAATTCGCCACCGACGAACTCATCGTGGCGTTCGAGCGGGCCATCGACGATGACGAGGGCATCATCCTGACCGGCGTGCTGGTGTCGGACACGCACGTCATGAACGACATCATGCGCGCTGCCGGACCAGACCGGTCGTTGCGCATGGCCCGGGCTGCCGCCACCGGCAAGCCGGAGGTGCTGGCAGCGCTGCTGTCGCTGCTGAACCGGATCGACCCCGAGCTCGCGCGCCCCGCGGTCACCGAACTGCTCGGCCATCCGGACGTCGCCGTCGTGGTGCACGTACTCGAGGTCGCCCAGACTGAAGGCGTCGTCGCCGAGGTCATCGAGATCTCGGCTGTCCTGGACGGCGAGGCCCGCACGCGCCTCGCGAGCCTCGAAGCCTGGCAACGGATCGCCCGCGAAACTGAGTCCTGGACACACGAGACACCTGCGTAATCGGGCCGGTACGTTGATGGCGTCGTTGCACCGATTCCGTGGGAGGCAGCGTGGCACGCCGACTGCCTGAGGGACGTCTTGCGCGGGGCGGCAAGCTGGGCGCCCTCGCCGCGAAGCAAGCCGTGCGCGGCGGCCGCACCCGCCTGTCGATGGTCGGCCGGTCGGAACGCGCCAAGGAACTGCTGGCCGAGCGTGCCACCATCCAAATGGCCGAGAATCTCGTGACGGTGCTGGGCTCCATGAAGGGCGCCGCGATGAAGCTCGGCCAGATGCTGTCGGTGATCGAATTGGATCTGGTGCCCGAATCGCACCGCGAACAGTTCCGGGAAAAGCTCGCCGCGCTGCGGGATCAGGCGCCGCAGGCGCCGTTCAGCGCCATGCGCGAGGTCATGGAAACCGACCTCGGTCCCCTGTCGGACGTCTTCGCCGATTTCGACGAATCCCCCACGGCCGCAGCATCAATCGGCCAGGTGTACCGAGCCCGGTTGCGTGACGGTCGCGACGTCGCCGTCAAGGTTCAGTATCCGGGCGTGGATCGGGCCATCCAGGCCGACATGCGCAATCTCGCGCTGTTGATGAAGCTCTGGCGGCTGTGGCCGTCGGCGAACACCGCCATGCTCGACGAGATCACCCGGAACTTCGAGAGCGAGCTCGACTACCTGCGCGAGGCCGAGACGCAGCACTTGGTGGCCGAACAGTACCGGGGACATCCGTTCATCGTCGTCCCCGACAGCGTCGTCGAGTTCTGCACACCGCGGGTGCTGGTCACCGAATACCTCGATGCCGCAGGCTTCGAACACATGCGCACGCTGCCGGCGACCGACCGCAATCGCATCGGAGAACTGGTCTACCGCTTCTATATCGGCTCGCTCTTCACCAACCACGAATTCTGCGGTGATCCCCACCCCGGCAACATCATGCTGGCCACCGACGGTCGCGTCGGCTTCGTCGACTTCGGGCTGTACAACCGGATGGACCCCGCGAACGTGGCATTCGAGCTCGATTGCTTCCACGCCGCGATCGAAGGCCGTGCCGACGACCTGTACCGCCTGATGCTGGGCCGCGGCATCGTGGACACGGAATCCGGTGTGACAGCCCAGGATTGCCTGGAGTACATCTGGGCCGCGAGCGAATGGCACATGATCGACGAGGACCTCACCATCACGCCTGAGCTGGCCACTGGCGCCGTCGTCTCGGCCATCGATCCGCGGCAGACCGAGTTCGCGGGGATGAAGCGGCAGATGCTGCCGCCCGAGCATGTCTTCTCCCGGCGCGCCGACTTCCTCACCTTCGGCACACTGGGACATCTGCAGAGCACCAACAACTGGTACCGCATCGGCCAGGAATGGTTCTTCGGCCGACCCGCGGAGACCGAGATCGGCCGCGAGATCGCGCGCTGGCGAGCGAGCCGTTAACCCACGACGGCCACGCTGTCCGCGGCCAGCACCTCGGCGGCCGCCCGCTCCCCAGAGCGCACCGCACCGTCGATCCAGCCGCACATGATGGCCGAACTTTCCGTTCCGGCCCAATGGATCCGCCCGCACGGGGTCCGCAGCGCGTGGCCGAACTCGGTGAGCACGCCGGGCGGTGCGTGACTGATCATGCCGCCGCCGGAGTAGCGCTCGACCGTCCAGTTCTGCTCGTGGTAGCTCACCGGCGACGCCGCCTTCGCCCCGAACCGGTCGACCAGTTCGTTGACGACGACGGCCTTGCGTTCCGCCGCATCGAGCAGCCCGAGCGCGCGCGCGGCCGGGCCTTCGGTGATGACGCACATGATGCCCGGCGTGCCGGTGTCGGTGCAGGCGTCGATGGTCAGCGTGGCCGGACTGCCCGGTGCGGCCGATTGTCCGCACAGGCCGTCCGCACGCCAAAACGCCGTCTCGTAGACGATCGAGATCTTGTAGACGGCGCCGCTCGGCATGCGCCGATGCAGGAACATCCGGTCGACGGGAAGCCCTGGCTCGTAATCGATTTGGGAGGCGACGGCCAAGGGTACGGCGACGATCGCGTGCCGGGCCCGGACCGTCAGCCGCTCGGCGTGGACGGTGACCCCGTCGTCGTCCTGCGCGATGAGGTCCACCGGGCACGAAAGATGCAGCGCGTCACCGAGTTCGGCGGCCATCTGGCCGTAGATCGCGCCCATGCCGCCGCGCACCCGGGCGTCCTGCGCGCCGCCGGCGTTGGAGATGACGAACACGGGTCCACCACCGGACCCCATCTGATGCAACGCCCACAACAGTGATGTCTCCGATGCGGCCGAGGTGTACACCCCGGCCATGGCCATGTCGAGCATCTCGCGTGCCTGATGCGAGCGGATGTTGCGATGCAGCCACTCCCCCAACGTGATTCGGTCCCACTCGGCGGCCTTCTTGGCCTGCCACGGGGCGTCGAACGGGATGGTCTTGCACATCTGGCCGATCTCGAGGAGGCCGGCGCCGAGATTGGCGATGGCCCACGGGCTCATCGCCCACGGGATGGTGCCGGAGTACCGGTGCTTCTTGCCGTCGACGATCATCATGGCGTCGCCGTCGACGTACTCCTTGTATTCGGCCACACCGTATTCGGCCATCAGGGCCTTGATGCGGTCCTGCCCCGGACCGACCCATGCGCCACCGCGGTCGATCCACGTCCCGTCGGGAAGGACCTCGGTGAAAGTACGGCCCCCGACCCGGTCCCGCGCCTCGAGCAGGGCCACCGAACGGCCCGCCTGTTTCAGCCGCAGGGCGGCGGTCAATCCTGCGAAACCCGCTCCCACAACACAAAAGTCGACATCGGCCGACATGAGGCGCCCCTTCGCTTCCGAAGTTCCGTTCTCGTTCCACACGCCTGCGATCAGGTGCGGTGGCCAGGCCAGCTCATCGACGGCGAGGGTGGGCTGAGCTCAAGGTACGCCGGCCACCGTGGTGCCGAATCCGGATTCGCACAAAATATGCGCGCGCGTAAATGCGGATTTGGTCCGGCGCCGATAGCCTCGGCCTCCCAGCAGAAATGCGGTGGCACGCGTCGGACCCGTCTGGCATAATCGCACATATGTTCGAACACGTAGGGATCGGGGCCGGCGGTGTGCTGGTTCACGATGCCTCCGTGGTCGATGCGGTGGTGCATTTCGCGCGGGTGTCGAATGTCGCTGAGTGCGGGAAGTTCCGGGCGATTGCCGATCTGGTGGCGTTGCGTGTCGATGACGAAGATGGCCGGCAGTGGTGGGCCTGTGATGGCTGGGATGCTGCGGTCGCCGAGGTGGGTGCGGCGCTGGGGATCGGGAAGCGTGAAGCGTCGGGGCAGTTGTCGATTGCGGTCGCGTTGCGCTTCCGGCTACCAAAGGTGGCGGCGGTGTTCGCCGATGGTGGGGTGTCGGCGCGGACGGTCGGGACGATCTGTTGGCGCACCCGTCTGGTGGAGGATCCCAATACGCTGGCGGTGATCGATGTTGCATTGGCGGGGGCGCTGTCGGAGTGGGCGGGGTTGTCGCGCAAGAAGATTGAACGCAAGATCGACGGTTGGGTGCAGAAGTTCGACCCCGCCGCCGTTTTGAAGGTGCGTTCGGCTGCGCGCCGGCGTGGGGTCGGGGTGGGCAAGCCCGATGATGAGACCGGGGTGGCGTCGATCTGGGGTGCGCTGTTGGCCACCGATGCGGAGTTGTTGGATCGGGTGCTGGACGAGATGGCGCGGCAGGTGTGTGAGGACGATCCGCGGACGTTCGGGCAGCGGCGGGCTGACGCGTTGGGGGTGTTGGCGGCTCGTGGGGATCGGTTGGTGTGCCAGTGCGGCAATCCGGATTGCCCGGCGGCTGGGCCTGATGCGCGGGCGGCGGCGGTGATGATTCATGTGCTCACCGATCAGCTGCCGGCGCCGGTGGCGGACCCGCTGCTCAGTGGGGACCCGGCCGCGCCCCCGACCCCGGCGCCAAACCAGCCTGCACCTGAGCCGGTGTTCACACCCGAGCCCGAGCCCGAGCATTTCTTCACAGCTGAACCTGAGCCCGAGCCCGCGCCTGCACCGGCGGCCGATTCGCGGCCCGCCGAAAACCCGACCCCTGCTGGGGACGAACCGGCCGGCGACACCCCGCCCACCCCTGAAGCCCATGCGGCGCACCCGCCGATCCCGACTTCCACCAAACCCCCTGCGCCGGTGCGCACACCCGTCGGTTATGTCCTCGGCGGCGGCGTGGTGCCCCCGGCGGTGCTCGCCGATCTGGTGGCCCGCGGCGCGAAAGTCCGCACGGTCGCCTCAGCCACCGATCTTGACCAAGTGCCGCGCTACCGGCCGTCGGCGGCGATGGATGAATTCGTCCGGGTGCGGGCCATGACGTGCATGTTCCCGGGCTGCGATCAGCCCGCCACCACCTCCGATATCGACCACACCATTCCGTGGCCGATCGGGCCGACACATCCGGGCAACCTCAGCCCGAAATGCCGCAAACACCACCTACTCAAAACCTTCTACGGCGGCCCTGACGGGTGGCAGGACCGTCAACAGCCCGACGGGACGATTGTGTGGACCGCACCCACCGGCCACACCTACATCAGCGTGCCCGAAAGTCGAATCCTGTTTCCCCGCACGGTCACCGACACCCCACTGCCGAACCCACCACCACAGGACACCGATCTGGACACCACCGCGGCTCCCGGCCGGGGCGTCATGATGCCCATCCGGCGCCGCACCCGCACCCAGAACCAGGCCCAGCAGATCGCCTACGAACGCGCCCGCAACCAAGCCGATATCGACGAGCGCGAAGCCGCACAAGAAGCCTTCGCCCGCCGACGCAAAGAACGCCAAGAACGCGAAGCCGCAGAAGCTGCAGAAGCCGCGGCGGCCGCAGAATCAGCAGAGCAACAAGACATCCCACCGCCACTGTGAGTGCAGCGTTAGTACGGGCTATACGTCGCCCGGCATGCCCGGCGGGCTGAGTGAACCGTCGACGTTCGGCACGACCGCGGGGGCCGGGATGCCACCTTCTGCGGCATTGTCGCCCGGGATCCCGTCGTCGGCCGGGGTCGAGAAGCCGCCGGGCCCACAGTTCCATTCCCACGGGAAACATGCCGGGAACGGCTGGATCGCCAGTGCGGCATCGGCCGGCGGGTTCGCGCCCAGTAGCGCGACAGCAACCGCACCCGCTCCCGCCGCCAGCACGCCATAGGTTCTCAACGCCATGGCAACCCCCAGTTCGCATCGTCAGATGCAACCGAAGCTACGCCGGCAAAGCCACACAAGGACCGGGAATCGGCTGATCGCCGCTAGGCGCCCGCGAGTTGGCCGACGACACCCATCGCGAGGTCTCTGGCGCGCATCAGCTCGGCGTCGTCGGCGAACAGTTCCCTTCGGTCGTTGCCGGCAGTGAGAAACGCGTCGATCTTGAACGCGTCGTCTGCCGGTGCCGACGAGCCCGCGACAGCCAGCTCGGTTTCCAGCAGCTTCAGCCAGCCACGCTTGAGCTTCCTGACCCCGTCCGCGACCGGACCGTCGCGACGGCCGTATTCGGCGGTGGTCGCCGCCATGAAACAACCACCGCGGAACACGCCGGCGGTCAGGTAGTCGACCCACGCGTCGATCAGCGCACGCAGCCGCGGCGCGCCGGGGGCCGCCTCGAGCGCCTTCGCGATGATCGTCTCGCGATAGATGTTTCGCGCCTCCGCCACCGCGGCGACCTGGATCGCCTCCCGATTCCCGAACACGGTGAGGATTCCGCTCTTGCTGACCCCGGTCGCCGTGGCCAGCGCGCCGACCGTGATCGAGTCGAGCCCGTGGGTCGTCGCGATCATCGCCGCCTCGTAGGCGACCTTCCGTCTGGTCGCGTCGCCACGGATGCGTCGCCCATCCAACTGATCGTCGGTTGCCACCTCCGCATTTTATACGTGCAACTGGACGTAAATCTCTTTGATCGTTACGCTCCGAAAAGCGTCCGATCGGACGTTCAATTTCGCGACGGGAGTGACGACATGCCTTCGAATCCGCAGCCGATACTCGAGGAGAGCATCGAGATCGCGGCCGCGCCCGAGACGGTGTGGACGCTGGTCGGCGACGTCCGCCGGATGGCCGAGTGGAGCCCACAGGTCGAATCGACCCGGTTGCGCGGCGGCGCCGAGCAGGTCGCGGACGGTGTCGAGTTCACCAACCTGAACAACAACGGCACCTTCCAATGGAAGACGCACGGCACCATCATCCGGTTGGACAACGGCCGCGAAATCGCGTTCCGGATCAAGGAGAACTGGGCCATCTGGTCCCTGCGCCTGGAGCCCACATCGGGCGGGACCAAGCTCACCCAGCGGCGTGAGAGCCCCGACGGCAGCCCCGACGGGACGGTCCACGTCATTGACAATTACATGGGCGGGCAGGACGTCTTCACCGCATCCATGCGCGAGGGGATGCGCCAGACCCTGCAGGCGATCAAAGCCGCGGCAGAGTAGGCGCCGCGGCCACGGCAGTTTCCCCTGCAGCGCAATCTGTTTGGTTATGGCTGTGTCGGTCAGGGCAGATTCATGCGCCAGTACAGCCCGGCCAGAAAGTCGGCCAGTTCAGCCGGCGTGGCCTCGAGATGTCCATCCGCCCAAGAGATCAGCAGTTCCGCAGCGGCGCCCGACATGGCGAATGCCTTCATCCGGGTATCGGCGGCACTGCTTTCGAACGATGAGGCTTCTGGCGTGGACCATTTCAAGAAACTGCCGGCGGTGCGGGCGAGTACTTCATTGCGGTGAACACCCGCACGACCGCCCGAGCCCAGACTTTCAACGAACAGAATGCGGATCATCCGTGGATCGTCGGACAACACGTCGACGGTTGCGCGCAGGGCGATCGACACGCGGGCAAAGCTGTCGACCGGCGCATCGACCATGGCGGCGTTCACCCGCGCATCGATCGCATCGGCAGCCGCATCGAACACCACACCGAACAATGCACTCAGATCGGTGAAGCTCTCGTAGAAATAGCGCTCTGTCAGACCGGCCTCGGCCACCACGTCTTTGACGCGGACCGAACCTGAACCGGGAGAGCCAAACAAGCTCGTCCCGGCCTCGATCAGCTTCCGGCGCCGCTGGGCGATGCGCTCCTCGCCGGTGACGCCCCCGTATACGCGCTGCGTTCCGGAAACCGACACCCTTGGCCCCTTCGGTTCAGTTGATTCATGAGATGTCGCAAACGTACGTCTATCACCCGCGTGGGGCGACGTCGTGCGCGTGGTGGACGATGTCGTGCAGGTGGTAGAGCGAAATGGTCGCGATGGTGAATTCGCTTCCATTGCTGCGTAATCCGCGACGTTTCCAAGATTCCGCCGGCACATTCGCATAGGTGTCCGCGACGATGTTCGCGGCGTCGAAAAGCTCGGTGGCGACCACGGCGGGGTCCTGCGAACCGTAGTCGTCGGCGATGGCCGTCTCGTCCTGGTCCCAGTTGGGGAACCGCGGATCCTCCTCGGTCAGCATCAGTCGGACGCGGTGGTCGAAGATTCGGTGCACGTCACGGATGTGGCATCCGTATTCGAGCGTCGACCAGACGTCGGGCCGCGGTCGCGACTTCACTCCGGAGCCGGCCAGGCGGTGCACCCAGTCTGCGGCATCGTCGCGGATCCGGCCGGCGACATCCGAGGGTTGGACGGACGACGCATCGAAGCCGCATTCAGGGCAGGCGCGTGTCAGCACCCACGTCCAGTCCTTGGCGTCGGGCTCGATGGGCTCTGAAGTCGTCACGCGACCAGTGTCGCACCCGGTCCGGTGCGGTGATTCGGATCGGTCCTCGACCAGCACGGGATAGCCTCTACGCACTCATCGAGCGAAGGGAATGGTCCGACGACGACGTCAACAGCTGTTGAGCCGTTCATCGACGGGTTCGTGTACGGCGAAGGACCGCGATGGCGCAACGACCGCCTGTGGTTCAGCGACGGACCGGCCGGCCGGGTGTACTCGGTGGGCGAAACGGGTGACCTCTCCGTCGAGGCCGAGGTGCCGCGCGCCTCCGGCCTCGGCTGGCTTCCCGACGGAACGCTCGTGGTGTCCACGCTCTTCGAGGCCACGATCCACCACGTCGACGCCCACGGAAACACCACTTCGACGTTCGATGTCAGCGATTTGGCCTGGTCGACCAACGACCTCGTCGTCGCCCCCGACGGCCGCGCTTACGTCGACCTGTACAAACAGACCCGCGATGCACTCGTCGGCGAGATCGGCCTGGTGGACCAGGCAGGTGGCGTCCGCATTGTCGCAACCGGCCTCGCCGTGCCCAACGGCCTCGGCTTTCTGCCCGACGGGACCCTCGTCGTCAGCGAGACGAACGGGTCACGCCTGCTTGCCTTTACAACTGCACCCGACGGCAGTCTCGGCTTCCCCACGGTGTTCGCCGACCTCGGCGCCGGCAGCCACCCCGACGGCCTGTGCGTCGACAGCGAGGGCGGCGTGTGGGTCGGCTGTTACGACACCGGCGAGTTCCTGCGCGTCATCGCCGGCGGCGCCGTGACGCATCGGATCCCGATCGGCCACGGCTGGGCCGTCGCACCCGCCCTCGGTGGCGCCGATGGGCACACGCTGTACCTGGTTGTCGACGACACCACGCATGACGGTCTGATGCGCGGCGAGTCGGCCGGGCGGGTGTTGCAGACCCGCGTCGACGTACCCGCCGCACCGACGTAGTCCCACCCCCCTCACCCGCACGCGATACACCGAATGGAAGGCACCCCGATGGCTCCGAGCACCCGTCCCGCTGACGGGCCCCGTGCCGAGACCACCGCCCCGGCTGACGCGCCGATGCACCGCGACCTGAAGAACCGTCATCTGCAGATGATCTCGCTCGGCTCCGCCATCGGGACGGGCCTGTTCCTCATCTCGGGCACATCCGTGCAGACCGCCGGACCGATCGTTCTGCTCGGCTATGCGATCGCCGGCATCGTCCTCTACGGCGTGATGCGGATGCTCGGCGAGATGGCCGTCGCACATCCGGTCGCGGGGTCGTGGTCGGCCTACGCCCGCGAATATCTCGGCAAACCAGCGGGTTTCATCGCCGGCTGGAACTGGTGGTACGTCTGTGTCGTCGTCTGCATGGTGGAGTTGACGGCAGCTTCGGAGTTCATGGCCTTCTGGTTCCCGGACATGCCCCGCTGGATCACCACCGCGGTGTGCCTGGTGCTCATCACCGCCGCGAACACCTTCAACGTCAAGGCGTTCGGCGAATTCGAGTTCTACTTCACGCTGATCAAGGTGACCGCCGTCGTCGCCATGATCGTCATCGGCATCGCGATCATCTTCGGCGCCGGCGATTACAACGTGCACGGCCTGCAGAACCTCTGGGCGCATGGCGGTTTCGCCCCCAAGGGGCTCGGCGCCTTCATGATCTCGCTGGTCGCGATCACCTTTTCTTTCGGCGGCATCGAGTCGCTCGGCACCGCCGCCGGTGAGGTCGAGGAGCCCGCCCGCAACATCCCCCGCGCCATCAATCAGGTGCTGCTGCGAATCCTGGTCTTCTACGTGGGCGCCATCGGCGTCATGCTGATCATCTGGCCGTGGGACAAGGTGGGCACGGAGGGCAGCCCGTTCGTGTTGATGCTCGTCGGCCTCGGGATCGGCGGCGCCGCAACGCTGCTCAACATCGTCGTTCTGACCGCCGCGCTGTCGGTGGCGAACGTGATGACCTACAGCAACGCGCGCGTCCTGTATGACCTCGCCGCCAGCGGCCAGGCGCCACGGTTCCTCGCCCACACCAACGCCCGCGGCGTCCCCGTCCGTGCACTGCTGCTCAACTCCGGGTTCGTCGCCGTGGCGGTGCTGCTGAATGTCGTGCTCCCCGGGAAGGCGCTCGTGCTGCTGATTCCCGTCGTGGTCGGGGCCGAGCTGATCACGTGGAGCATCATCGCGCTGAGCCACCTGCGATTTCGGTCGCGGGAGGGCGCCGGTGTCTTCAAGACACCGCTGTCACCGCTCACCAATTACCTGTGCCTCGGGTACTTCGCGCTGATCTACATCCTGATGACCCAGGATCCAGCGTCCCGTGCCGGCGCGATCGCTCTGCCACTGTGGTTCTGCGGTCTGCTCATCGTCGGATCCCTGCTGAACAGAGTGAGGCGCTAACGTCGAAGCGGTGAGGGTGTCGGGGTCGCGCGTAGCACGGGTATGCGCGGTGATGCTCGCCCTCGCGGCGTGCGGACACCCGACGCCGCCGCCGGCCGTCACGTCGCCGCCGACTGCTCGGCCGCCGGCCACGACAACTGCGGCCGCCACGCCGGTGCCGAGCGTCGTCCCGGCCGGCCCGTTCGCCGCGGTGTCCCGCCTGGTGAACGACGCGCTCGCCGCGCATCGGTTGCCCGGCGCGGTGATCGAGATCGGGCATGCCGGCAAGGTCGTGTTCCGGCAGGCCTACGGCGCCCGCAGGCTCGCTGACGAACCCGCGCTGGACGGATCTGCGGCGCCGGCGGAACCGATGACCGACGACACCATATTCGACCTCGCGTCGCTGTCGAAGAGCATCGCGACGACTGTCGCCTTCCTGCAGCTGTACGAAAAGGGCCTGGTCGCGGTCGACGAGCCCATCCAGACGTACTTTCCGGAATTCAATCCGACCAACGACCCACGCCGCGCCCAGGTGACGGTGCGGATGATGCTGACGCACACGTCCGGTACGGGCGGCGACCTCAGCCATCAAGGCCCGTGGGGGCTGACAAGCGCCGACAAGGCCGAAGGCATTCGTCGTGCGCTCACCGCGCCTCTGGAGTTCGGTCCCGGCGAGGGATTCCACTACTCCGACCTCAACTTCATCATCCTCGGCGCCCTGATCGAGAAGATCACCGGCGAGTCTCTGGACAACTATGTACAGGACAACGTCTTTGCGCCGATGGACCTTGTCGATACTCGGTATCTGCCCGCCACCAAGGCCTGCGGCCCGCACCAGATTCGAGGCACGGCAATCGTTTTCGAAGGCGTACCGGCTGGACCGTGCCCGCCCGGAACCTGGAGTACCGCCCTGCTGGAGCGCGTCGCACCGACCTCCCACGATGACGACACTCCCGGCATCAACCCCGACTTCGACCACTTGATCCGCGGCACGGTGCACGACCCGACGGCAAGGCGCATGGGCGGCACCGGCGGGAGCGCAGGAGTGTTCTCGACGGTTTCGGACATCGGCCGCTACGCGCAGGCGCTGATCGACCGGCTCGCCGGACGTCCGAGCCCGTTCCCGCTGGGGCGGAGCACCGCGGAATTGATGGCGACGCCGCAACAACCGGGGCACAACGCCGGGCAGGTGCCCGCGGCGAATGCCGCCAGCCGAGCGGCCGTCGAAAACCGGCCCAACACAACAGATCCGCTGCTGGCCCCGGACTATCCAGCGATCCCGGGACAAGAACTCCGGAGCTTCGGCTGGGACATCGACACCGAACATTCCCGACCCCGCGGCATGGTCCTTCCCGTCGGCAGCTTCGGGCACACCGGCTTCACCGGCGTCAGCCTCTGGATCGACGCTGAGTCGGACACCTACGTCGCGGTGCTGGCCAACGTGATCCATCAACGCGGCGGGCCACCCATTGCGAGGCTCAGCGGTGAGATCGCCACGGAAGCCGCACGGGCGCTACGCCTCTACGGGAGCTGACGGAGAATGCATGGGGTGACCTCACTCTCCGGCGCGAACAGATTCTGGATCAGCTTGACGGCGGGCCTCGGCGTCGGCCTGGCCACCGGGCTGCTGTTGCAGCGTTGGCCCGTCGGACTGCTGGCGGTCGTCATCGTCACCGCGGCGAGCTACGTCTCATGGGCGCTCGTGGCGCTGTGGCGGATGGGCCCCGAGCAGACGAAGGAGCACGCGGGTGAAGCCGACGTCGACGACGAGATCGGCGATCTGGTCCTGTTCCTCATCCTCACGGCCAGCCTGACCTCCATCGGAATCCTGCTGCTGTCCGCGAACGACGCGGACAAGGCGTCGTACGCAGGCATGTCGCTGGCCGCGATCCTCGCGACGTGGGCGCTGCTCCACACCATGTACACGGCGCGCTATGCGCGCATCTACTACGACGACGAACCCGGCGGAATCGACTTCAACAGTCCCGATGTCGATCCGCAGTACAGCGACTTCTTCTACTTCTCGTTCAACCTCGGGATGACCTACCAGGTCTCCGACACCGACGTCACCAGCTCTCAGATCCGGGCCGAAGTACTCCGGCACTGCCTCTTCAGCTACATCTACGGCACCGTGATCATCGCGTGCACGATCAACCTCGTCATCAACCTCGTCGGCTGATTGCTTCGCTCGCCGATCAGCGCGCGACGGACGGATTGGTTCAGTACTCTGCCGCGTGTGCCCGGTAGGCCCTACCTGACGATCGACCTCGCAACGGTGCGCAGGAACGTTGCGGCGTTACGCGGCGCCCTGCCCGCGGCCGAAATCCGGTACGCGGTGAAAGCCAACCCGGCCGAGCCCATCCTGCGGCTCCTGGCAGGCCTCGACTGCGCCTTTGACGTCGCGTCCGTCGGTGAGGTCGACCTGTGCGCGGCGGCGGGCATCGACGGCGCCCTGATGACGTTCGGCAACCCGCTCAAGAAGCCGGCCGAGATTGCGCACGCGTTTGCGCGGGGCGTCCGGCGGTTCACCTTCGACACCGCGGCCGGCCTGGCGGCGATCGCCGAGAACGCGCCGGGCTCGAGCGTCGAATGTCGCATTGCGCCGACGTTTCCGTCGTCGGTGACGCCGTTCGGGCACAAGTTCGGCTGCGCGCCCGCCGATGCGGCCGGGTTGTTGAGACAGGCTGCCCGGTCGGGACTCCGAGCGGACGGGGTGGCTTTCCACGTCGGCTCGCAGCAGCTCGATGCGGACGCGTGGGAGATCGGCATCCGATGCGCGCGTGACATTTTCGAGGCCGTACCCGGCCTGACGACACTCAACCTGGGCGGCGGCATCCCGATCTCGTACGACGCACCCGTACCCGGCGTCGCGATCGTGGGTGGCGCCATCGCCGACGCCCTCGGACGGCACTTCCCGGCGCTACCCCACGTCGTCATCGAACCCGGGCGCGCGGTGGTCGGTTCGGCCGGCACGCTCTCGTCCGAAGTCGTGTCGGTGCGGACCGGCACCGACGGCCGCCGCTGGGTGTACCTCGACATCGGGCGCTACGGCGGCCTGGCCGAGACCGAGAACGAATACATCCGGTACCGGCTGCGCACGAACCGCGACAGTGATCCCGTCGACAACGCCGTGGTCGCCGGCCCGACGTGCGACGGCGACGACGTGCTGTACCGGCGGTATCCGCTGCCGGTGACGCTACGCCCGGGTGACCTCGTCGAGATCGATGCGGCGGGCGCGTATACGACGAGCTACGCCTCGTCGTTCAATGGATTTGTCCCGCTGGCAACGCAATTCGTGGAGGTCACAGATGCAGTCACAACCGGGTAGCAGCTTTGCGGGCTGTCACGTGCTGGCCGAATTCACCGGCGTCGACCGCGACCTGGCCAACGATCGCGTGCGGCTGCGCCACCTGCTGCGCACCTCCGTCGAGCGGGCCGGAGCCACGGTGTGCGACATGGTGGACAAGCGCTTCGAGCCACACGGCGTGACGGTGTTGGCGTTGCTCGCCGAATCACACGCCTCGATCCACAGCTATCCCGAACGCGGCGCGATGTTCGTCGACGTCTTCACCTGCGGTGAATCGGCCGACGCCGAGGAGGCCGTCCGGTTGCTGCGACAGGCCGTGGGTGCGGCAGATGCCCACATCCACACGGTGTTTCGCGGAGCGGGACGGCAGATCGTCGAGCCGATGGCACCCGGCATCACCCGCACCTGGCAGCTCACCGATGTGCTGTGCGATGTCCACACCGAATTTCAGCATCTGGTGATCGGCCGGACGGAGCAGGGCATCTCACTGTTCAGCGACTCGGACCGGCAGAGCACCGAATTCAGCCAGCTCGTCTATCACGAGGCACTGATGGTGCCGGCGCTGCTGCTGGCCGAGACCGTCGACCGGGTGCTGATCATCGGTTCCGGCGAAGGTGTGGCCAGCCAGATGGCTGTCGCCGCCGGGGCCACGCACGTCGACCACGTCGACATCGACCGCGAGGCCGTCCGGCTCTGCGCCGAACACCTGCCCTACGGCTACACGCCCGATGAATTGGCAAGGGCCGAAGCCGGACTCGGCCCCGTCACAGTGCACTACACCGATGGATACGAGTTTGTGGCAGATTACTCCGGACCCAGGTATGACGTCGTCGTCATAGATCTCCCCGACGAACGCGCTGAGGCCGCCCAGCACAACCGCCTCTACGGCGCCGAGTACATGAAGCTGTGTGGTGACATCGGCACCGTCGTCACCGGCCAGGCCGGCTGCCCCACGCTATGGCGCAACGAGACGCTGCTCCGGTCATGGGAGCGTTTCGGCGAAACCTTCGGCACCGTGGTCTATTTCGGCAGTGACGAACACGAGTGGGCGTTCCTGTCCGGTACCACCGGCGTCGTGGAGGATCCGCTCGCCACGATGACGGCTCGGCTGGAGGCGCTGCCATATCGATGTCAGACGATCGACGCCGCGGCGTTGGCGGCAGCGACGACGCCGCCGATGTCCCTGCGGGAGAAGAGTCGGTAGCCGACGCCGAGTAGGGTCGGTGCCCATGCGACTCGTCGGTACCGCCTTGGCCTTGGCAGGTGCGCTCACAATGCTCGGACCGATGGCTACCGCGTCCGCCGATGCGGCGAGCCCGTTCGACGTCTCCAACCCCACCGTCGGGCACCTTGACCCGGCGTTGTTGGCCGCCATCCAGCAGGCGGCGACCGCAGCCGCGGCCGAGGGCATCCCC
The DNA here is from genome assembly GCF_045310895.1 of Mycobacterium sp. SMC-18. Classification (NCBI taxonomy): domain Bacteria; kingdom Bacillati; phylum Actinomycetota; class Actinomycetes; order Mycobacteriales; family Mycobacteriaceae; genus Mycobacterium; species Mycobacterium sp. SMC-18. The sequence goes on from NZ_JBJIAL010000002.1 coordinate 62,312, forward strand.
ATGACGGTCACCTCCGGCTGGCGCACTCCCGAGTTCCAGCAACAACTGCTCGACGACGCGATCCAGACCTACGGCAGTTACAACGCGGCGCGGCAATACGTTCAGACGCCACAGCAGTCCAAGCATGTCAGCGGTCAGGCGGTCGACATCGGCGGCCAGAGCGCCGACAGGTGGCTGATCGCCAACGGTGCACGCTTCGGTCTGTGCCAGATCTACGCCAACGAACTCTGGCACTTCGAGCTCGCCACCGATGCCCAGGGGGCATGCCCGCCGTTGCTGCCCAACGCCGCCAGTTGATCAGCTGAGCGAGAGCGCCTGCGCGTCGTCATAGGACATCGCGGCGGGAGTCGGCGCGCCCGTAGCGTATGCCGTCGCCGCCGCGGCAGCTTGCGTGATGGCGACGCGGAACGGCAGTGACCCGGTGCTCACGCGACGGACGCCGAGTTCGCCGAGCCGGCGGAACGGCAACTGGGCGAGCAGGTTGAGTGGAATATCTCCGAGCTCGGCGACGAGCTGCTCGATCACGCGCTCGTCGCGCAGGCCGGGTACGAAGACGCCGTCCGCGCCGGCGTCGACGTACGCCGATGCGCGTCGGGTGGTGTCAGCCGTGGGCAGATGCAGCCAATAGGTGTCGACGCGGGCGTTGACGAACACGTCCGGCGCGGCAGCCTTGAACGCCGCGATCAGCGCGCACTGCTCGTCGAGCGCCGCGAGGTGATCGCCGCGGCCGTCCTCGATGTTGACCCCGGCGATACCGATGGCGTGCAGCTCCGCGGCCAGAGCTGCCGGGTCCATCCCGAAACCCGCCTCGATGTCGACCGTCACCGGAACCGGCAGCCGAGCCAATGTCCGTGCCAGAGCGAGAGTTTCCGCCCCGGTGGCGCCGGCGGCATCAGGCAGTCCGGATGAGGCGGCGACGCCGAGACTCGTTGTCCCGACCGCGCGGAAACCGGCGCGGACAAACGCTGCGGCGGAGGCGAAGTCCCAGGCGTTGGGTAGGAGGAGCGGTTCGTCGCCGTGGTGCAGACGGGTGAACGTGTCCATGCGTACATCGTGGCCGCCGGATCGTTCGGTGGCCACCGAATTGTCACCGTCGCACACTGGGTCTATGACAGCCGAATGCCTCGCCGCCGTCGCGTCCGCGATGGCCGACAGTACGCGCGCCCGCATGCTTATCGCGCTCATGGACGGGCGGGCCTGGACGGCAAAGGAATTGGCTGCACACGCCGGTGTCGCACCCTCGACCGCCACCGAGCACCTCAACCGATTGGTGACGGTGGGTCTGGTCAGCGAACGCCGGCAAGGGCGCCATCGCTACGTCGAGCTGGTGGACGCCGGCGTCGCCGAGGTGCTCGAGTCACTCGCGGTGCTGGGTGAGCAGCCGTCCACACCGCCACGCGGCATGCGCGAAGCGGTGATCAACAGTGCCCTCGCACGCGGACGGACCTGCTACGACCACTTCGCCGGGAGGCTGGGGGTGACCATCACCGAGGCGTTGCTCCGACGGGGATTGCTCGACGAGTCGTTGGCCCTCACCACCGATGGGCGCCAATGGCTGACAGATGCGCTGGGCTCTCCGTTCGAACCGGGGCGCCGGGCCGCGACGCGCGCGTGCCTCGACTGGACCGAGCGACGCAGACACCTGGCGGGCGCGGCGGGCGCGCACATCGCGACCGCGATGTTCACACAGGGCTGGGTACGGCGCATCGGCAGCAGCCGGGCAGTCGTCGTGACACCGGCGGGTAGCGCGGGCCTCGAGCGACTGCTCGGAATTGCGGCGGCGACGCAGTTTTCAGCGGCGGGCTAGGCGTTCGTCGATTTCGATGGCCTGGGCGAGCGCGGCAAACGGTGCGCGCTGAACCGACTCCGACGTACCCGGCGCCTCCGGATGCCATTGCACCGCAAGCACCCAACCGTCGACGGCCTCGAACGCCTCGATCAGGCCGTCGGCCGCGTGGCCGGTGGCCACCAGCCCGGCCCCCAGTGACGCGATGCCCTGGTGGTGGGCCGAACCGACGATGATCTGGTCGGACTCGTGTGCGGCACGAACTCGGCTAGCTGCTGCCAGGGCAACCGGATGCCGGCCGAACAGCTCTCCGGCCGTCGCGCTCCGGTGCGGGACTTCGCCCGGCACCAGGTCGATGTGGAGGTCCCCGCCGCGAAGTACGTTCAGCACCTGCGCGCCCCGGCAGATGCCGAGCACGGGCAAGCCGGCTTCCGCTGCTCGTGCCGCCAGCGTGAAGTCGAGTTCGTCCTGTTCGTCATTGACGTCGTACACCGCCGCGGTTGCGACCTGCCCGAAGCGCCGCGGGTTGAGGTCTCCGCCGCCGGGCAGCACGAGTCCACCGACGTCGGACAGCGCCACGAACGGATCGTCGACGACCAGCGGTGTCAGGCCGGCCGCTTCGACCAGCTCGACGATCCGCTCGAAGAGTTCATTCGCCGCGATGACGCGCGGATCGTCACCGACCGAGAACCGGCGCGGTACGACGACAACGGGTGCGGCCACTATCGGGTCTGTCCTCTCATCGCGGTTCAGAAGTATCCGGAGTTGGGCGGCAGCGCGCCGTTGACGACGAAATCCCCCGTCGCCCAAGCTTTGTACGCCAGCGGGTTGTGGCTGGCGATGGTTCGCGCGTTGCGCCAATGTCGGTCGAGATTCAGTGTACGAGCTGTGGCCGATGCGCCACCGGTGTCGAACAGTCGCTGCGCGGCATCGAGGGTGAGCCGCTCCGCGACGAGCTGGGCCTTCGCCGCCTCGATCGCGGCAGCACCGATGGCCTGTTGGTCGTCGATCTGGCCGGAGTCCACCACCCGATCCAGCGCCGCCGCGGCGCCGAGGGTGACCGCGGTGGCGGTCGACGTCCAGGCCGCGATCTCCCCGACCGCCTGCAGGATGAACGGGTCCTGGGTGGCCGAGGTGGTCAGCCCGTGGGCGGCGGGACGTGCCTTGTTCTGGACGAACCAAACGGCGTCACGCAAGGCGCCCTTGGCAATTCCCACTGCCACCGCCGTGAGGTACAGCTGCAGGAACGTCTGGCTGTGTGCGAGCCGGTGGTCCGCAGGCACCAGCGACACCTCGTCCTCGTGGACCACCACCGACTCGAAAATCGTTGCACCGCTGGCGGTCAGCCGCTGCCCGAAGCCGTCCCAGTCGTCGAACAACGTCACGCCTTGGCGATCGGCCGGAATGATCACGTGTACTTCGCGGCCGTCCTCGCGTTCGGCCGACACGGCGATAAGGTCGGCGTAGAGGGTGCCGGTCGAGTAGAACTTCTTGCCGTCCAACCGGTATCGGCCGTCACCCGTCGAACGCAACGTGGTGCCGATGGCCGCCGGGGACGCACCCACGGCTTCGGTGATCGCGTTGCCGACAATCTTTCCGCTGAGCACATCGGGGAACCAGCGGGCCCGCAGGGCGTCGTCGCCGCGGTTACCCAGGAGCCGCTCGACGAATCCGAAATGGGCGCGCAGCGCCTGGGCCACGTTGGAGCTGGCCTGCGCGATGTCGATGACGGTCTCGATGACATCGACGATGGAACCGCCTGGGCCGCCGTATTCCTGAGGGATCCGGAGTGCGAGGACGCCGGTGTCGGCGATCGCGCGAATCGCCTCATGGTGCAAGGTTCGGGTCAGCTCATGCTGGGCGTCGTCCGCGCCGAGCCTCTCGACGACCGGCGCCAGCGACGCCCGCCGGTCCGCGACCGACCCTGCGGCCAATGCCGTGATGGTCATGGGATTTCCTTCTCAACTCAGCGGAACAGGGGCAGGATGTGGGCCGCGAAGCGCTCCATCTCGGTTTCCAGCGGCTGGAACTGCAGCATGAACAGGTCGATCCCGAGGCTCGCGAATGTCGTGATCCGGTCGGCCACTTGCTCGTAACTACCGATGAGGCCGGCCAGGGTGCCGCCGTTGGTGCCCACGCGCGCGACACCCTCGTGCACCTTGAACATCGCGGTGGCGGGGTCGGCTCCCACCGTGCGGTCCCGCTGTCCCGAACCGTCGACGAGGCCCTGCAGGTATTCGAATTCGTGCTGCGCCTCTTCCTCCGACTCACGGGCGATGACGAACGCCGACAGCCCGAACTGCAAGGGCTCCGGCTTATTCCGCTCACGACGCCGCATGTCGTCGATGATCTCGGCGGCATCCTGCGGCGGCCGCCCGTTGAGGAAGAACACGTCGGCCTGCGCTGCCGCCAGGGCGCGCGCCGCTTCGGACTCCCCGCCGAGGTAGACGCGCGGCGTCCGCTCGAGCGCCGGCCGCAACTGCGCACCGGCCGCGACGGCCCCGTCCAGCCCGGACTCGATGGCGTCGCCGCGCCACAGCCGACCGACGAGGTCGAGCCACTCCCGGGAGTACTCGTATCGGTCACCGTGCGTGACGTCGCCGAGGCCGATCGCCTCCAGCTCCGGAAGGAACCAGCCGCTGACGAGGTTGATCGCCACCCGGTCGGAAGCGATCTGTTCAATATTGGCAACGGTTTTCGCGAAGACCAGCGGATTGAACAGCAGCGGCTTGATCGCGCCGATCAACTCGACGCGGCTGGTGGCCTCCGCCAGGCCGGCCAGCGTTGACCAGGTTTCCAGTACGTCGTGTTCGGCGCCACCCGGATGCAGGACGTGCTGGGCGACCAGCGTGGAATCGAAGCCCAGCTCTTCGGCGCGCACGATGAGATCGCGTGTCCGGCGGTAGCTGGCATCGGGCACCTCGACGGGATGCGTTCTGGCGCCCCAGGTTCCGTAGACGGGTGCCCACACCCCGAAGCGCGGCGCGGTCAATGTCGTGGTCATGAATTCTCCAGGTAACGCCGGAATTCCCAGTCGGTGACAGCACTGGAGTACTCGTCCCACTCGCTCTGGGCGATCTCGGCGAAGTCATGCACGGAGTCCGCGCCCAGGATGTCGACGATGGCGTCATCGCTGCGCGCCAGCGCGATCGCGACGCTGAGCGATTCCGGTAGCCGCACCCCGACGTCGTAGAGATTGCCGGTCTGCGGCTCTGACGGATTGCGTCGGGCTTCCAGGCCGGCCACGACGGCGGCCAGGGCAGATGCGATGAGCCAGTAAGGGTTTGCGTCGGATGCCCCGGTGCGCAGTTCGATTCGCGTCGCCTCGGGCGTCGACTCCAGCAGCGACCGGACGGCGGACGTCCGGTTGTCCCGGCTCCACGTCAAGGTCGCCGGGGCGAACGATCCGGGGACGTACCTGCGGTACGCGTTGACCGAGTGCGCGCCGAACAGCGTGATCGACGGCAGGTGTTCGAGCAGGCCGGCGATCGCGTGCAGACCGACCTGACTCTCGGTCCCGTCGGCCCCGGCCAGAACCGGCTCACCGTCGCGCCACAGCGAAATGTGCAGGTGCGCAGAACTTCCGGAGTGCTCCGAGAACGGCTTGGGCATGAACGTCGCCAACTTGCCGTTGCGCCGGGCGATCTCCTTGACGGCGTACTTCAACCGGGCGCTGTTGTCGGCGGCATCGAGCGCGTCGCTGTAGACCAGATTGGCCTCGACCTGTCCCGGACCGTATTCGGTCAGCAGGCCCTCCAGGGAAGTGAACTCGCGCAACACCGAATAGAGCTCGCTGAGCACCGGTTCGAGCGTGTTGGCATTCTGCAGCGAGTAGGCATGTACGTCGTCCTGGAAGATCGACCCGTCGGCATTGAGCAGGTAGAACTCGAACTCGGCGCCGACCTTCACGGTGTACCCCAGGTTCTCCAGCCGCTGGATGACGCGCCGCAAGACCGCACGGGGATCGAGCGGTGACGGCGTGCGGTCGTGACCGACGATGTCGGAGATGACGTGCCCGACGCCCGATCGCCACGGCAACTCACGGAAGGTGCTCAGGTCGGGTACGGCAAAAGCGTCGGGGTAGCCCGTGTTCCAGTTGGTCGACCGAAGGCTCTCGATCACCCGCGCGTTGGAGTTCCACGCGAGCGCTCCGTCGCAGAAGCCGAACCCGGAAGTTCCAGCCCGAGAGCGAAATTGCTCGACAGGCACCCGCTTGCCCAAGGCGTGGCCGAACTGGTCACTCCACGCCACCTCGACCTCCGTGATGACGCCGGAGTCCAGCAGGTCGACAACGCTCCGGTGCCGCTCGTCAATTGCGGCGGCCGCGGTCAACGACATCTCAGCCCTCCTCTCCCGCCGGGGCGACCGACTCGGTTCGCGCGCGGCGGTAGCCCAGCACGGCACCGCCCACGAAACCCACGACGAGCACCAGGATTACGGCCAACGCCAACCCTGACGACCCGCCGACCAGGTCCTTGAGGTTCACCAGAATCAGGACCAGGAACGCCACCAGCCCGGCCAGGCCCAGCGCCGGCGCCACCCGGACCCGCAACACCGAGTAGTGCCGCCGGTCCCGGGCGAAGAACGTGAGCACAGCCGCGCTCGTCAACACCATCAGGGCGAGCACACCGACCGTGGTGATCCCGGACAGCCAGGTGTAGAACTCTGTGCTCGGGTCGAGCTTCGCCACAATGGCGACACCGATGATCGCGAGGATCAGTGCCGACAGCGCCAACGACGCGACGTGCGGCGAGCCGTGACGGGTGTGGGGCCGGCCGAAAGCCGCGGGCAATACACCCCGGCCGGACAGCGCGAACAGGTAGCGGGACACCACGTTGTGGAAAGACAAGATGCAGGCGAAGAGGCTCGTGACGAAGAGGACCTGAATGACGTCCGCTCCCACCACGCCCAGGTAGCGCTGTGCGGTGTCGACCAGCATGGTGCCGCCCGAATTGGTCGCGCGCTCAAGGGCTTCGTGATCGCCCCACGCCGAGATCAGTGCCCAGCTCGAGACCGTGTAGAAGACGCCGATCACCGCGAGCGCGAGGTACGTCGCGTACGGAATGGTGCGGTCCGGATCGCGTGCCTCGTCACGGAAGATGGCCGTCGCCTCGAAGCCGAGGAACGAGATGATCGCGAAGAGCAGCCCGATACCCGGTGCGCCCGAAGTGATCTGCGCGGGGTCGAGCAGTCCCGTCGACAATCCGTGGTCACCACCGCGAGCGACGATGACCGCGTCGAGGACGACGACGATCGCGATCTCGGCGACCAGCAGAACCGCGAGCACTCGACTGGACAGCTCGATGTTGCGGTACCCGAGGCAGGTGATCACCGCGAGCCCGGCCAACGCCCATACCGGCCACGGCAACTGGGGTACGCCGACGAGGGCCAACAGACCGCCGAGCTGCGGACCGAGCAGGCCGTAGACCGCGGCCTCCATCGAGGCGTACGTCAGGACCGCCACGAACGCGGCGCCGATGGCCGGGCTGGACCCGAATCCTTGCTGCACATAGGAAAAGAACGCCCCGGCCTCGCGGACGAAGGGCGTCATCGCGGTGAAGCCGACCGCGAACAGCAGCAGCACGACGGTGGCGATGACGAACGTCGCAGGGAACCCTGATCCATTGCCGGTGGCGATTCCCAAGGGCACCGGCCCGCCGATGACACCCAGCGGCGCCGCTGCGGCCAACACCATGAAGACGATGGCCGGGATCCCCAGATTGCCGCGAAGACGCTGCGCGCCGGCCGGAGGCCCACCATCGGTGCGCACCGCCGTATGTTCGACTGTCATGACGCCCCTTGCTGATCGGTGAATATTGTTGGAGACAAAAGTTATTGGCCGGGGTTTACGCGCTCCAGCGGGCAGGACACCGGAGCTGACAATGCGTCACATGCCGTAACATTCGGCGGACTTCAGGGCCGCAGATTCGGCATCCGGTCGGTAGTCTTCATGACATGGCGCCGCGGGCGCGTCAGTCAAAGGGGTTGGCAGTGGGGACCATTCGATCGCTTCATGGCACCGGCCGCGTCCTGCGCGTAGGGGCGACACCGGTCCCGCACGCCGAGATCCTCGATCACGTCCGTCCGGTGCTCGCGCGCGACGGCATCGACCTCCACGTCGAGGTGTTCGACACCTTCGACGAACCGAACCACCATCTGGTCACCGGGACGATCGACGCCAACTTTTTTCAGTACCTGCCATTCCTCGACGAGTTCAATGCCGCCTCGGCCCAGCGACTGGTCCCCGTCGCACCGGTGCACATCGAGCCGTTCGCGCTGTACTCGGAATCGATATCCACTGTCGGCGACGTGCCGCAGTACGCACAGGTGGCGCTGCCCGGTGATCCGGCGAACGTCGGGCGCGCCTTGCACATCCTTCGCGACCTGGGTCTGCTCACCCTGCGTGAGGGTGAGGTGGCTGCTCCCGGCGTCGACTCGATCATCGCGAACCCAAAGCAGTTGCTGTTCAAGGAAATCGCCAGCGCGCATCTGGCTGATGTCCTCGCCGACTTCGATCTGGTGTTCCTGTTCGGCAACTACGCCATGGACCGCCAGATCGACCTGCAGTGGGCGCTCTATTGTGACCACGCCAACCGCGACTACGCCGAGTACCTCGTCGCGCGCCCAGACAACCACGACAGCGAACCAATCAGGCTGTTGGCCAACGCTTTACAGTCAGATTCGGCGCGTTCGTTCATCGCCCGCTCGTACGCCGGCCTGGTGGTACCGGCGTTCTGACGGTCACGCCGACCGGATCGGCCGCTGGTCCCGGAACCGTGTCGAGGACTGCGGGTCGAAGCGATAACCCTTGCCACGGACGGTCGTCAGCGTCAGGGCGTGTGCACCCAGCTTCACCCGGAGCCGGCGCACATGGGTGTCGACAGTCCGCATCGAGGCGAAGCCCGCGTCCCAGACGTTCTCGATCAGCTCTTGTCGCGAGATGATCCGTCGCGGGTGCTGCGCCAGATAGGCCAGCAGCTCGAATTCTTTGTAGGCCATGGCGATCTGGTGACCATCGACGCTGACCTGCCGGGTGGTCCGGTCGATCATGAGTCCATTCACCGGCTGCGGAGCGCGGACCGGAGCGGTACCGGCCACCAACTTCTCCACCCTGGCGCCGGGCACGCGATACGCGAGAAATGCGCTGAACTCGTCCATCAGAGTCGTCACCTGAGCCAGTGCATCGCGGGTGGGAAGCTCCACCGTCAGCACCACCTGCGGTGCCCGCACGCTGCGGCCCTGATACATGCACACTCCCTCATCGATCCGAACTCCAGTGTTCGCGAGGACGACGGCGCTGGACATCGTTACCGTCACCTTGAATCGAACGAGCCTCCGCACTGGCCGACAAACGACGGCCGATGACACAGTCTGGTCACGATCTGGAATCAGCACGTCACGGCCACAACTTTCACATCTGTCGCATTGTTAACATCTCGAAATGCAGGACTTCCCGGAGACCACCGGCCTTCGGCGCCCGTTCTCGCGTCGTGATGCGCTGCGCTATGCCGGCGCCGCGTCGGCACTGGCTGGGCTGAGTGCGGCCGGTCTCGGCCTGCCGACGGCCGCTGCCGCCGCGCCCACGCTGATCGACTTCGCCATGAAGCAGATTCCGGCGCAAGATATTCGGGCCGCCGGGCACGCCGGCGTCGTCAACTATGTCTCGACATCGCGCCCCGGCTCGTCCATGGGGGCGAAGCCGATCACCCTGCCGTATGCCCGGTCACTGGCCGCGGCCGGACTCGCGATCGTGAGCAACTACCAGTACGGCAAGCCCGGCGGCACCGCTCCGTCCGATTTCACGCGCGGTTACGCAGGCGGCGTCGCCGATGCCCGCACCGCCTGGCAACTGCACACCGCGGCGGGCGGCGGTCAGAGCGCACCGATCTTCTTCTCCGTCGACGACGACATCAGTCGCGAAACCTGGAACAACGTTGCACTGCCGTGGTTTCGCGGCATCAACTCGGTCCTCGGGCCGCAGCGCACCGGCGTCTACGGCGGCATCAACACCTGCCAGTGGGCCGCGGCCGACGGTGTCATCGGGCGCTCGACCACGCCCGGCAAGGTGTGGGCATGGCAGACCCGATCCTGGTCGGGCGGCAAGATCTATCCGGCGGCGGTGATGTACCAACGGATCGTCAGTACCGCGTCGAATCCGGGTCCGGTGGTCGGTGGTCTCGAGGTCGACGTCAGCGACGCCCTGGCCGCCGACGTCGGGCAGTGGAACCTGCATCCGTGAGGACACGGTCGTGACCACAGCCATGGAGATCCATGGCTGGCGCGACCTCGGCTGGATCGTCGGCATCGCGCTGGTGATCATGATCGGCTCGCTGGTGATCACGCCGGTGTTGGTCCGACGTGGGCTCAAGACACCGGCCGGGCTCCGGCTGATCAACCGGATCAGCGTGCGGGCGGTCCAGCTGGTGAAGCGGCCGATCACCATCATGGTGCTCGATGAGGTCATCGACGTCATCAAGACCGGTCACTACACCCGCAACATCTCCAACGCCATCGAAGAGAACTACACCGAGCTGAAAGCCCTTGCGGCCGACAAGATCCGCACGGATTCGGGCATACCCGTCATCAGCCGAATCCCCGGGTACGACAAGGTCGTCGGCCAGGCGAGCGAATCGGTGATGCATGTCCTCATCGCGATGCTCGCCGACCCCCGGATGGACGAGTTCGTCTCCGACCTGCTCCGCAACAATCTCGAACAAATCCAGGACGCGGTCCGCCGCCGCGAGCACGAGCGCGCCGCGTCGTTCCGACAGGCCGGCGCGCCCGCGACGGCGGCAGTCGCTGATGCCGCCACGTCGCGACCTCCATCTGGTGACGTCTGACCGCCGGCTACAGCTCGGTGACCCGTCCGCCCTCGACCAGCCACGAGCGGTCCAACCGGACGTTCTGCAACATGCGGCGGTCGTGCGTCACCAGAAGCAGTGCGCCGTCGTAGGTTTCGAGCGCCTGCTCGAGCTGCTCGATGGCCGGCAGGTCGAGATGGTTGGTGGGCTCATCGAGCACCAGCACATTCGTCCCGCGTGCCTGCAGCAGCGCCAGGCCCGCCCGTGTTCGCTCTCCGGGAGACAGCTCGTCGACGGTGCGTTCCACATGGTCGGCGCGCAGGCCGAACTTTGCGAGCAGCGTCCGCACGTCCGCGGTCGGCCATGACGGAACGAATTGCTCGAAGCGATCGACGAGGCGGCTGTCGCCGGTGAAATCGGCACGGGCCTGGTCGATCTCGCCGATGGCGACATTGGCGCCCAGACTCGCGCGGCCCTCGTCAGGCTGTTGCCGACCGAGCAGGAGCCGCAGCAGCGTCGACTTTCCCGCGCCGTTGGGGCCGGTGATACCGATCCGCTCGCCGGCATCGACCTGCAGCGACACCGGACCGAGGACGAAGTCCCCCTGTCGCACAACGGCATCGTCGAGCGTCGCGACAACCGAACTCGACCGCGGTGCCGCACCGATGGTGAACTGGAGCGTCCACTCCTTGCGGGGCTCCTCGACTTCCTCGAGGCGGGCGATCCGGCTCTCCATCTGGCGGACCTTCTGCGCCTGCTTCTCGCTGGACTCGGTCTGTGCGGCGCGCCGGTTCTTGTCGTTGTCGGGTGCCTTGCGCATCGCATTGCGCACACCTTGACTCGACCACTCCCGCTGCGTGCGTGCACGCGCCACGAGATCGGCCTTCTTCTCGGCGAACTCGTCGTACTGTTCGCGGCGGTGCCGCCGCGCGACCTCACGTTCTTCCAGATAGCTCTCGTAACCGCCGCCGTAGACGGTGGTCCGGTTCTGCGCCAGATCGAGCTCGACAACGCGGGTTACGGTGCGGGCCAGGAACTCTCGATCATGGCTGACCAGCACCACACCGCCGCGGAGATTCCCCACGATCTCTTCCAGGCGCGCCAGTCCGTCGAGGTCGAGATCGTTGGTCGGCTCATCGAGGAGGACGATGTCGAAACGCGACAGCATCAACGCCGCCAACCCCACGCGCGCCGCCTGCCCGCCCGACAACGCCGTCATCAGCGTCGACTCCGGCCGCACCGCGTCGGAATCGAGCCCCAGGTCGGCCAACACCGCCGGCAGTCGTTCCTCCAGATCTGCCGCACCTGTCGCCAGCCAGTGATCCAGAGCAGCGGAGTAGGCATCGGCGTCCGCAGTCGAATCGGCCAGCGCCTCGGCTGCGGCGTCCATCGCCTTGGTCGCGGCCGCACATCCGGTGCGACGCGCGACGTACGCGGCGACCGTCTCCCCCGGCACCCGCTCGTGCTCCTGCGGCAGCCAGCCCACGAAAGCGTCGGCCGGCGCCAGACTCACCACGCCGTCAAGCGGTGCGAGTTCGCCCGCCAGGATCCGCAACAGCGTGCTCTTGCCGGCACCGTTGGAGCCGACGACGCCGATCACATCGCCGGGCGCCACCGTCACGTCGAGCCGCTCGAAGAGCGTGCGGTGGGCGAATCCGCCGGCGAGGTTGGTCGTGACGAGCGTCGCGGTCATGGGCCAATCGTCGCATCACCGCGGCAGCCCGATCCTGCGCGGAGCCGCCTACGCCGTGATGCGCATTTCCTGGCCCGGATGCGAGCTCAGGGTGACGACGACCGTGCCGCTCCCGGTCGCGAAGTTCTTGTTCGCGTAGCCGATGAAGCCGTAGTGCCCGTCGATCGTCGAGACCGCGGAGATGTCGCCTTGCCCGGCGGCGCCGGTGTCCAGATTGCGCCACGCGGCCGTCACCGTCAGGGAGCAGGAGCCGTCGTAGATGCCGGCGTCGTAGCGGATCGACACCCCGATGCCGTGCCCGACGTCATTGCCGATCTGAACCGGCGTCTGCTGCGCGTCGGCGCTCACGGTGCCACCGCATGTCGGGGACGCGACCACGGGAACGGCAGCCAGTTGTCCGAACGCATCGGCATGGGCCGTCACCAGCGACAACCACGGCGCGGCGACCGCGGCGACGAGCGCTCCGGCCGCGCGCAATGGGGTCATGTCAGTGCTATCGGCGCGGGCGGCGGCAGTGTTAGCGCCCGGCGGTGGGCATATTTCCCGTACCCCAGGCGTTATCAACGTTTGTCTCAATTGTCACATGGGTACCGTTGATAACAGCACCCCAGTGTGGGTGCTCCGCTCGACAGAGAGTCCATACGTAGAAAGAGCCGAATGGGTTATCGCTATGAACACAGTTCTGTACTTCAGCACCAACGGCGCCGTTTATGAGACCCGCGCCTACACACCAGCGGACATTACCGATCTGATTCAAGGCCAACGGCTGCAATGCCTGACCAGCACAGACCGACAGTTCGACTTCTGGTTCAGCCCGACGGCACGCCGGTGCCAGCGCCGCATCAATCGCAAGGCAACCGAACTGTTGCTGGCGACAACGACTTTCACGGCGAAGACTGTCCCTCTGCTGCGTGGGTCCATTGTCCTGGCCAGCCATGACGCCGACGGCGATCTCGACGGGCTGAGCTGGCTGCAGCTGGATCAGCTGTCTGGACTGAATCGCACGCTCACCGCCCGCGATGAGCGAATCCTGAATCGCCGCATCATGCGCGAAGAGCGCCGCCTGCGTGGCGAGACGGCCACCAAACCACGCGTCGCCGCCGCCTCCACTCCGTCGACCGCGAAAGCTCAAACCGGCTTGCGCTGGACGGGTTTCGCGGCCCCGGCACAGTAACGGCCGGGCCCTCTCACACTGCTTGACGCGTACCGGCCGACCAGGCCGGATCCCGGCCGATGAACCCCATCAGCCGGGCCACCGGGCCCGCGTCGTCCGCAACCACGACGGGTGGCCCGTACTGCCCCGATGAGCGCAGCAGGTCCTCGATCCCCGTCATCCCGGCGAGCATCTGCTCAGCGAACTCGGGGTCCAGGCCGGAGTCGCGCCCGATCGCGGCGGCCAGATCCCAGGTGTGCATGTACACGTCGGCGGTGTAGAACCGGTCGATGGCGTCGGCAAGCCGGTGTGAGCCCGCCATCGGATGGCTGAAGTCGCCGTCGGCCGCGTCGCCGTCGAGCAGACCCTGCACCGCCGCGGTGTGTGCGACCCACGCCGTGAGCGGGTCGTCGGCGACGGGCGGACCGACGGGCAACACCACACCGCCCGCACCGAGGAATTCGGTGAACCAGCCGACGAGGTGCCCGACGATGTCGCCTGCGGTCCAGTCCGCCACCGGCGTCGGAGCCGACCAATCCCGCACGGCTGCAGCATGTTCGGTGAATCCGGCGGCGATGCGGCGGTGCCGTTCGGCGGCCGTGAGTGCGTGCAGCGCAGCCATGGCGCTCAGAGCTCACCGAGCAGTGCGTCGAGTTTCGCGTAGCCCTGATCGACGCCCGTCTCCATCCCGGAGGCCAGCCAGGCGTCGCGTCCCTCGAAGCTGTCCACCAACGACTGGCCGTGGAGCCGGGTGCGGCCGTCGCCGAGATCCTCGAACCACAAGGTCTCGAGCGAGACGGCGTCGGGCATGCCCTCGAAGGTGAACGTCTGGACGATCTTGTCAGCGGCGACGGTGTGGAAGCAACCGCGGAAGCCGAACTCCTGACCGTCCCGGACCGCGACGTAGCGCCAGCTGCCGCCGTCTCGGGCGTCCCACTCCACGATGCGAGTGTCCATACCGTCGGGCCCCACCCAGCGGGCGAACACCTCCGGATCGGTGTGCGCCTTCAGCAATTGCGCTGGGGTGGCCTGGAAATCACGGGTGATGCGGATGAGTGGCACGTCCTTGTCGGCTTCGATGACGGCCTGCGCGGTGTTCATGATGCTCTGCCCTTTCGTCGCGGTTTCGATTCGTTGTCATTCATCTCTGCCAGCACCGCATCCAGGCGCTGGTAACGCTGTTCGGCCTGCTGTTGGTAGCGCTCGATCCACTTGGTCATCAGGTCGAACACCTGCGCTTCCAAGTGCACCGGCCGGGTCTGTGCGGCCCGGCCCCGGCTGACCAACCCGGCATCCTCGAGCACTTTGAGGTGCTTGGACACCGCCTGCATGCTGACGTCGTACGGTTCGGCGAGTTCGCTCACCGTTGCGTCAGCCGTCGTCAGCCGGGCCACGATGTCCCGTCGGATCGGATCGCTCAGCGCCGCAAATACTTTCGACAGCTGGTCGGTCATCTTCTTCCTCAACTATTTGGTTGAGTACGAGTGTGCGCGCCGGCGCGTGCGTTGTCAACCCATTGGTTTAATACAACGTCACCAGGTCGTCCGGCGAGTGCCGCTACTGCGACCGATATCGGGCTGAGGCGAAAGCGTGGCCTCAGTCGAGCACCTTGGCGTGGCAGCAACCGCTAATGTGCACACGCACAGGTGGCAAACCACACGTGGTGCGGATCAGCGTGCGCAGCGAAAGGCGGTGAGGTCGACGTTCAACGAACTGTGGGGTTGGTTGCTCGATCGCGACTGGACGTTGAGCCAGATCCACACCCCGATGGAGTGGTTCGCGTTCCTCAGCATTCCGTTGTTCACCGCGGTGATCGGCTGGCTCATCAACTGGACCGGCCTGATCATGCTGTTCTATCCCGTCAACTTCCACGGGTTCAGAATCCCGGGAATGGCCGAGCTGGCACGGCTGTTGCCGCACAAACTTCAGGAGATCCCCGGCATCCTGCAGGGCGGGGTCGGCTGGCAGGGCATCGTGCCCGCCCGTGCGGCCAAGATGGGCTCGATCGCATCCGACAAGGCCATCGCCAAGCTCGGTACGCCCGCGGAGTTCTACCAGCAGCTCGAGCCGGACATGATCGCCGAGCACATCGTCAAGCTCTTCGAAGCCGAGATCCCGCAGCTCGTCGACGAGGTGATGATCGCCAACGACCCCCAGTTCTGGCGCGACCTGCCGACCGTCGGCAAACGCGCGATCGTCGCGCGGGTCCAGTCGCAACTACCGGACGTGGTGCGGTCGATCACCACCGAGATCGGCATCCACATCGACCAGCTGCTCGACCCCAAGATCATGGTCATCGAGCACTTCCGGAAAAACCCTGACCTCGTCATCCGCGTCTTCAAGGACATCGGCCAGCGCGAGCTGAACCTGATGGTCAACTTCGGCTTCATCTTCGGGTTCCTGCTGGGCATCCCCGTCGCGTTCATCGACCACTGGTTCCACACCTGGTGGATGCTGCCGATGCTCGGCGTCATCGTCGGCTGGATCACCAACGCGCTCGGCATGTGGCTCATCTTCGAACCGACCGAGCCGACCCGCTATTTCGGCATCAAGTTCCAGGGCCTGTTCCTGCGGCGGCAAGAGCAGGCCGCCGAGGTGTACGCCGGGATCATCGCCGACGACGTCATCACGCTGGAACGCATCGGCGACTTCCTGATCGACGGTCCGAGCGGCGACCGCACCCGCCAGATGATGGCGGCCGCGCTCGGCCCGGCCATCGACCGCGCAGCCGGACCCATCCGGGGTGCGGCGCGGGTGGCACTCGGCGCCCAGGCCTACGACTCGATCAAGGCCGGCTTCGCCGCCGAGGCCGTCGGCCGGACGCTGACGCCCTTCAAGGACGAAGAGTTCTCGAAAGCGCAATCAGGGAAAATCCGCACACTGATCGCCCAGCGCACCAAAGAACTTCCGCCGACCGACTTCGTGGAGATGCTGCGTTCGGCAATCAGGGAAGATGAGTGGATGCTCTACGCTCACGGCGCGATCATGGGCGCCGCCGGTGGCTTCCTCCACTACGGCATCTTCTTGGGACTTGGTGTGGCATGAGTGACAACCGACGCCAGCCGCCCAGACGACGCCACGCCCAGTGGGGACCAGTCAGCGCCACATTCTCTCCCTCATCGGAACCGTCCGCGGCGCTCCTACCCGCGAGCGAGATCGGCGAAGCACTGCCCGGCCTCGTCCGCCTGGCCGCGACGGCCTGGGTACGCACGGCGGAATGGACCCTCGTTGCCGGGCTCAAAACGGGCCGGCGCGCACTCGAGATCGTCGCCGACCCGGCATCGGCGGCCGACACCGCACGCGAGCTGATCTCCGGCGTCGCGCAGGCCGGCACCGTTTTCGGCGAGGTGGCCAAGGCCGTGTCGAACGGTGTCTCGGTGTCGCAGGCCGTCGTCCAGGTCAGCGCCTCGCTCACCGACACCGCGACGACGACGCACACGGTGTCACACCAGCAGGAAGACGAAGAGCGCCAACGCCAAATGGAGCAGTCGTTGCGTGCTCAGGGGCAGGCGCTGCTGACCCGCTCGCGCGACGTGTGGAACACCGAACGCGGCCACCCCGCCTACGCCCGCATCCTCGAGGAGATGGCGCCCGACGAGGCCCGCATCCTGCTGCTTCTCCTGCGCGGCGGCCCACAGCCGGCGGTCGACGTCCGCACCGGCGGCCCCATCGGCATGGTGTCCTCGCGGCTGGTGGCTCCGGGCCTCAACATGATCGGCCCGCGGGCGGGCCTGCGCTATCTGGACAACGTGCCCGCCTACCTCAACAACCTGTTCCGGCTGGGCCTGATCTGGTTCTCGCAGGAGCAACTACGCGACCCGCTCGAATACCAGGTGGTCGAGGCCCAACCGGACGTGCTGGCCGCGATGCACTCGGTGCGCGCGCACAAGGTCGTCCGCCGTTCAATCCACCTCACCCCGTTCGGCGTCGACTTCTGCCGCGCCTGCCTGGTGTCCGAGGACGAAGACGTCGCCGCCCTGCCCGAGCATCAGGCGCCACACGACATCGAGTGAAGGGTCGGGGCGCTCCTAACCGTGCGCGTCCGCGAGCTGCGCGGCGATGGACTCGATGGCCTGCGTCAGATCCAAGTACGGGATGTCCGGATCGCGTTCGTGGTAGATCGCGGTGACGATGATCGGAAGCGTCGCAGCGGCTTCCGGGTAGTTCTGGATGTCCATGCGAGCGACCGCCTCGGCCACCGGCACACCGTGGTCGTACAGGCGGGTGGCGTCGGTGTGCAGGGTGGACCAGAACCGGATGCCGCGGTCGATGGCCGCGTTGATCTCGGGTCCGATCAGGACGGGACCGTGCCCGGCGACGACTGTCCGGGCTCCGAAGGCGCGGATGCGCTCGAGCGCCCTGATCCAATTCGGGATCGAGCCCGACCAGGTGACCGCAACCGGGTTGTGCGTCAACAGATCTCCGGCGTACAGCACACCCAGCTCGGGGAGGTAGGCGATGGCGTCGCCCACGGTGTGCGCCGGCCCCAGTTCGTGGAGTTCGACGTCGAGTTTGCCGACTCTCAAGGCCTTTTCACCGTTGAAGGTGGTGTCGGCGGCACGAACCCGTACTTCGGAGAAGTCGAACGGCCGTCCGAGTGGTGCGAGCGCCTGCAGTGGACCGCCCGGCTGGGTATCGGTGTTGAGCAGTTTCGTGGTGAGGTCGGCATGTTCCTGAGTCATCAGCGCACTGGCGGCTTCGGTGGTGATGATTTCGGTATCAGCGGCGAATACCTGATTGCCGAAGAAGTGGTCACCATCGGTGTGGGTATTGAAGACGTACCGCACCGGCGCTGACTCGGTCAGTACGTCCATCTGTGCGCACATCGCTCGTGCGTGTTGCACGTCGTAGAGGGTGTCGATGACGAGCGCTTCGCCGGCACTCACCACCAGGCCGGCATTGGCCAAGCCGAGGGCTTCATTGCCGGACAGGAAAACATGGGCTCCCCCACCGAGGTCGAATAGGCCTTCCTCGAAAGGGATTTCGTCGGTCATCGTTCGTCCTTTGCTCGTTCGTCGTGCAGCTTGGCGGTGGCGTCCACCAAAATGTTCGCCGCGTCAATGCCGCCCTTTTCGGGGACGATGCCGAGGGTCTTGATGAACATCGCAGTCATCACGTAGTGGCCCACCAGCAGGGTGATCTCGGCAATTTCGTTGTCGGAGAAGAACTCCTGCATGGCTTCCGTACTCGCCCCGCAGTCCTTGATCTGCGCCAGCAGGTCATCGACGAACGCGATGAGCACATCGACGCGCCGGTCTCCGAACTCTGTGGCTCCTGACGCGACACCGTCGATCATCGACTCTGATACTCCGGCGGCCCGCGCCTCGGGCACGTGGTGATGGAGCTCGTACGGGGCGTTCGTCACCGCGCCGACGCGCACGATCACCAACTCCCGCGTGTCGGCCGCAAGCGCGCCCGTCCGGAACGAAAGCCCCAGTGACAGATACGGCTTCGCACTGGACCTGGTCATGACCAAACCTCGCGCCAGGTTGGCCGGAAACAGGTCATAGACCTCGCGTTGCGCGGGATCGAGGTCCTCCAGGCTTGGCAGTCGAACAGCCATGAATCCTCACCTTCGCTTCAAAAGGGTGTTTCTCGGCGGTGCCCATAAGATACGGAGCGTTTCCTACTTTCACGGTAGCGCGGGCCGTTAAGATACGCAACGTGCCTAATCGAGAAGCGGCCGTACCGCCCGGGCCGGTGTCACGACGCCGGGACGACGCGCTGATGTCCGCCATCCGAGACGCCACGTGGGCTGAGCTGACCGAACACGGATACGCCGGCGTCACCTTCGAAGGCGTCGCGCGCCGCGCAAAGACGGGCAAGCCAGTTCTTTACCGCCGCTATCGTTTTCGCGCACAGATGGTCATCGACGCGCTACCGACGCTGCGCACCCCACCGTTCGAGGTGGCGTCGTCCAAGGGGCTTCGCGAGGACATCCTCAGGATGGTCGAATCCCTGGTCGATCAGTGGCAACAGATCGGGCTCGACACCTACCGCAACCTCATCGCCGAAGCCGACGAAGCCACCCTGGAGACTTTCCAAGCGAAGGTGGCCGCACACACCGACCACACGATTCGCCGCGCACTGGACGCCGCGCGAGATCGAGGCGAGATCGGACCCGCCAGGATTCCCGACCGTGTAGCCACCAGCATTCTGGCACTCATGCGCAACGAATTGTTGCTCGCACACAACACCATTGAGCGCAGCGCCCTTGCCGAGCTGGTGGACCTCATCTACCTGCCTGCGGTCGAGGCCGCCTCACGTAGACCCAGGTAAGCATGGGTCTGCAGACCGCTGACTATCGTGGGTTTGTGACCACGTGGCATGGCGACGAACTCGATCTTGACGCTTATTTCGCGCGCATCGGCTTCGAGGGCGAGCGACTCCCGTCCGCCGCGACCCTGGCCGCTCTGCACCGCGCCCACACCACCTCGATTCCGTTCGAGAATCTCGAGATCATGCTCGGCCGGCCGATCCTCCTCGATCTGAACACCCTGCAGCACAAGATGATTCAGTACCGCCGCGGCGGCTACTGCTACGAGCACGTGACGGTGTTCGCAGCGGCCCTGGAGCGGCTCGGTTTCCGGTTCACCGCGCTCGGCGGGCGCGTCACCCTGGGCGCGGAGGGGACCGCGCGCCCGCGCACCCACGCGCTGATCGTTGTCGAGTTCGACGACGGTCGGCGCTGGCTGTGTGATGTCGGATTCGGCCGCGGGCCACTCGAACCCATCGAGCTGATCGCCGGTAACGAGGTCGATCAAGACGGCTGGCAGTTGCGCCTGTCCTCGGCTCCCCTCGGCGCCGACACCGAGGTGTTCCATCCAGCCGAGTGGACGCTGTGGCAGCGGTCGAGTGTGGATGGCACGGTCGAATGGCTCGACCGGCACGTCTTCACGCTCGACCCGCAGTATCCGATCGATTACGCCGTTGGCAACCACTTCGTGTCGACCTCACGGCGCTCACCGTTCACCACCCGGCCGTTCGTCCAGCGATTCGCCGCCGACGTCCAGCACGTGCTCGACGGAACTACGTGGACCACAACGAATCCCGACGGATCCTGCTCCACACGCGACGTCGAGATCTCTGACGTACCAACCTTGTTGGCCGACACCTTCGGCGTCGAGTTGTCCGGTGAGGATGCTGCGGCTCTGGTCGACTGGATGCGGGTGCGCCTCTAGGAAACCAGGTTTTTGGCGATCAGTGACTGCGCGGTATCCAGAATGGTCTCGCTGATCGGGCGCGGTTCCCAGTCCAACACCGCCTTGGCCTTGGCATTATTGATCTGAGGTCGCAGGCCGAGTCGCGACAGCGCCTCGCGCAACGCCGGCACCGTCTGGGCGAGTTCGCGTACTTCGGCTTCGCTGTACTCGCTGGTGGGTACCTTCGACGCCGCAGCTCCCAGACCCTCGCGCAGCATGCGCGCGATCTCGAGGAAACTGACTGCGGGCCCGTCAGCTGCCAGCAGGATCCGTTCGCCGGCCGCACCGGACGCCGTCAGCGCCTGAATGTGGGCCGTAGCGACGTCGCGCACGTCGACGACACCGAAATACTGAGGCGCGACCCGGTCGAGCGCTCCGGTGAGCATCGATTGGATGAACTTCACCGACGTGGACAGATGTGTTCCGAGAGTGGGTCCGAAGATGCCAACCGGCACCAACGTGGTCAGTTCGAGGTCACCGCCCTGCGTATCGATGAAGTCCCACGCTGCGCGCTCGGCGATGGCCTTGGACCGGATGTAGGCGGTGTTGTCGTCGGCTGGGTCGGTCCAGTCGTCCTCTGTCCAGTGCTCGTCCGCTTTGGCGGAGTACCCGACGGCCGCGAAAGAGGACGTCATGACGACCCGGCGGCAGCCCGCATCGCGGGCATAGCGCAGGACACGCAGGGTGCCCTCGCGCGCGGGGATGATGATCTCGTCGTCGTTCGCGGGTGCTTCGGCCGGGAACGGTGAGGCTATGTGCAGGACGTCCGCGGCTCCGGAGACCGCCTTCGGCCACCCGTCGTCGGCGGTGAGGTCGGCTGTCACGATCTCGATCAGGCGAGGGTCCAGCCCCTGCAGCGCCACGGTTTCGGAGAGTTCCTGGGCCCGCGCTCGGCTGCGCAAGGCGACGCGCACCCGGTAACCCCGGCCGAGCAGCTGACTGACGGCGTGGCTGCCTACGTAACCAGCGGCGCCGGTCACGAGTACCAATGACTTCTCACCCATAGTCCCTCACCAGTTGTTTGTTGAAAGCGAACGCCCGGATCGCCGGTGCCCGCACGCGCACACCGACAGCCTGCCCACACGGCGCGCGTCAAGGACCACGGAAACCCCGTAGTTCTTGCTTGTTGCAACTCGAGGTCATCGGGTCTCATCTGGCTGCCCTGCCCTCGAGCGGCGCACGAACCGAGGACTACGGGTTTTCCGTGGTCCTTGACCAATCTCCTGAATGGCAACGTCGCTGGCATGAAGACGTGACGCGCTGAGGGCCATGGCCGGTAGTTCAGCACCGACACCCAACCGAGGAGAAACAGATGAGCACCACCACCCGCGTTGTGGTCGTCGGCGGCGGATACGCCGGCGTCCTTGCCGCCAACCGCCTGCGCCAACGCACAGACATCGACGTCACCCTGGTGAACCCCCGGCCGCAGTTCGTCGAACGGATCCGGCTGCACCAGTTGGTCGCAGGCAACGACGACGCCACTGAGGACTACTCGGCGGTGCTGGCCGACTCGGTGAAGCTTGTCGTCGACGCTGCCGAATACATCGATGCCGGCGCCAAGAAAC
Organism: Mycobacterium sp. SMC-18; assembly: GCF_045310895.1. Classification (NCBI taxonomy): domain Bacteria; kingdom Bacillati; phylum Actinomycetota; class Actinomycetes; order Mycobacteriales; family Mycobacteriaceae; genus Mycobacterium; species Mycobacterium sp. SMC-18. The sequence goes on from NZ_JBJIAL010000002.1 coordinate 84,512, forward strand.
TACGCCTGGCATCCGGCAGCACCCTCGACTACGACTACCTGGTCTATGCCGTCGGCAGCACCGCCCCGGTCCCGGCATCCGTGCCCGGCGCCGCCGAATTCGCTTATGCGCTAGGCGAATTCGAGGCGGCACAGCGCCTGACCGCTCGACTGGCCGATGTTCCACTGCAGGCGCCGATCGTGGTGGTGGGCGGCGGTCTCACAGGTATCGAGGCCGCCTCCGAACTCGCCGAAGTCGGCCGCAGCGTCACTCTGGTGACCGGCGCCCTCGGCCCGTCACTGGCCAAGGGCGGGCGTAAGTCGGTGGCCAAGCGCTTGACGAAACTGGGTGTCACCGTGCTCGACAACGCCACCGTCACACGCGTCGCCGCAGACCGAATCACTCTGCGCGACGGCACAGAACTGCCGAGCGCGGCCACCGTGTGGACCGCCGGCTTCGGTGTCTCGACGCTCGCCGCCGACAGCGGTCTACGCACCGACCGGCTCGGCCGGTTGCTCACCGACGAAACCCTCACCAGCGTCGACGATCCCGCGATCATCGCCGCCGGCGATGCGGCCTCCCCTTCGGGCGCCCCGTTGCGGATGAGCTGCCAGCTCGCCATGCCCCTGGCCGCCCACGCCGCTGACACCCTCTTGGCGCGCCTCGACGGCACGACTCCGAAAGACCTGAACCCGGCCTCGGTGGGTCAATGCATCAGCCTGGGCCGCCACGGCGGCACCATCCAGATGGCGCACTTCAACGACGAGGCCCTGCCGCTGCACCTCGGCGGTCCTCTCGCCGCCACCATCAAGGAATCGGTGTGCAAAGGCACGGTGTCGTTCCTGGCCAAGGAGGCCCGCAAACCAGGCAGCTACTTCTGGCCCAAAGGCGGTAAGCGGCAAAAGAATCTGAGGAAAGGGACAACTCGTGTCTGATGTGATGGACAAGCTGATGGCGGCGATGACGGTCATCCAGTCGGTCAAACCGCCCCACATTCCGGACGGCGCCGACGCGATGACCGCGATCATCGAATGGGGACCCGGTGACAAAGGCGCGCCGCCACACCGCCATCCCGGCGGGCCCTGCTTCGGTTACGTCCTGGAAGGCGAGATGCTCTTCGAGCTGGAGGGCGAGGCCCCGCGAGTCATCAAAGCCGGGGAGGCGTTCTGGGAGCCCGGCGGTGACGTCATCCACTACTCCGACGGCAACAACCGCGACGACATCCCGCTGCGGTTCCTGGTGACCATGCTCTGCAAACCCGGCGTCGACATGTTCGTCCTCGTCGACGAGGACGAACTCGAACAGCGCCGAGACCGACGCTTCACGAAGGGGCAAAAATGAACATCACTGTCGTAGGGGCCACCGGCCAGATCGGTGCGCAGGTCGTCGAATTACTCACCGGCGCAGGCCATGACGTCACCGCCGCCTCCCGGTCCTCCGGCGTAGACGCCGTCAGCGGAGACGGGGTGGCGGCGGCCTTCGAGGGCGCCGACGCTGTCGTCGACGTCCTCAACTCCCCCACCATGGAACCCGGGCCGGCGGCGGAGTTCTTCACCGCCTCGGCCGCCACCCTGCTCGCGGAAGCCAAGAAGGCCCAGGTGCAGCACTACGTGGTGTTGTCGATCGTGGGGGTCGGCAGTATCGAGGCCGACGGCTATCTGCGTGGCAAGCAGCTCCAGGAAGAACTGGTGGCCAACTCCGGCGTGCCGTACACCATCGTGCGGGCCACCCAGTTCCACGAGTTCACCGAGAGTATCGCCGGTTCGCTGGTCGCCGATGGGGTCGCCCATGCACCGGATGCCCTGATCCAGCCCGTCGCGGCAGCCGAGGTCGCCGGCATGGTCGCGCGGGTCGCCACCGAAGCGCCGCGCAACGATGTGCTGAATTTCGGCGGGCCGGAGAAGGTGGCCTTCGCCGACCTGGCCCGCACCGTTTTCGCCGCACGAGGCAAAGACCTGCCCGTCGTCGTCGACCCGCAGGCCACCTACTTCGGTGTCCCCGTGCAGCAGAACAGCCTGGTGACCGGCGACGGCGCCGAGTTGGGCACCACCCGGCTCTCCGACTGGCTGGCCCGGTGACCGAGCTCGCCGGGCGCACCGCCATGGTCACCGGCGGCACCGCCGGCATCGGCTTCGCGACCGCCCATCGGCTGGTGGAAGCGGGTGCCACGGTGATCATCACCGGCCGCGACCCGCAACGCGGACATCAGGCTCAGGAAAAGCTCGGGCCGACAGCACAATTCGTCGCCGTCGACATGGCCGACTCAGCCGGTGTGGAACGGCTGGCCCGGCAAGTCGAACTCGACATCCTGGTCAACAACGCGGCTCGCTTCCCGGCCGCCCTGACCGTCGACCAGGACGAGGACGGATTCGGGCACACCTTCGCCACCAACGTGCGCGGACTTTACTTCCTGGTGGCCGCGACGGTGCCCACCATGATTCGCCGCGGTGGCGGGGCCATCGTGAACGTCACCTCGATGGTGGCATCCAAAGGCGTGCCCGGCGCCTCGGTATACAGCGCGTCCAAAGCAGCGGTGGAGCAGCTGACCCGAACGTGGGCTGTGGAATTCGGTCCACACAACATCCGGGTCAACAACGTCGCACCCGGGCCGACCGCGACCGCTGGTGTCGCAGCGGAATGGGGCGAAACCAACGAAGAGCTCGGCCGTGCACTACCTCTCGGACGGACCGCTGATCCCGCCGAGATCGCCGAGGCGATCTACTTCCTGGCCTCCCCGCGCGCCAGCTTCATCACCGGGACCACCCTGCATGTCGACGGCGGCGGGACCGCCGTCTGAAAACTGGACTCCGACGACGACACTCGCGTCATCGGGTGCGTGCCGTTGGGGGCTCCGACCCGTTCGGCTGGTTGGTCCGCTTCCTGAGCTCCCGCCGCGAACGAATCCCCAACTTGGTGAACACCTTCCGAAGATGCCACTCCACGGTGTGGGCACTGATGAACAGCTGGCCGGCGATCTCCTGATTGGTCAGGCCCCGGCCGGCCAGCTCGGCGATCTGACGTTCCTGCGGGCTCAGCTCATCACCAGCGGCTGTCGGCTGCTTACGGGTCTTCTGACCTGCAGCCAGCAGCTCGCGGCGGGCCCGTTCAGCGAACGCCATCGACCCCATCTGGACCAACTCCTGGTGGGCGAGACGCAGCGGCTCCCGTGCGACTGTGGCAGGGCCGTTGCGGCGCAACCATTCCCCGTAAAGCAGTCGCGCCCGGGCCAGGCGGACCCGTTGCGACGTCGCTTCGAAACGCTCGATCGACTCCAGGTACAGCGCCTCCGCCTGCTCACCTTCGCTCAGCAAGGCCCGCGATCGGGCCAGTGCGGCCAACGCCCGCGGTGACCCAGCCGCCGATGTCCGCGCCTGAAGCCGATCAAAAATCTGCTCGGCGAATCCGCGATCATCGGCGCGGACCGCGGCTTCGATTGCCTCGACCAACAACTCGCTGTGGAACCCGAGGTCGTCATACTCGCACGCCCTGTGTGCCGCCGATCGCGCCTCCGCATACCGGCCCAGCCCGTTGTTCAGCACCACGGTGGCGTAGTACGCCAGGCCGATCACCCGGCCCTCACCTCGGGCGCGGCCGGACTCCAGAGCCGCCGTCGCCAATCGGGTGGCCTCGGCTTCGTCTCCCCGCCAGGCCGACACGATGATCCGGTGGTACTTCAGCGGGGCGTAGTCGATGGCGATGGCCAGGTCATTGGCTTCGGCGACAAGTGAACTGGCCGTGGCCAATTCGCCGCGCTCGACGGCGGCACCGGCACGTGACAACAGCGCCGGCGGCAGCAGCGCCAGCGCCCCGCTGTCGGTGGCCAGCTGCGCCGCGTGCGCCGAGAAGTCATGCCACCCGTCGTCCCACGTCTCGTGGATCAGACATTCATGGACAACGGGGAAGGCCCGCCAGAACCACCCGCGGCTGCCGTCCCGGGCGGCCGTCTTGAGCGCGTCCAACGCGCGGCGCATGGCGGGCATCGCCTCGACCGGACCCAACGCCAACCGCTCGGCCAGCGCGTGCGTCACCAGCTCGAGTGGGGTCTGCGGCTGCAATTTCGCCAGCGCGGCTCGCGCGGTCGCTGCGACGTCGGCAGCCAGACCGGTTGCGATACGCCCGACGTACATCGCGGCGCTCAGCGCCTCCAGGTAGGCCTCGGTGGCCAGGGTCGTGTCGAGCGCATCCAACTGCCCCGCCACCGCCGTGAACTGGGAGACGGCGGCCACGAGCGCATCGGCGTCACCGTCGGCGCGTGCGGCGGCAAATGTCAACCGGGTCTTCAGTTGCGCGGAGCGGGCCCGTTGCAAATCGGTCAGCGGGCCCAGATCTGCGGTGGCCAGGAGACGGTGGGCGTTGCCGAACGACGCGATCTCGCGATGGGCCTCGGCCGCCGCGAGCGCCCGGCCGGTACGGACTGCGGGGTCCGGAGTCAACTCCGCCGCCCGGGCCAGAAATGCTGCGGCGGAGGCGGTTCCACCGCGCTGCAACGCCCGCCCGGCCGAACGCTCCAGATCCGATGCCACCTGCTCATCAAGAGAATCGGCGGCCAGGGCACGGTGCCAGGCACGCCGGTCCGGGTCGACGCTGGGGTCGGTGACCGCCGCCAGCGCCGCGTGCGCGGATCGGCGTTGTTCTACGGAGGCCGAGCGGTAAGCCACCGACCGCGCCAGCGGATGGTGGAACCGTACTCGGCTGTCGACCGCGATCAGGCCAAGGTCGTACGCGGGCGTCATCACTGTGGGTTTGAGGTCCAGATGTTCCAATGCGCGCGACAGCAGCGCCGGGTCGCCCACCGGTTCAGCGGCCGCGACGCACAGGAGCATCCGGGTCTCGGCAGGCAGGTCGGCGATCAGCGTGCGGTAATGCTCTGCGATGCCGGCCCTGACGTTCTCGGTGTTGAAGGATGCGATGTCCTTCGGAGTCTCCAACAGCGCCAACGGGTTTCCCCGCGCTTCGGCCACGATCCGGTCCAGGATCGCTCCATCCAGGCGACCCGGGTACGTCGACTCCAACAACCTGCGTGCGTCACCGTCGTCGAGTCCACCCACCGCCAGGGTGGGTAACCCCGCGGTGCCGTCGATCGGGGTACGCGTCGCGAACGCCAAACCCACGAACTCGGCCTGCACACGGCGCGCCACGAAGAACAGCGTTTGCGCCGACACGTGATCCAGCCAGTGCACATCGTCGACCACGCACAACACCGGTCGATCCGCAGCGGCAGCCGCAAGCAGCCCGAGGATTGCCAACCCCACCAAGAACCGATTCGGCGCGGTACCGGTGTCGCTGAGACCGAAGGCCCCCTCCAGCGCCTCCCGCTGCGGTTGCGGCAGACCCAACCGGTAATCCAGCACCGGCGCGCACAGCTGCTGCAGACCCGCGAAGGCCAATTCCATGTCGGATTCCACACCCACTGTGGTCAACACCGTGCAGTCCGCGGCGGCGCACTCCCGCAGAAATGTCAGCAACGCCGTCTTCCCGATACCGGCCTCACCGAGGAGCACCCGCACCTCACTGCGCCCGGAGCGCACGGCGTCCACCATCTGCCGAAGTGTCTGGCATTCGGCGGTGCGGCCCGGCAACGCCGCGTTGCTTCGGTCGCGGATCGCCGTCACGATCGAAATGCCTACCCGTCTGGAGCGCCCGGAAGCGGCCAGGCTTCTGACCGCGGTACCGGCAGATCCTGTCATGTCGGCCCGCTGGATGCAGGGCTACCCGTGGACCACGGGTTTTCCGTGGTCCCTACCGGCTCTCTGACTGCCACTGTTGTCGAAGCACGCCGGAGGGAGGGCAGGGTGGGCTCACCAGAATTTTCGGGACGCACAGCCATGGTCACCGAGGTGACCTCGAAGCTGGGACGGGCCACGGCGCGCCTGCTCAAAGAGGCCGGCGCTCAGCTGATCATCAGTGGCCGGGACGCCGCCGCCGGACGGGCTGCCGTCAACGAACTGGGCCCTGGTACCCGGTTCATCGACGCCGACCTGGCTGACCTGGAGTCCGTCGACCATCTCGCCCGACAGGTGCCGGTCGACGTCCTCATCAACAATGCCGAAGTGGTCGACGTCGATACGCTGGCCGGCCTGTACTTTCTTGTCAGCGCCGTCGCTCTCTGCATGATCCGCCACGGTGGCGGAACGATCGTCAACGTCACGACGGGGCCGACAGATGCCATTGCCGCGTTAACCCGATGCTGGGCAACGGAATTCGGCGCAAGCGGCATTCGGGTCAACACCGTCGTGGCCGGAAGCGGAGCCAATCCGCTCGGACACGTCGGCCAGCCTGCCGAAATCGCCGAAGCGATCATCTTCCTCGCCTCCGGCCGGGCGAGCTTCATCACCGGCGCCACACTGCACGTTGATGGCGGAGCAAGCATCGCGTGAGTATCGCGACTCGGTAGGTGCGCCGCTAAGGCGCCGGACGGAACCCGCGGAGGACGGTGTCGAGGTGTCGACGCCAAAGCTCGTCGCTACCACCGGCCGCGACGATGCCGCGGAGCGCCCAGATGGTTGCGGTCACGTCTGCGGTCGTCACGTCGTGCCGGACCGCGCCGGATCGCTGCGCGCGCGACAGCAAGGCTGCCGACTGCCGCCGGAGTTCCTCCACGAGGTGCTGTGGCGCGAGGTCGCCCCACAGAAAGGCGGACAACCCGCTCTTGCGGACGAGCTCGGCACCCACGGTGTGGAGGAAGACGCTCAGGCATTGCTCGTCGGGTGCCGCGTGCGCTTCCTCAGCAGCTGTCAGTAGGCGCCCGAAGAACTCGCTCAACACTTCGCGGACCAGCGCCTCCTTGTTGGGGAACCGTCGATAGAGCGTTGCCGGACCGATCCCGGCGGCCTGGGCGACGTCCTCCAAAGTCGCCTGCGGGCCGTGCTGCGCAAACACATCCTCGGCAGCGGCGACCAATCGGCTGCGGTTGGCTGCCGCATCTCGTCTCATCGTCGGCTCCATTTCCAGGCGTACTATCTGATAGTGAAACTATCACTTATCGCGGAGGGGTTCGACAGTGACGGCAGTTGATGGCATGGCACGGGTGCAGATCGGCCATTCGGACCTCCATGTTCGGCCGGTCGGTCTCGGCTGCATGGGGATGTCGCAGAGCTATGGAGACGCCGACGATTCGACGTCGATACAAACCATCCGTGCAGCGCTCGACTTGGGCGTGGACCACCTCGACACTTCAGACGTTTACGGCGCTTCCGACATCACCTGGGGCGTCCCGATCCGCGGGTTCGGCCACAACGAGGAGCTGATCGGCAAGGCCATTTCCGGACGCCGCGATGAGGTGGTGCTGGCCACCAAGTTCGCCGCCCGGATCAACGACACCAACGACGGGATCGCGATCGACGGACGGCCCGAGTATGCGACGGCCGCGTGTGAAGCGAGTCTCCGGCGCCTCGGCACCGACGTGATCGACCTGTACTACTGCCACCGCCTCGATCCACACGTCCCTATCGAGGAAACGGTCGGGGCCATGGCCGAGTTGGTCGATGCGGGCAAGGTCCGCGCGATCGGTCTCAGCGAGGTGGGGCCCGAGACGTTGCGCCGAGCACAAACGGTGCATCAGATAGCGGCGTTGCAGAGCGAGTATTCCCTGTGGGAACGCGGCATCGAGGGTGGTATCGCGGAGACGTGTGCTGCGTTGGGGATAACGCTGGTCGCCTACAGCCCGCTGGGCCGCTCCGCACTCACCGGAGCATTGGCTGCCGACGCAACCTTTGCCAAGGGTGATCTGCGCGCCACCAACCCCCGCTTCACCGCGGAGAACCTGGAGACGAACCTGGCTCCCGTGGCTGCACTGAACGAGTTGGCCGATCAAAAAGGTTGTCGTCCAGGTCAATTGGCGTTGGCCTGGCTGCTTTCGCGCCCGTTCTCCGTGGTGACGATTCCCGGAACCAAGCGTGCCGAGTATGTGGTCGAGAATCTCGCCGCCACCAACGTCGCCCTCAGCGCCGACGAATCCGCCTACCTCTCAGCGGCTTTCGCCCCGGGAACCATCGTCGGCGACCGCTACGCACCGGCGCACGCCAGTACCGTGGCGCCACGCTGAGCGCGCAGATGACGCCCACCCCTGCCGCCCGCCCCCTCGTGCTCGGTCAGATCGCATCGCTGACCGGCTCCAATTACATGGGGTTGGAGAACGTGGCCGGCGCCGAGCTGGCGGTGCAACAACTGAACGACTCTGGCGGCGTGCTCGGACGCAGTATCGAGTTGCGCGTCGAAGACGACGGCAGCCTCCCGCAGGGCGCAGTCGATGCTTACCGTCGGCTCGCCGGTCTGCGAACAGTCGCGGTTATCGGCACTTCGTTCTCGAATGCCAGTCTCGCCGTCCTGCCACACACCGACGAACACCAATTGCTTTATGTCTCAACTGGTGCCGCGCACACGCAGGTCGATCCCGTGCGGCCGTACGCCTTCATGACGCCGCCGCCCGGGCATCTGGTGGCCGAGCAACTGCTACGGTTCCTTCACGACGCCGGCATCACCGAGATCGCGGTCGTCATCGATGCCGACAGCGCGTTCAACCGAGATGCCTGGGCGGCCCAGCGCGCCATGCTTGATCGGCACGGCATCACGGCCATCGCCGTCGTGTCCGTCAACGTGGACACCGCCGATTTCGGTCCGGCAATCCGTCAGGTCACCCAGAGCGCGGCGCAGGCGTTGATGGCTTGGGTGACCGGTCCACCGGCAACGGGTTTGGCACTGGCTTTTCGAGCCGCCGGGCTCAGCATGCCGATGGTGATGGGGATCGGGGCAGCAAGCCCGGGATTTGTGGACTCGGTCGGACCCGCCGCCGAGGGCATCATCGTCGGAACGTCCTTGGCGAGCATCGGTTCAGACGTACCAGAGCAGGCGACGCGACTCACGATCGAAGCCTTGGCCGCACCCTTCGAACAGCGCCATGGCGCACTCCCATCGCAGTTCGCCGTCGACGGTTACATCGCCGCCAAACTCATTGCGGCGGCGATCGAAGCCGCGGGCACCGACGACCGTGGCGCCGTCCGGGACGCGATGGAAACGCTGACGTGCGTAACGGCTGCCGGCCGATACGCCTTCTCGCCCACCGACCATTCGGGCTTGGCCGTCGATGACGTCGCCGTCGCCGTCATTCGGGACGGCCGGTTCCGTCTCACGCCGTGGTCCGCAGGCAGGCTACGAGGGCACTTGTGCCGCACGGACGCGAACCGCTGATGATCGACGGTGTCGGTCTGATCGCGGGCTGCTGTCAGTCCGGCGGCGGGGTGGTGCTGAAGACCGGCCAGCAGATTTCCGTAGCGGTGAATGTCGTTGGAGCTGCGGGTGTTCCGCCGAGGTAGTGTTCGCGGATCGGACCCTGGCCGCTGATCAGGTGCTCGTTCGCGTATTTGCCCAGCGCCCCGTAGCTGCGGTCGATGCTTTCGTCGTGACCACCGGAGTGGGTGAGCACCGCGTATTCGGCCTTAGGTAACACCTCCGCGCGGACACCCTCCGGAGGCTCCGTCGATTGCGGCGCTGGCACGAATAACGTTGCATGGCCGTGTGATTCGAGGAAGAGTGCCCGGTCGTAGAGGCCGCCAGGCACGACGGCGGACGGTGCGCCTACGGCCGCGGCAACTGCGTCTCGCAGTGTCCTCAGCGTCGCCCCGAACCAGCTGTCGATCTCGGATACCTCGATGGTGGCGCCGATGGACCACACGGCCAGTGCGGGCTCGTGGCGCACGGCCACGAAGGCGGGGGTCTGCACGGGCGAAAGCAACTCGCGCAGCGCGCCAACGGTGTCACGCGTCTGTTGCAGCTGGACCTCCATCTGTTCGAGATGAGCCGTGATGATCTGGGTGCGCGTCGCGGCGTCGTCTGTGCTCAGCAGCGCCTTGATGTCGGGAATGGACATGCCGAGGGATCGAAACCGGCGAATGATGTGTGCATGGTCGACCTGGCTGGTGTCATAGAAGCGGTAGCCGGTGTACGCGTCGACGTGTGCCGGTTCGAGGATCCCGATGTCGTGGTAGTGCCGTAGCGCTTTCCTACTCAGGCTGGTCATCACGGCGAAGTCACCGATCGAAACCTGTGCGCCCACGCCGTCCTCCTCATGCGATCCGCCGCCCGCGTTATCGGCTGAGGCCATCCTGCAGTCTCCCCCTAGGGCAAGGTCAACATTGCGGCCCAGGCTTGACCCTCCCCCTACAGGAAGCTCCACCGTGAGGTCATGACCACAGATTGGGATGCCCTCCCGGACAACATAAAGACGTTCATGACCGCGCTCAGCACTCCGCAGGACGGCCGCGCGGTTGCCACCTTCACCGCCGATGCGGTCGTGACCGATGAGGGGCGCGACCACACAGGCCGTCACGAGATTGGAGCCTGGCTGACCGCCTCGGCCGGCGAGTACACCTACACCTCCGAGTTCACCGGCGCGACCACGACCGGCACCACCGTCGACGTCGGGCAGCATCTGGAGGGCGACTTTCCCGGCGGGGTGGTCGACCTGCACTTCCGCTTCACCCTCGACGGCGAGTCGATCAGCCGGTTGGTGATCGAGCCATGAGCCGCAGATGGTTCATCACCGGCGATACACCCGGCGGCTTCGGGGTGGCCTTCGCCGAAGCGGCGCTCGAGACGGGAGACCGCGTGGTGCTGACGTCCCGGCGCCCGCAGGAGCTGGCGACCTGGGCCGAACAGTACGGTGACGCCGTTCTCGTCGTGCCGCTGGAACTCACCGATGGGGCGCAGGTGCAGCGCGCGGTGCGCGCGGCCGAGGAGCACTTCGGCGGTATCGATGTGCTGGTCAACAACGCGGGTCGCGGTTGGTACGGATCGATCGAGGGAATGGACGAGACCTCGTTGCGGGCGATGTTCGAACTGAACTTCTTTGCGGTGCTGGCCGTGACGCGCGCCGTGCTGCCAGGCATGCGCGCCCGCGGAAGCGGGTGGATCGTCAACGTGTCGTCGGTGGCCGGGCTCGTGTCGGCCGTCGGATTCGGCTACTACAGCGCGACGAAGTTCGCCATCGAAGCCATCACCGATGCGATGCGCGACGAGGTCGCCGCACAGGGCATCTCCGTGTTGACGGTCGAGCCGGGAGCGTTCCGCACGAACGCCTACGCCGGCTTCACCAATGAGCCTGTCGCTGAAGGGATTCCGGAGTATCACGACATGCTGGAGCAGGTCCGTGCCACCTTCGTGGGGATGGACGGTGTGCAGCCAGGCGACCCTCGCCGCGGAGCTCGTGCGGTACTCGCGGCGATGGCCCAGGACCCGCCGCCCCGCCGGCTGGTCCTGGGCAACAGCGGATACGACGCCGTGATCGATGCGCTGGAGCAGAACCTGGCCGACATCCGGGCGAACGAAAGACTTTCTCGCAGTGCGGATTTCCCTGCCTAGCCGGGCGGCCCGGCTTCCTTCCGCCGGCCCTCACCGCGGGGTGGTGATCACCACTACCGCTTCAGCAGCACCATCGGGAGCGGCGAACCGGTGGCGGCGGTCGCTCAGCCAACTCAGCGTCGCCCCCTCCTCGACCAGGCTCTCCTCACCGACCGGCCCGGCCAGCAGCTTGCCGTCGACAACAGTGAGGTGCTCGCGAACGCCCACCCCGTGCGACGGCGAGATGTGCTCGGCGCCGTCAGGGAACTCCAGGCGGAACACCTCGACGGTGACCCGGGGCAGGTGCCGCACCGACAGCAGCACCGTACGCATTCCGCCGTCGGCGGCTGGGTGCACGCCCGGGGTCTCGCCCACCAGCGCGGTCAGCGGCACATCCAGGGGTTCACACAGGGCGTAGAGGGTCTCGACCGTGGGATTGCGGCCGCCCGACTCGATCTCGGACAACGACCCCTTGCCCACCCCGGCTCGGCGGGCGAGCTCGGACAGGCTCAGACCCCGCTCCACCCGCAGCTCTCGCAACCGGCGACCGACCTCTCCCGCATACATCTCTTCATGGTACGTTCCGTTTACAGAACGTTCCGTATTCAGAACGGAGGGTGTGGATGGAACAGGACGCCTCGAAGGCAGTCCCGATCAGTGCCGGCGTGGTGTGCGCCCTGGTCGGCTTCACGTCGTCGTTCGCGGTGGTTCTCGCGGGGCTGCGGGCAGCGGGCGCAAATCCGCAACAGGCGGCCTCGGGTCTGGTGGCGGTGAGTTTGGCGATGGGCGCGTCATCGATGCTGCTGTCGTGGCGGTTCCGGATGCCGATCACGAGTGCGTGGTCGACGCCCGGCGCGGCGCTGCTGGTCACGACGGGTGCGGTGGCCGGCGGGTGGCCCGCGGCCGTCGGCGCGTTCGCGCTCACGGCGGTGCTGCTGCTGGCGACGGGCCTCTGGCCGGCGCTCGCGCGCCTGGTCACCCGCATCCCCAATCCCGTCGCTCAGGCAATGCTCGCGGGGGTCCTCCTGCCGCTCTGCGTTGCTCCGGTTACCGCCTTGGCCCACGATCCGGGTGCGATCGCACCGGTGCTGGTGGTGTGGCTGATCATGATCGCGCTCCGGCCCCGCTGGGCCGTACCGGCCGCGTTCGGCGCCGCCCTGGTGGTGATCGCGGTGACACTGGTCCGCAACCACGCCCTGCCCGCAGCCACTGCATGGATCCCCCACCTGCAGGTCACGGCTCCCACCTTCACCTTGCAAGCGCTCACCGGCATCGCTGTGCCGCTGTACATCGTGACCATGGCAGCGCAGAACATCCCCGGCGTCGCTGTCATGTCGGGTTTCGGTTACCGCGTTCCCTGGCGTCCGGTGCTGACGGTGACCGGGATCGGTTCCTTGCTGGCGACTCCGTTCGGCGGACACGCCGTCAACTTGGCCGCGATCAGCGCCGCGTTGGCGGCCGCACCGGACGCCGATCCGAACCCCCGGCGCCGCTGGATCGCCGGGTTCACGACGGGGGCGGTGTACTGCGGGCTCGGCCTGGTCTCCACCGGACTGACAGCGGCTGTTCTCGCGGCCCCGGCGGGTGTCGTGCAAGCCGTTGCCGGTGTGGCACTACTCAGTGCTTTTGCCGGCGCCTGCGCGGGAGCGATGGCCGACGAATCGGCGCGACTCCCCGCAGCGGTGACGCTGATCGTTGCCGCCTCGGGAACGACGGTGGCCGGCATCGGTGCGGCGTTCTGGGCGCTGGTGATCGGCGTGATCGCACACCGACTGCTCAGGCCTGCGGCCGCCGCCGCTCCAGAACTGTCGCGCCGAAGTGCGCCTGCTGCTACGACAACGCAGCCTCTCGGCTGAACGGCGGCGTCAGCACAGGCGCCATGGCAGGCTCCTCGCCCACCTGCGGACGGCGGTGACTCCACAGGACCGCGGCCGCGATGAGGGCCACCACTCCACCGGCCCCAACCGGCAGCGTCGTCGACTGCCGATCAGCCAGTATCGACTGGCACTGCTCGACATAGTTGCTCGGCGCGAACATGGGCCCGCGGTTGGTGTGCAGATCCAAATTGATCTGGTCTTGTACTCGGGCGACTTCGAAGTCCGGGTGAAAGCCGGTCCCGCAGGGAATCGGCGTTCCAAACCGGTCCACAGCTCCCAGCTGCACAGGGATTGCTGTCGATAGCAAGGCGCCGAGAACCGCAGCGGCACCGGCGAGGGCTAGTACACGGCTAAACATGTTGCTCCAGTTCCCCTTTCGAGATTGTGAACGACTGCGCTGGCGGCAACCGTCGACTTGGCGTTCATCTCGTGAGCGGTTGCGGCCAGCAACCGCGGTATATGGGTTAGTCGTGACCGGTGGCCCAAGCCGAACGTGCGAATTACGTGATCCCGAGCACATAGCGCCAGCGCTACTCAAGCCGGCTGTTGAAGGCCTCCGCCCCGGCGGCCCGGCCCGATGTCACGGCCGACGATGTCCGAGGGGACTGTGCGAAAGAACGGATCTTCAGGAGACGGTCACGTGGACGTGGTCGAAGTGGGCAGCCACCCGCCACATTGTGTAGGAGATACCGAAGCGTCCGGCCTGACTCTCGAGATCGGCCTTTATCTCGTCCCCGAGACCCATGTCCGAGCCGATCATGATGTCCACCGCATGCCCGCTCGGGTGGTCGGGAAGCCGATCTGCACGCACGCCACCGATCGACTTCACGCCGGGGTAGGTGGCCATGATGTAGTCCACGATCGCCCTCGCGTTGGGGACCAAACCGCTCATCCCGACCGTGGGGATCGGCGCGATCGGGCCCAACGCTGCCGTGACGGCTGCCGTCGGGAGGACCACTCCCGCCTGCTGGGCCGGGGGCAACGCGGCATAGCTCGCGCTGACAGCGGCCATCTGCTTGCGCAGCCGAGCCCGCATGTTCTGCAAGTCCGCTCGGACCGCAGCAGCCGCGTCGACGGCCGCCTTCGCGTCAGCCGCGGACTTTGCCGAGGCCTCCTCGCTGGCCTGCGCGTCCTGGTAGGCCTGACGGAAGCCCCGCATCTGCGCGGAGATCTCGGTAGCCACCACCCTCTGGACGGCCAGGGTGTCGATCAGGTTCGCGGGCGACGACGCGGTCAGAATGGCGCTGACGCCGTCGGTTCGCCCACCCATGTAGGCCGCAGCGGCATATTGGTCCACGTCCTGCTGGTAGGCGGTCAGTTGGGCTTTGGTCGCCTCGAGGCCGGCGAGATCGTCGGAGTGCTTCTTGTCCGCCTGTCTCAGCGACTGCAGCTTCGCGTCGAGATCCGGCTGCGCATTGCGGATGGTGTCGGACAGCTGTTCGACCTGGCGGGACAGCTCGTTGAGCTGTGCCAACCCATCCTGGGGCGGGTCGGCCTGCGCCACACCGGCCCACACCACGCTCAGTGCGACCAGTCCCGCGATGGCACCGACCACCGGCTTGCGGGCGGCGTCATTCGCCACAAGCGGTGAGTGAACCTTCAAGACTGCGCATCCTTCGACGCTGTCGGCGTCTGCTCCGTCGAGCCGACTGTCCGTGTGCCTTAGTTGTCCAGGAGGCTACAAAAGTGGCGCCTGCGCTGTCCAACCATGGCCGTCAACCACTCGCGTGGTCATCAGCTAGTGGAAGAGCCGCGCCTACGGGAGCCGTCGGGCGACGCTTGGGTCATGGGTTGATGGTGCTCGGCCCGTCTTGACGTCCCCAGATGTATTCGGACGCGAACGGCGAGCCCAAGCCGAAGTGGTTGTACGGCGCGATCGACGCGCCGGTGTCCATCACCATGTACGGCATCGGCCAGATGTCCTTGGTGACCGTCCAGCAACCCGGGCGACCCATCGGACCGCCGGAGGCGTTGATGCGAGGCAGGTTGTCTGGGTAGACATAGGCGTTGGCGGTGCCGACCAGTTCCATGTGCATGGCCAACGAGTAACCGTTACCGCCGAGGCCCTTGGCCGCGGCCGGCGCACCGGAGGCGAAGCCGCGGAACAGACAGTCCAACTCGGGGCTGTACTTGTCCAGCAACCGGGTGGTCGGCAGCAAGTCCTCGGCGCCCCGGGTCAGGTACGGACCACCTCGCTCCAAGGTGTCGCCACCGGTGTTGCCGAACCCGACCGCAGCGACCAACGTCTGGTCCAGATTGCCGCGCTGATCGTTGAAGGTGCGGGCCGTCGTGACCGCGTTCGCCAGGCCGTCCCACAGATCCGGGGATGCGTCGGCGTACACCTGCGATAGGTCGGCCAAGGCCTTGATGTCATGCCGCAATGCGGGCATCCGCGTGTTGATGTCACCCAAGATGTCGTTGCCGTTGACCAGCGACTGCCCGAACTTGTCCCCCAGCCCGTCGAGAGCCTGAGCCGCGGCGGTCAGAATTTGGTTGAGCTTGACCGGGTCCACCTGCCCGGAGATCGCGGTGATGGTCTCGAACAGCGTATTGAACTCCGTGGTGACGCCACTGGCGTTGATCACGTCACCACTTTTGAGGCGCTGTGGCGACGGGTTGGCCGGCGAGGTGAACGCGATGTACTTGTTGCCGAACGCGGTGGTGGCCAACAGCTTGACGTCCACGTTGCTTGGCAACAGGTCCAAGTACTGCGGATCGACGCTGAGAACAAGCTTGGCTTGAGCCCGGCCATCATTCCCAGACTGGGCCTCAGCGGCCTGCAACCGGCCGATCGGCACCCCGTTGAAGGTGACCTTGGAACCAGGATCCATCGACAACCCGGACCGGTTGTACACCACGAACAGCTGGGCCTTGGTGTCGAAATAGCCTCGGAACTGGGACCAAGTCAGCGCCAGCACCAGCACAAAGAACAGCACCAGCCCAACCGCTGCCGCCTGGTACGGCGGGCTACGGTCGGGGTTCAACGGGGCATGGACCTGCCCCTCGGCGATTGGCGGCGGCGGCAATCCATCGAGGTCGCTCCCCGAGTCTGGACCCGCCACTGCACCACCCCCCTTTGCCGGCCCGCTAGGCCAAACGCCCTGTCATTAAACGCGGTATCGACGGCTTGTCGAAACCTGTTGGCCTGCATGGTGTTCGGGCTCACATGGGCGATCCGACGTGTCCGCCGTCACGCAGACCAAGGCCAGCAGGAACCGCAAGAACTGCACGCCGCCGCCATGCTGAATCACTTTCCCGCACGCCTATTTCCGTATCGGGACTCGGTTCAATCTCCGTCGAGACTTCGCGGGCGGGTGCACGCCACCCATGGCAGTGGTCTGCCACGATTTGCCGAACGGTATCCGTGGGCGGTCTCCCCGAAATGACCAGTCGGGCAAGACCTTTCCCTCACCGAAATCACCGGCTACCGCCGGTGGGCGACCTGTTGGCTATCAATCCGCAACGGCCACCGCGCTTCCACCCCGAATTTGGGCGCGGTCAAGATTGCCTTGTCGAGAAGCGCTGAGGAAATGAGCCGACCTCGGCGATACCCCGCGAGGAAGCTGACGTTCCTCAACACTCCGGCGTTACTGGTGAGAACTGCCGAGAACTACCTCGCCATATTCGTGAATCGCGAGAAGTGAAGCTGGTGTGCCACAGTGATATTCGCGGTCGGGCCGTTACGGTGCTTGCCCAGGATGATGTCGGCTTCACCGCCGCGCGGGTCGTCGCGGTCGATGGAGTCCGGGCGGTGCAGCAGCATGACCATGTCGGCGTCCTGCTCCAGCGATCCCGACTCACGAAGGTCCGACACCTGCGGGCGCTTGTCGGTGCGCTGTTCGGGACCACGGTTCAGCTGGCTGATGGCGACCACGGGAACCTCGAGTTCCTTGGCCATCAGCTTCAGCGACCGCGAGAACTCCGAGACTTCCTGCTGCCGGGACTCGAACTTCTTACCCGAGGTCATCAGCTGCATGTAGTCCACGACGATGAGCCGCAGGTTGGCCTTCTGGTGCAGACGACGGGCCTTGGCCCGGATCTCCATCATGGTCAGGTTCGGCGAGTCGTCGATGTAGAGCGGCGCCTCGGAGATCTCGCTCATGCGGCGGGCCAGCTTGGTCCAGTCGTCGTCACTCATGCGACCCGAGCGCATGTCACCGAGCTTGATCTTGGCTTCGGCCGAGAGCAGCCGCATGACGATCTCGGTCTTGCTCATTTCCAGCGAGAAGATGACGCTGGCCTGCTGGTGCTTGATCGAGCAGGACCGCATGAAGTCCAGCCCGATCGTCGAATTGTGCGTCGGCACCATCGAACGCCCGGCCAGGTACAGGTGGGCCGGGTTGTCGACCTCGACACAGCGCACCGGCACCGATTCCACCCGGCGCACATCGGTGATCGTCACGGGCCGCGTGAGCACCGCCAGCCCGCCGGCGGTCAGTGCCGGCTCGAGGCGGTCAGCGCCGGGCCGCAGGGTCGCGGTGGTGACGATGCCGCGGCCGGTCGGCCACTGATGCGAGGCGTCGGCCACGATGGTGGTGCCGTCGGACAGGTCGATCTCGTAGCACGGACGCTCCTCCATGACGGGAGTCGCCGCGACCACGCGGGTGGGTTGACCGTTGGCGTCGATCAGCTCGTCGCCCACCGAGACATCACCCATGGTGGTCCAGCCGCCGGGCGTGGGCAGCGGGGTGTCGAGCGCCAGCGCCTTACCGACACCGGGGCGCGCGGCCACGATGATCATCTGGCCCGGGTGGAGACCGTTGGTGATCTCGTCGAGCTCGGTGAAACCGGTCGGGATACCGCGCGAGATACCGCCCTGGGACGCGATGGCGTCGATCTCGTCCATGGTGGGCTGCAGCAGCTCCTCCAGGACGGTGAAGTCCTCACTGCTGCGGGTCTGGGTGACGTCGTAGATCTCGGCCTGCGCGCGGTCCACGAGGTCGGCCACATCGGCACCCTCGGTGCCCGCGTAGCCGTACTGCACGACGCGCGTGCCGGCCTCGACGAGGCGGCGCAGCGTGGCCTTCTCTGCCACGATGCCGGCGTAGAAGCCGGCGTTGGCCGCGGTGGGCACCGTGGAGATCAGGGTGTGCAGATACGGCGCGCCGCCGATGCGCTTGAGCAGTCCGCGACGGTCGAGTTCGGCGGCGACCGTGACGGCGTCAGCGGGCTCACCCCGGCCGTACAGGTCGAGGATGGCGTCGTAGATGTTCTGGTGCGCGGGGCGGTAGAAGTCGCCGGGACGCAGGCGCTCGAGGACGTCGGCGACCGCGTCCTTGGACAGCAACATGCCACCGAGGACCGACTGCTCGGCAGCCATGTCCTGCGGCGGTTGACGGCCGAAATCCTCGCTGGGCGGCTCCTCCATGTCGGAACGACCCAGGTCGTCAGCGACAGCCACGAAGCGCTCCTCCTCCCGAAAATCGATATGAAACGTATGTTCGAACGAGCTACTTGTGACCGTACTTCACCCCGCCGACAGATCGGGCTCGCAAGCCCGCGCACCTGTCGCGCGACGCATCACGTTAGGCGTTGCTGGAGCCTCCCGAAACCACCCCTGTTGATAACCCTGGGGATGAAATGTGGAAAGACGTGGACAACGATGTTGACGGGTTGGGGAGAACTTGTGGAATACCAGCGGGTAAATTCCCAACCTTGCAGGTCAAGGGCCTATATATCGCCTGTGAGCCTGTGTATGAGAATTGGTGCGGCGTGTCGTGCCGGGTAGCCATCTCGGGCGTGTTGTGTTGCGTACGCGTGGCAGAAAAGGGCCGCGTAGGTTAACAGCCGGCGTAGATCACTGTTTGCAGATTGGCGTAAAAAATTCGCCCACTGTCAACAGAAAACGCCCGGGCGAAGTCAAAGATTGACTCCACCCGGGCGTTCTGCTGTTTGAGCTACCGCGTGCCTATCCGGCGACGACAGCCAGCGACACCGGCACGTTGACCGACGGGTGCAGACGCACCGCGATCTTGTGGGTGCCGACCGACTTGATGTGCGCCTTGGGCAGCTCGACGGTGCGCTTGTCGAGGTTCGGGCCACCGGCCTTCTTGATCGCGGCGACGACGTCGCCCGCGGTCACCGAACCGAACAGCTTGCCGCTGTCGGCACCGGCCTTGACGGCCAGCGACACGGGGCCGAGGGCCTCGATCGCCTGCTTCAGCTCGTTGGCGTGGTCCAGGTCGCGAACCGTCTTGGCGTCACGCGCGCGACGGATCTCGTTGGCCTGACGCTCGGCACCGCGGGTGGCCACGATGGCCAGGCCGCGGGGCAGCAGGTAGTTACGGCCGTAGCCGTCGCGAACCTCAACGGTGTCGCCGGCCGAACCCAGGTGGTCGACCTCAGTGGTCAGAATGAGCTTCATTTTTCTCAGTCCTCCCTATCGAGTCGACGAGCTGAACGGGAGCAACGCAACCTCGCGGGCGTTCTTCACGGCGATGGCGATGTCGCGCTGGTGCTGCACGCAGTTACCGGTGACGCGACGCGCACGGATCTTGCCGCGCTCGCTGATGTAGGTCCGGAGCAGTCCGGTGTCCTTGTAATCGATGGTCTGCGCCTTCTTGGAGCAGAACACGCACTTGCGGGTCTTGACCGGCTTTTCCGGCGCCGGACGCCGCTTGGTGGCCTTGGCCATGTCTTTCTCTTTCTGGGTCTAGCTGGTTGCCCAGCCAATTACGTGGATCAGAAGGGCGGCTCGTCGTCGGCGCCGCCGAACGAACCCGAAGCCGGGGCGCTGCCCCACGGGTCGTCGGCCGGAGCGCCGCCACCAGCGGACTGACGGGAACCCCCGCCGCCGCCGAAGCCGCCACCGCCGCCGCCACTGCGGTTGGCCTTGTTCACCTTCGCCGTCGCGTACCGCAGGGACGGGCCGATCTCGTCGACCTCGACCTCCATCACGGTGCGCTTCTCACCCTCGCGGGTCTCGAACGAGCGCTGCTTCAGCCGGCCGGTCACGATGACACGCGACCCCCGGGTCAGGCTCTCGGCGACGTTCTCGGCCGCCTCGCGCCAGATGTTGCAGCGGAGGAACAGCGCCTCCCCGTCCTTCCACTCGTTGCTCTGCCGGTCGAACATCCGCGGCGTCGAGGCCACGGTGAAGTTCGCAACAGCAGCACCGGACGGCGTGAAACGCAGCTCCGGGTCAGCGGTCAGGTTTCCGATAACGGTGATGGTGGTGTCACCAGCCACGAGATCCTCCTGGGACGGATTGGGTGAATTAGGCGCGAGCCTACGCAAGGCCCGCGACAAATCCGCAGAGCTTCGGTGCTTCTAGTGCTTGTCGGTCCGCAGGACCTTGGTACGCAACACCGACTCGTTCAGGTTCAGCTGACGGTCGAGCTCGTTGACCGTGGCCGGTTCGGCCTTCAGGTCGACAACCGCGTAGATGCCTTCACCGTGCTTGGCGATCTCGTAAGCCAGCCGGCGACGGCCCCAGATGTCCACCTTTTCGACGCTGCCGCCGTCTTTGCGGACGACGTTCAGGAACGTCTCCAGCGACGGAGCTACGGTGCGCTCGTCAAGTGTGGGGTCGAGAATGACCATGATTTCGTATGGACGCATGTGGAACCCATCACCTCCTATGGTCGTATCGGCCACGGCGTGTTCCGTGGCAGGAGGGTCGCCTGCGTCGGCAACCGGGTTAGGTTACCCGAAGAGCCCCTGAGCTGCGAAATCGGCGCTCAGAAGAGCCGTCCTGACGGAGGCGTCAAGCTCGCTAGGCTGGGTGGACGATCATTGTCGGCGAGGGGGACGCATGACGTATCCGCAGGGGCCGTATGGCCAGGGGTATCCGGGGCAACCCGGCTACCCGCAGCAGCCGGGTTATCCGCAGGGTTATCCGGCCCAGCCCGTCTACCAGCAGGGATACCCGCAGGCGGGCGGGTATCCGGGGGCGTATCCGGGCGGTTTTCCGCCCGCTCCCGTGCCGCCCGCGTCGACTGGCGGGATCGGTGGAGTCATCGCGGGCGTGCTGGCGATCATGGGCGGACTGCTGCATGGGGGCCTCGGTGCCATGGCTTTGGTGGAGTCCCTCACGAAGGAACCGGGCCCGTTCGCCACGCGATCTCCGGCACACGTCGGCCACCTGTTCCTTGGGATCTCGGTCGTCGGCGGTCTGCTCGTCCTGGCTGGGGGCTTCATGCTGCTGTCGCGCAAGCCGGCCGGTCGCTGGCTCATCGGCGTCGGATGCGTGCCGATCTTCGCGTTCGGACTGGGAGCCTTCCTGGGCGCAAATGCGGACGGGGATAGCACCGTCGGGGCGGTGATCACCCTCCCGATCATGATCTTCTCAGTGGCGACCGTCGTATTCACTTTCCTGCCCTCGACCGGCCGATGGATACGGGCCAAGCGGAATCCCATTGCGCCGCAGCCATATCCGTACTATCCGCCGCCTCAGGGCTGAGCGAGGGGGACGCATGACGTATCCGCAGGGGCCGTACGGCCAGGGATTTCCGGGGCAACCCGGCCACCCGCCGCAGCCGGGATATCCACAGGGTTATCCACCCCAGCCCGTCTACCAGCAGGGATACCCGCAGCCAGTTGGTTATCCGGGCGGGTACCCGCCCATGCCGCCGGCTCCGCCAAGTGGCGGCACAGCGATCGGTGCGGCAGTCCTGTCGATCCTGGGTGCGCTGGCGAATGGCGGCATGGCTCTGGCCGGTTTCTCCTCGATCGCCCGGATCAGAAGTGAGTCCGCCGCTTCCTTCCCTGGCGGAACCTACGCACTCGCAATCGTCTTCGTCGCGTCGGGCTTGGTCGCCGCCTTGTTGCTCATCGTGGGCGCGACGATGTTGTTCATGCGGAAGATGCCCAGCCGCTGGCTCATCACCGCCGGATGCGCACTGGTCATCGGCGGGACAGTGATCAGCTACGGGTTGCACAACGCCATCTCGGAATACGAAGGCGGTCCCCGACTTGGCTTCCTAGGCCTGCTCTTCCCGATCCTGACGATGGTGTTGGCGCTGCGACCCTCGACGGTGGCCTGGATTCAGGCCAAGCACACTCCCGTTGCGCCGCAATACTTTCCGCAGTACCCGCCGTACCAGGGCTGAGTGGACCAACCCGGCGCCAGAGGGAAAACATGACGTACCCGCAGTACCCGCAGCCGGACGCCTACCCCGCCCTGCCGGCGGTGCCAGCCCAACCGAGCGGTGGCACCGCGATCACCGCCGGCGTGCTGGCGGCACTGGGCGGATTGCTCAGCCTCGGCATCACCGCCGTCTCGCTGTTCTTCCTGATCGTCATCGCGTCGATCGGCAGTAATTTCGACCGCTCTGATCTCGAGTTCCTCGACAGCATCTTCGGCATCCTCGCCATCGGAATGGTCGCCATGGTGATCATCGGGCTCGTACTCGGCACGGTGCTGAGCGTGTTGCTCATCGCCGGCGCAGTGCTGCTCTTTCGCCGCAAGATGCTCGGTCGCTGGCTCGTGGTGAGTGGATGTGCGGTGGCAATCGTGAGCAACCTGATGACCGCCGTGTTCACTACCGCGGTGACAGCGGATGACTGGTACTCGCCCGAAGGTGTCGTCAGCGTCGTTGTCGGCCTGGCATTTCCGATCACCACGATGGTCCTGGCGTTGCTGCCGTCAACCACCGCGTGGATACGGGCGGAGCGCAATCCGGTTGCACCGCAGTACTTTCCGCAGTATCTACCGCCATATCAGGGCTGAGTCCGAGGGAGAGCGCGCGGACGCCGCGAGCGTGCAGCCAGCGCGCCGCGCCGGCGACTTGCGTGGTCTGTGTGCACGCTCGCGGCAACGGCAAGCCCCGGCGGCCGCGAAACCTAGGCCTCGGCCGTCTTCTTGATCGCCGCCAGCGTCAGCGGAATGCCTTCCTTCGCGTACTTCGAGCGGAGTGCGATCTGCGCCTCGGCATCGTCGCCCCAGCGCCCATGGAAGCCCTCGATCCCCGCGGGCAGGAACTCCCACGACTGCGTCAGTCGGGTGCCACCGTCGACGGGATCGAGGTTGAAGCCCCAGCGCACCCAGCCGCCGTTGACCTCCCAGAAGAACTCGCGGCCGGGCTCGGCGACGACCACCTGGCTACGGGTCTCCCAGGTCCGATCGGCGGTTTCGTTGCGGCCCTTGAACCAGGCGCCGGCCACCGGGCCGCCGTCTTCGTCCTCCCACCAGCACTCTTTGCACTGCGGGCTCCACTTACCCATGTTGGTCACATCGGAGACCAGGGCGTAGAGCGTCTCGGGATCAGTGTCGACGACGACGGAGTCAGAAAAGGTCAGATCGGTCACGTCTCGACCCTGCCACCGCGCGCGACGGAACGCAGCCCATTTATGCCGTCGGCGCCAGCTCCGGTTCGGGATCCGGATCGGGCTCGTCGACGGCGATCGGGCGGGGCCGCAACCGGGCGGGCAACCAGCGCGGCGGATTGTCGCCGGCCTCGTCGAACACGCCGCCCGACGGATCGTCCACGCGTCCGCCCCAACGGACCAGATCCATCTCGGGTCGGTAGATGGCGCGAACAACCAATGCGCACAGGCCGATCACCGCGATGTCGCGCAGCAACACCGTCGTGGTGAAGAACTGTTCGGGCAGTCCGAGTTTGGGGTCGCCATAGAGGTACAGCATCCGCGGAATCCAGATCAGCGCGTCGATGGTCATCCACGCCAACAGGATTCGACGATGCGGCAGCGCCAGCGCGGCCAACGGCACCAGCCACAGCGAGTACTGCGGGCTCCACACCTTGTTGGTCAGCAGGAACGCCGCGACGACGAGGAACGCCAGCTGCGCCAGTCGCGGCCGCTGCGGCGCCGTCCATGCGACGTAAGCGATTGCCGCACAACACAAGACGAACAGCACCGCCGTGACGGTGTTGAGTACCGTCGGCGGTTCCCAGAATCCGAGGTTGGTGTCGAAACCGCTCCAACCGGTGAAGGACTTCACGACGTTGTAGAGCGAATCCATGTCGTCACCGCGGCGGGTGTTGAGCCGGAAGAACTCCGACCAGCCGCGCGGGAACATCACCATGATCGGCAGGTTCACCGCGATCCACGTGACCAACGCGGTGATCGCGGTCTTGGCCACCGGCCGCCACTTGCCGGTCCGCACCGCCAGCATCGCCAGCGGGATCAGCAGCAGCAACGGATACAGCTTCAGGGCCACCCCGACCCCGATGAGCAGGCCGGCCACCACCGGTTTTCGGCGGGACCAGGCCAGCATGGCGCCGGCCGCGCATGCGGTCGCGAGGGCGTCGAAGTTGGTGAACGCCTGGAAGATCAGGATCGGCGACCCGGCGACCACCGCGGCGTCCCACGGCCGCCGGCCGGACATGAGCATGGTCGCCCAGACGGTGGCCATCCAGGCCAGGGCCAGCCCGAACGCCGAGATGTTGAAGAACATGATCACCTCGGCGACCACCGGAATCCGGACCAGCTTGGACACAGCCGTGTAGGTCTTGGCCACCGACATCGACGCGTACTGGTACATGCCGGTGAGCACCGGATATTCCATGTACCGGACGGCGCGGGTGCCGTCGTACTGGACGCGCGGCTTGTGGGCGCTGTCGGTCTCTATCCAGCTGGACTTGTACGGGAACTTGCCCAGGTTCAGCAGCTCCGCGGTGTACAGCGGCACGGTGTCCGAGTAGCAGAACTCGTAGTAGGCCCGCTGGTTCTGCCAATTGGCCACGCGCTGATCGGCGGTACCGGAGCCCGTCGTCACCAGGCACGGCGCCTTGGTGGTGTAACCCAGCCCCAGGAAGACCAGCGCGATCAGCAGCATCACCCGGAACGGCGTGAGGAACGGCGCCCGGCCGATCATCGCGTGCCGACCAACCGGACCGCCCACGACGCCCGACAGTGCCGCACCCATCACGTCGGTGCGGCTGGGCAGGTCGCGGTCGTCGGCGCTGCGCAGGTCCCGGGCCAGCCGGGCAGGCGAGACCGTCGGAACGTCGGACTCGTCTGGTTCGTCGGCCGTCACGGCGGCGGCGGGGGGCCAGGCTGGTTCGGGTCGCCACCACCGGGCGGCGGCGGCGCATCCTGGTGCGGGGCCACCTGCATGGTGGTCGGCGGGCCGAACGGGATCGTGATGCCCGGAGCGACGACGAGCGTCGGCTGGACCACCGTCTCGGTCGGTGCGCCCGGCGGCGGGCCCTGCTGATCATCCGGCGTCGGCGGCTTGACCACCGGCGGCGCCTGCGGGACGCCCGCGTACCCGCCGATGGCGGTGGGCTTGGGGAACGACTCGTTGTCGGTGCCCTTCAGCGCACCGTCCATCGTCGACTTCCAGATGTCCGACGGCAGACCCGAGCCGTACACCGGCCCGCCGCCCTTGTTCACCAGCGGCTGCGTCCCGGCCGTCGTACCCACCCACACCGCGGTGGACAGCGACGGCGTGTAGCCGACCATCCACGCGTCGCGGTTGGCGCCGGTGTCACCGAGCTGCACGGTGCCGGTCTTGGCTGCGGACGGCCGGCCACCGGCGAGGTTGTGGCCGCGTGAGTAACCGGCGATGGGCTGCATCGCCGAGGTCACGTTGTCGGCGACGGCCTTCGGAATCCGCTGCTCGCCCGAGTTGTCCTGGGACGCCGCATCGAACAGCACCTGTCCGTCGCCGTTGACGACCTTCTGCACGAAGTGCGGCTTGTGGTACTCGCCGGACGCCGCCAGCGTCGCGTACGCGGACGCCATGTCGAGCGCGCGGCTCTGGTACTGCCCGAGCACGACGCCGTTGTTCGGCGGTCCGCCCTTGCCGTCCTCGGACAGGGTGTGCTCGACGCCGGGGAAGCTGTCGGCGACGCCGGCCTTGTGTGCGGCGTCGGCGACGTCCTGCGCGCCGTGCTTGAGCTTGAGCATCAGCCGGTAATAGCTGGTGTTCAGCGACCGCTTGAGCGCCTCGGCGATGCTGCAGGTGCCACAGCCCTCGCCCTCGACGTTGGTGATGTTGATGCCGTTGACGGTCACCGGCGAGCTGTCCACCTGATACCCCAGGCCGATGCCCTGCTCGAGGGCCGCGACCAGCGCGAAGACCTTGAACGACGAACCCGTCGGCAGACCGGCCTGCGCGAAGTCGAAGCCGTTGGCGTCGGAGCCGCCGTAATACGCCTTGATGCCGCCGGTATGCGGATCGACCGACACCACCGCCGCTCGCATGTCGTCGGCCTGGCCGTCCAGATACTTCGACACCGCGTCCTCGGCCGCCGCCTGTGCCTTCGGGTCGATGGTCGTTGTGACCTGCAGCCCCTCGGTGTTCAGCGCCTGCTCGTTGATGTTGAAGATGCTCTGCAGCTCCTTCATCACCTGCCGCTGGATCAATCCGTTGGGGCCCTCGGTCTGGTTCTGCTGCCGGGCCTGCTCGGGCGGCACCGTGGCCGGGAACTTCTGCTGTGCGCGGTCCTCCTTGGACAGCGCGCCCATCGTCACCATGCCGTCGAGCACCCAGTTCCAGCGCTCGGCGGCGCCCTCCGGGTCGACGGCCGGGTCCAGCGTCGACGGCCGCTGGATGAGTGCCGCGAGCAACGCCCCCTCGGCCACGTCGAGCTGCTCGACAGGTTTGCCGAAGTAGGCCTTCGACGCCGCGGCGATGCCGTAGGTGCCGCGGCCGAAATAGATGATGTTCAGATACGACTGCAGCACTTCGTCTTTCGACCACTGCCGCGACATCTTGGTGGCGATCACCAATTCCTTGGCCTTGCGGACCAGGCCGCCCACGCCGGACCGGGCGTCACCCACCAACGCGTTCTTCACGTACTGCTGCGTGATGGTCGAGCCGCCCTGCAGGTCGCCGCCGAAGATGTTGTTCTTGAACGCGCGCGCGAAACCGGAGAACGAGAAGCCGGGGTTGGTGTAGAAGTCGCGGTCCTCGGCGGCCATCACCGCGTTGCGGACGTGCACCGGGATCTGGTCGATGTTGACGTCGACGCGGTTGCCTTCCGGCGGGACGAACTTGGCCAGCTCGGAACCGTCGCTGGCCAGGATGGTCGACACCTGGTTGGTGCGGATGTCGCCCGGCTTGGGGATGTCGACGATGAGGTACGCCATGGCGAAGGTGACGATCGGCAGCACCAGCAGCATGACGGCGCCGGCATAACAGAGCCGGCGGAACAGCTTCCAGTTCCAGTTGATGTGCGGCAGCTGCGGCCCGCCGGACTTTCCGCCGCCGGTTCGCGGGGGCGGTGGCGGCGGCGTCTTCGGCGGCGGGTTCATGCCCGCACCCGTGCTCGGGCTCAGCGGGGGCTGGCTCGGGCGCTTGGTGCCGTCCAGCGCTGCCTTGACGGCGTCGATCGGGTCCCGCAGCCGTGGGTCGTCGGGCTTCGCGACCGGCGGCAGGATCATGGTGCGCCGGTCATCCGGCGGCACCGGGCCGGGGCGACCTTGCGGTGCGCCGGCTGCCGGTCCTCTGGTCGCGCTGTTATCCGACCGGCTGTGGCGCCCGGGCCCGCTCATTCCGTCACTCACTGGCGGTGCGCGCTTTCGAGCGCGCGGCGCGGGTGCCACGTGGCTTCGCTGCCTTCGGGGGACTCGGCGTCCCTAATACATATGACTTGACCAAATGATTCCAACTGCAAGTGCGGCATACCTCCACCACGTGAACCGCGAATTCGTCGAACTTGGCGGCCAGCAGGACGAGCTCCTCGGTGCTGCGGGCCGAACCCGACACCGCCCCGAGGTGATCGCCGAACACCCACGACACCAATGTCAGTGGTTCTTTTCGGCAGATGGGGCACATCACCGAACTGGACCGGCCATGAAATTTTGCGGCGCGCAGCAGGTAGGGGTTGGCATCACACACCTCGGTGACGCCGGTGCGGCCCGAATAGACCTCGGCCAGCAGCGACCTGCGCCGGAGCGCATAGTCGACCACCTGCCGCTGCAATCGCACGTTGACCAGAGTACGTCGGGCGCCTGAGCCCCGACGCGTGATGGCGCGCATGTAGCCGGGTTGTAGCCACACTGGTGACCGCCTTGTGGCCACGGTCACCGCGGCATGCCTCTGACCTTTACTCTTTCCCCGTGGCCACCGCAGCAACCCGCGCGAAAGACAGCGACCGCAACGACACCTGCCAGATCCTGGACAGCGCACTGGCCGAGGGACAGCTCTCCGCCGAAGAGCACCGGCAGCGGGTCTCGGCGGCCACCCATGCCGTCACCCTCGGGGACCTGCGGGCCCTGGTGACCGATCTGCAGACTTCGAACTCGTCGGTGAAACTGCCCAACTTGAAGACGGGTGCGGGCCGCCCGGTGCGCACCACCGGCTGGGGCGTCCTGGCCGCGGGCGCCGCGGTGCTACTGGTGGTCGGCATCGCGATCGGCTGGGGTGTCTACGCCGCGCCCGGCCAGTCCCCGCTGACCGCCGCCCAGGACCCCGGCGCCAAGCCCGACGGCATCACCCCGATCGTGCTGACGCCGCCGCGCCAACTGCATTCGCTCGGTGGCCTGACCGGCTTGTTCACTCAAATGAAGCAGAAGTTCGGCGACACCACCGGCTACGAGCTGACCATCTACCCGGACTACGCGATCCTCGAGCGGGCCGATCCGGCCGAACCGCGCCGGGTGCTGCGCTACGACTACCGCGGGGGCTGGGACGACCCCGACACCACCTCGGTCAGCAGCGACGAGCGCGTCGTCGACCTGGGCAAATTCGACGTCCCGAAGATTGCCGGCATTCTGCACGGCGCACCCGAGACCCTGGGCATCAAGCGCAACGAGATCAACACCGTCTACATCTCCATCAAGGGCAGCAAGGACATCACCGCGCCGCAGGACACCGTCACCATCTCGATCTACGTGTCCGGCAAGTTCAACAACAGCGGCTACATCGAGCTCGACCCCGAGGGCAACCAGAAACAGATCAACTACCCCGGCTGATTCGCCGTTCGTTCGGGCCGTGTTGACGGCCGCATCGAGTGCTGTTCATCTCCATGTGCGCAGTCGATTGGCCCCGTATATATCGGCGCGATACTATGGCGCGAGGTGTTGAAGCGTCCTAGCGCTCAATATGCGTTGCCGTCAATTCATGTCGGGAGGTGACACTGTGCTGGAGCTGGCCATCCTGGGGCTTCTGCTGGAGTCCCCCATGCACGGCTATGAGCTGCGCAAACGGCTGACCGGACTGCTGGGTGCGTTCCGTGCGTTCTCGTACGGCTCGCTCTACCCGGCGCTGCGCCGCATGCAGGCCGACGGCCTGATCGTCGAAGATGCGGCGCCGCTCGGTTCGACCAAGGTGCGCCGCGCCCGCCGCGTCTACCAACTGACCGATGCCGGCAAGCAACGGTTCACCGAGCTCGTCGCCGACACCGGCCCCCAGAACTACACCGATGACGGATTCGGTGTGCACTTGGCGTTCTTCAACCGGACGCCCGCCGAGGCCAGGATGCGAATCCTGGAAGGGCGGCGCCGTCAGGTCGAGGAGCGTCGCGAAGGTCTGCGCGAGGCGATCGCACGGGCCAGCAGTTCACTCGACCGCTACACCCGCCAGCTGCATCAGCTCGGGCTCGAGTCCAGTGAGCGCGAAGTGAAATGGCTCAACGAGCTGATAGCTGCCGAGCGCGTGGCAACCGCCGGACCGACGGCACCGCCGTCACAAGGCCACGCCGACCAAACCTGAGCGCACGCGCCCCCGGCGAATGCACTGAAAGAGTAGGAAAAGGAGACCGTCACATGTCTGAGTCGAACGAGGTACGCGTCGCAATCGTCGGCGTGGGCAACTGCGCGGCATCGCTCGTGCAGGGCGTGCAGTACTACCAGGACGCCGACGAAAACTCGACCGTCCCGGGTCTGATGCACGTCAAGTTCGGCCAGTACCACGTGCGCGATGTGAAGTTCGTCGCCGCGTTCGACGTGGACGCCAAGAAGGTCGGCTTCGACCTCTCCGAGGCCATCGGTGCTTCCGAGAACAACACCATCAAGATCGCCGACGTGCCGCCGACCGACGTCATCGTCCAGCGCGGCCCGACCCTCGACGGCATCGGCAAGTACTACGCCGACACCATCGAGGTCTCCGACGCCGAGCCCGTCGACGTCGTGAAGGTCCTCAAGGACGCCAACGTGGACGTCCTGGTCTCCTACCTGCCCGTCGGCTCCGAAGAGGCCGACAAGTTCTACGCGCAGTGCGCCATCGACGCCAAGGTCGCGTTCGTCAACGCCCTGCCCGTGTTCATCGCCTCCGACCCGGAGTGGGCCAAGAAGTTCGAGGACGCCGGCGTGCCGATCGTCGGTGACGACATCAAGAGCCAGGTCGGCGCGACCATCACCCACCGCGTCATGGCCAAGCTGTTCGAGGATCGCGGCGTCACGCTGGACCGCACCTACCAGCTGAACGTCGGCGGCAACATGGACTTCAAGAACATGCTCGAGCGCGAGCGCCTGGAGTCGAAGAAGGTCTCCAAGACCCAGGCCGTCACCTCGAACCTGACCGGCTCGCTGGCCGACAAGGTCTACGACAAGAACGTGCACATCGGCCCGTCGGACTACGTCGCGTGGCTCGACGACCGCAAGTGGGCGTACGTCCGCCTCGAGGGTCGTGCCTTCGGTGACGTGCCGCTGAACCTGGAGTACAAGCTCGAGGTCTGGGACTCCCCCAACTCGGCCGGCATCATCATCGACGCCGTGCGCGCCGCCAAGATCGCCAAGGACCGCGGCCTCGGTGGCCCGATCCTGCCGGCCTCGGCCTACCTGATGAAGAGCCCGCCGGAGCAGGTCGCCGACGACCTCGCGCGCGCTCAGCTGGAAGCCTTCATCGAGGGGTAGTTTTTCGACGTCAGAGTGGGCGGCCAGGTGAAACCTGGCCCCCCACTTGGCGTTTGGGGCGTCGGGACCGTCAGGCCGGCGGTTGTGAGACTGGCCACAACAGCCCTCTTTAAACTGGAATTAGTCCAGAAAATGGCACTAGGGTGGGCTCCGTAAAGACATCCGACAGTGACCTGAGAGAGGTTCCCGTGGCCCTGATCAACAAGCAGATCAAGCCGTTCTCCGCGACCGCGTACAAGAACGGCACCTTCATCCCCGTGTCCGAAGCCGACATCGCGGGCAAGTGGGCCATCTTCCTCTTCTACCCGGCCGACTTCACGTTCGTCTGCCCGACAGAGCTCGGCGACCTCGCCGACCACTACGACGAGCTGCAGCAGCTCGGCGTCGAGGTGTTCTCGGTGTCCACCGACACCCACTTCACCCACAAGGCGTGGCACGACTCGTCCGACACCATCGGCAAGATCAAGTTCGCGATGATCGGCGACCCCACCCTGCGCATCAGCACCGACTTCGAGGTGCTGCGTGAGGACGAGGGCCTGGCCGACCGCGGCACCTTCCTGGTCGACCCCGACGGCATCATCCAGTTCACCGAGGTCACCGCCGAGGGCATCGGCCGCAACGCCGCCGAGCTGGTCCGCAAGGTCAAGGCCGCGCAGTACGTGCGCAACCACCCGGGCGAGGTCTGCCCGGCCAAGTGGGTAGAGGGCGAAGAGACCCTGGCCCCGTCGCTGGAACTCGTCGGCAAGATCTAGTTTTCACTGCTGGTCGGCGGTACGGGCTCCGGCCCGTACCGCTGTCCAGAAGTCTTCGCCCCCAACATCTTTCGGGCCACACCGGCCCACCATTCCTATTTCGATGGAGTTGATCCGCATGCTCGACACCGCACTCGCCGGCCAATTGAAGTCCCTGCTCGAGCGGCTGACCGTGCCCATCGAGCTGGTGTCCTCCCTCGACGACGGTCCCAAGTCCGCCGAGCTGGCCGGCCTGCTCACCGAGATCGCGGCCATGTCGGACAAGATCACCTACTCCCGGGCCGACGACTCCGACGATGCTGCTGCCCGCCGGCCGTCGTTCGCCATCCGCCGCACCGGCACCGATGTCGAGGTCCGGTTCGCCGGCATCCCCCTCGGCCACGAGTTCTCCTCGCTGGCCCTGGCGCTGCTGCAGGTCGGCGGATACCCGTCGAAGGAAGCCCCCGAGCTGCTCGAGCAGGTGCGGAACCTCGACGCCGACCTGCACTTCGAGACCTACTTCTCGCTGTCCTGCCAGAACTGCCCCGACGTGGTGCAGGCGCTCAACCTGATGGCGATCCTCAACCCGCGCATCAGCCACATCGCGATCGACGGCGCGCTGTTCAAGGACGAGGTCGAACAGCGCAAGGTGCTGGCGGTCCCGACCGTCTTCCTGAACGGTGAGGTGTTCGACTCGGGCCGCATGACCCTCGAGCAGATCATCGGCAAGGTCGACGTCGGCGCCGCGCAGCGCACCGCCGAGGCCATCGCCGAGAAGGACCCCTTCGACGTCCTGGTCGTCGGCGGTGGACCTGCCGGGGCCGCGGCCGCAATCTACGCTGCCCGCAAGGGAATTCGCACCGGCGTGGTCGCCGAGCGGTTCGGCGGTCAGGTGCTCGACACCATGGCCATCGAGAACTACATCTCCGTCCCGCACACCGAAGGACCGAAGTACGCCGCGGCGCTGGAAGCCCACGTCGGCGAGTACGACGTCGACGTCATCAAGACCCAGCGCGGCGCGAAGCTGCTGCCGGCGATCGACGAAGGCGGCCTCATCGAGATCGCGCTGGAGAGCGGCGCCTCGCTGACGGCCCGCACCGTCATCCTCGCGACCGGCGCCCGCTGGCGCGCGATGGACGTGCCCGGCGAGGCCGACTACCGCAACAAGGGCGTCACCTACTGCCCGCACTGCGACGGACCGCTGTTCAAGGGCAAGCGCGTCGCCGTCGTCGGCGGCGGCAACTCCGGCGTCGAGGCCGCGATCGACCTCGCCGGCGTCGTCTCCCATGTGACACTCATCGAGTTCGACTCGGTGCTGCGCGCCGACGAGGTGCTGCAGCGCAAACTGCGCAGCCTGCCCAACGTCGACATCCTGCTGAGCACGCTGACCACCGAGGTCCTCGGCGACGGCGACCAGGTGACCGGCCTGACCTACCAGGACCGCACCACCGGCGAGTCGCACCAGCTGGACCTGCAGGGCGTCTTCGTCCAGATCGGCCTGCTGCCCAACACCGAGTGGCTCGAAGGCAGCGTCGAGCTGTCCAAGCGCGGCGAGATCGTCATCGACGAGCGCGGCCAGACATCGGTCCCCGGCGTGTTCGCCGCCGGCGACTGCACGACGGTGCCGTTCAAGCAGATCGTCATCGCGGCGGGAGCCGGTGCGACAGCGGCCCTCTCGGCGTTCGATCACCTGATCCGGACGACCGCCCCGGTCGGCTAGGCACTTCGTCCGGGTCGGGCGCGGGCGTTCCCAGCAGTTCACCAGTTCTTTCCCAGCTGCTGGTTCAGCTGTCATAGGTTCCAGCATCGTGGCCCTGTTTCCGCTGAACCTGCTCCTGACCCACGACGGCCGGTCGTCGCGCCAGCACGTCACGTGCCGCCACAAGTGTGGCGACGCGTGCTCGAAGCCGCTGCCGAACACCAGCGACAACGAGTACTTCGGTGACATCGCGCAGGCCGTGTCCCGACGGTCGATGCTCCGCGCGACCGGCATCGCGGTGCTCGCCGTCGGCGCCGGTCCCGCCCTGGCCGCGTGCGGCCGCGACGAGCAGCCCGCCGCAGGCACCTCGTCCGCTGCGCCCTCGTCGACACCGCCCGGCATGCGATTCGCCGCGGTCGCACCCAACCGCGAGGACGCCGTCGTCATCCCCGAGGGCTACCGGCAGTCCGTGGTCATCAGCTGGGGTGACCCCGTGCTGCCGGGCGCGCCGAAATTCGACGTGACGGCGCAGACCGCCGCGGCGCAGCGCGGCCAGTTCGGGTTCAACAACGACTTCGCCGGGCTGCTACCGATCCCCGACCGGCCCGGCCACTTCCTGCTGGTGACCAACTTCGAGTACGTCACACCGCAATTCATGTTCCCCGGCTACGACCCCAAGCACCCGACCCGCGAGCAGTTCGACATCGAGATCGCCGCCATGGGCATGGGCGTCGTGGAAGTCGCGCGCACCCCCGACGGCCTCAAACCGGTTCTGGGCCCGTACAACCGACGCATCACCGTCGACACCCCGTTCACCCTGACCGGACCCGCGGCGGGCACCGACTTCGTCAAGACAGCTGCCGACCCGACCGGCAGACGCGTGGCGGGCACCATGGCCAACTGCTCCGGCGGCATAACCCCTTGGGGCACAGTGCTTTCCGGCGAGGAGAACTTCCAGGGCTACTTCGGCGCACCGGCCGGCACCGCGCCTGCCACCCCGGCAGACGCGACCCGCCTCGCCCGCTACGGCATCGAGCTCAAGCCGTCCGAGATGCTCTGGGAGACCTTCGATCCGCGGTTCGACGTGGCCGCGACGCCGGGCGAGGTCAACCGGTTCGGCTACATCGTCGAACTCAATCCGTGGGACCCGAACTCCACCCCGGTGAAACACACTGCGCTGGGCCGCTTCCGGCACGAAGCCGCCAACATCTACGTCACTGCCGACGGCACCGTCGTCGCCTACAGCGGCGACGACGAGCGCTTCGACTACATGTACAAATTCGTGTCCAGCAAGAAGATTCAGCCCGGCCGCGAGCCGGCGGCGATGGCGCACAACATGACCATCCTCGACGAAGGCACCTTGTACGTCGCCAAGCTGTCCAGCGACATCCCCGCCGCCGAGATCGACGGCACCGGGAAGTTGCCGAGCACGGGTGCGTTCCGCGGCACCGGAACCTGGCTGCCGTTGCTGCGGTCCGGCCCCGAGGGTCGGGCCGAATCACTGGTGCCCGGGATCAGCGCGGCGGAGGCCGCGGTGTTCACCCGCTTCGCCGCCGACAAGGCCGGCGCCACCAAGATGGACCGGCCCGAGGACTTCGAAGCCGACCCGAAGACCGGCAAGCTGTACGTCGCCCTCACCAACAACTCCAAGCGCGGCGCGGAGGGCAAACCGGGCCCCGATGCGCCGAATCCGCGCAACGACAACAAGAACGGCCAGATTCTCGAGATCGTCGACAACCACGCCGGCACCGACTTCACGTGGGAGCTGCTGTTGGTCTGCGGCGACCCCGCCGCCGCCGACACCTACTACGCGGGGTTCGACAAGACCAAGGTCAGCCCGATTTCCTGCCCGGACAACCTGGCCTTCGACAGCCACGGCAACCTCTGGATCGCCACCGACGGTAATGCGTTGAAGTCCAACGACGGACTGTTCGCCGTCGCGCTGAGCGGCCCGAACCGCGGGGAGACCAAGCAGTTCCTCACCGTGCCGCTCGGCGCCGAGACGTGCGGCCCCGTCGTCACCGACGACCTCGTCACGGTCTGCGTCCAGCATCCCGGCGAGCACGATGACAACAGCATCGACAACCCGGTCTCGCGGTGGCCCGAGGGCGGCAACGGCACCGCACGCCCCTCTGTGGTGGCGGTGTGGAAGGACAACGGAACGATCGGCAGCTGAGCACGCCTCGCCGCCGGGGGTAATGTCCGCAGACGTGGCCCTCGAGATTTCTGACGACGAACTGCTGACGCTCGACGAGTTCGCGCTGCTGCCCGAGAACGCCGAGCAGATCGGCGCCGACGGCCCGCTGCCGACGGTGTCGCGGATCGAGGACGGGCCCATCAGCCTGCTGAAGTGGGGCGTCGCGGAGCCCGAAGTGGTGTTCCTGCACGGCGGCGGACAGAACGCGCACACCTGGGACACCGTGATCCTGGGCCTCGGAGTGCCGGCGCTGGCGATCGATCTGCCCGGGCATGGGCGGTCGGCCTGGCGCGAGGACGGCGACTACGGGCCGAAGCTGAACGCGTCGACCGTGGCCCCGGTGATTCGGCGCCACGCGCCGTCGGCCCGGCTGGTGGTCGGGATGTCGCTGGGTGGGCTGACGGCGCTGCGGATCGCCGCGACCGAACCTGCGTTGGTACCCGAGCTGGTGCTCGTGGACGTCACGCCGTCGGCGCCGGAACGGCACGAGCAGATGACGCAGGCTCAGCTGGGTGCCGTCGCGCTGGTGAAGGGCGACCGGAGCTTCCCCAGTTTCGCCGCGATGCTCGACGTCACCGTGGCCGCGTCGCCGCACCGCAGCCGGAACTCGCTGCGCCGCGGCGTCTTTCACAATGCCAAGCAACTCGACGACGGCACCTGGACGTGGCGGTACGACTCGTTGACGCGAGGAGACGGCTACTCGAACTTCAACGGACTGTGGGACGACGTCCCGTCCATCACCATGCCGACGACACTGGTGCGCGGTGCCAAGTCGTACTTCGTCCACGACGACGATGCCGCCGCCTTCGCGGCCGGCGCGCCGGGTTTCCAGCGGACCCACGTGGTCGCCGATTCCGGGCATTCCGTTCAGGGCGACCAACCTGCCGCACTTGTGGAAATCCTGCGGGGCGTCCTCGGCGGTTAGCGTGGGGTCATGACCCAACCCATCCGCATCGGGGTTCAACTGCAGCCCCAGCACTCGTCCAACTACGGCTTCATCCGCGACGCGGTCCGGCGCGCCGAGGACCTCGGCGTCGACGTCGCCTTCAACTGGGACCACTTCTTCCCGCTGTACGGCGATCCCGACGGCGCGCACTACGAATGCTGGACCATGCTGGGCGCGTGGGCCGAGCAGACCTCGCGCATCGAGATCGGCGCGCTGGTCAGCTGTAACTCGTACCGCAATCCGGAACTGCTGGCCGACATGGCACGGACTGTCGACAACATCTCGGACGGCCGGCTGATCCTGGGCGTCGGCTCGGGCTGGAAAGAGAAGGACTACGACGAGTACGGCTACGAATTCGGTACGGCCGGAAGCAGACTCGACGACCTGGCGGCCGCCATGCCGCGCATCGTGTCGCGCCTGGGCAAGCTGAACCCACAGCCGGTGCGCGACATTCCGATCCTCATCGGCGGCCAGGGCGAGCGCAAGACGCTGCGGCTCGTCGCGGAGTACGCGCAGATCTGGCACAGCTTCACCACCGCGGCGACGTACCCGGAGAAGGCCGCCGTGCTGGACCGGCATTGCGCCGACGTCGGCCGCGACCCGAACACCATCGTCCGCTCGGCCGGCGTGGACAACAGCGGCGACGGCCTGATCGCCAATGCCGAAGCGCTTACCGCACTCGGGGTTTCGTTGCTGACCGTCGGGGTCAACGGCCCCGACTACGATCTGGGCCACGCCGAAGCCCTGTGCCGCTGGCGCGACAGCCGGTAGCCGGCGCTGCCCGGCCGAATGAATTCCCGGCGAGCTGAAGCCGCTGAATTCGGCCGGGCACCCGCTAGGTTGACGTGCGTGACCTCTTTCCTGCGTGCGACGGTAGCGATACTGGTGGCACTCCTGGTCTGTTCGCTGTCCGTGGGAGTCCCAGCCGGCGCCACCACCGACCAGTGCGCACCGCCGGGCGTGCAGAGCGCCAGCGCCCTGCCCACCAACCTGGCCACCGCCGCCCAGGGCGACGGCACCGACAAGTACACGACGCCCGGTACCCAGCCGCTTTCCACGGTGCGGCCGGAGGCGTTGGGGCTGGGTACGCCCGGAGTGCTGACCGTCGGCACGCTGTCCGATGCCCCGCCGAGCATCTGTATCAACTCCAGCGGCCAGTTCACCGGATTCGACAACGAGCTGCTGCGGGCCATCGCCGAGAAGATCGGCCTGCGCGTCAACTTCGTCGGCACCGACTTCGCCGGCCTGCTGGCCCAGGTCGCGTCCCGGCGCTTCGACGTCGGCTCGTCATCGATCACCACCACCGACGCCCGGCGGCGCACCGTCGGGTTTACCAATGGCTATGACTTCGGCTACTTTTCGCTCGTCGTGCCGACCGGATCGGCCATCAACGGCTTCGGTGCCCTGAAGGCCGGACAGCGCATCGGCGTCGTGCAGGGCACCGTGCAGGAGGCCTACGTCGTCGACACCCTGCACCTGGAACCGGTGAAGTTCCCGGACTACGCCACGGTGTACGCCAACATCAAGAGCCGGCAGATCGACGCCTGGGTGGCGCCGTCGCAGCAGGCGTCCGGCACCGTGCAACCGGGCGACCCGGCGCGGATCGTCGAAAACACCTTCAGCTTGGACAATTTCGTGGCCTACGCGGTCGCCAAGGAGAACAAGCCGCTGATCGACGCGCTCAACGCGGGGCTCGACGCGGTGATCGCCGACGGCACCTGGGCGCGCCTCTACGCCGATTGGGTGCCGCGGGCCCTGCCGCCGGGCTGGAAGCCCGGATCGAAGGCCGCACCCGCACCGCAGCTGCCCGACTTCAACGCTATCGCCGCGTCTCACGCCGCAGCGGCCCCGTCGGCCGGTCCCGCGCCGAAATCCACGCTCTCGCAACTGAAAGACGCATTCCTCGACTGGCGGCTGTACCGGCAGGCCATCCCCGACCTGTTCAAGACGGGCCTGCCGAACACGCTCATCCTGACCATCAGCGCGAGCGTCATCGGCCTCATCATCGGCATGGCACTGGCCATCGCCGGCATCTCCCGGTCCCGCTGGCTGCGATGGCCGGCCCGGGTGTACACCGACATCTTCCGCGGCCTGCCCGAGGTGGTGATCATCCTGGTGATCGGGCTGGGCATCGGGCCGGTCGTCGGCTCGCTGACGGGAAACAACCCGTACCCCTTGGGAATTGCCGCGCTGGGACTGATGGCGGGCGCCTACATCGGTGAGATTCTGCGCTCGGGTATCCAGAGCGTGGACGCCGGCCAGCTCGAGGCCTCGCGGGCACTGGGCTTCGGCTACCCGGCCTCGATGCGCCTGGTGGTGGTGCCGCAGGGTGTGCGCCGGGTGCTGCCGGCGCTGATGAACCAGTTCATCTCGCTGCTGAAGGCGTCGTCGCTGGTGTACTTCCTCGGGTTGATCGCCAGCCAACGGGAGCTGTTCCAGGTCGGCCGCGACCTCAACGCCCAGACCGGAAACCTGTCTCCGCTGGTCGCTGCCGGGCTGTTCTATCT
This sequence comes from Mycobacterium sp. SMC-18, assembly GCF_045310895.1. Taxonomy (NCBI): domain Bacteria; kingdom Bacillati; phylum Actinomycetota; class Actinomycetes; order Mycobacteriales; family Mycobacteriaceae; genus Mycobacterium; species Mycobacterium sp. SMC-18. The sequence continues at coordinate 123,488 of NZ_JBJIAL010000002.1, forward strand.
GGCCCTGACCGTTCCGCTGACCCATCTGGTCAACTACATCGACCGGCGACTGAGCAAGGGCAAGCCCGTCGCAGCCGAGGTCGCGACCCAGGAGATCATATGACCACGCCGCAGGCAGTTTCTTTGGCCGCCAAGGACATTCACCTGTCGTTCGATGCCAACACGGTATTGCGCGGCGTCGACCTGGACGTGCCTGCCGGCACCACGACCGCGGTCATCGGGCCGTCGGGCTCGGGCAAGTCGACGCTGCTGCGCACCCTGAACCGGTTGTACGAACCGGACCGCGGCGACATCCTGCTCGACGGCCGGTCGGTCCTCAAGGACAACCCCGATCAGTTGCGCCAGCGGATCGGGATGGTCTTCCAGCATTTCAACCTGTTCCCGCACCGGACGGTGCTGGAGAACGTCACGCTGGGCCCCCGCAAACTGAAGGGACTGGACGCCGCGGCGGCCCGCGAACTCGGGCTGCAACTGCTCGAGCGCGTCGGGCTGAAACACAAGGCCGACGTGCGCCCGGCAACCCTGTCCGGTGGACAACAGCAACGTGTCGCGATCGCCCGCGCACTGGCCATGAGCCCCCAGGTGATGTTCTTCGATGAGGCCACGTCGGCACTGGATCCGGAACTGGTCAAGGGCATCCTGGCGCTCATCAGCGAACTCGGGGCGGACGGCATGACCATGGTGGTGGTCACCCACGAGATGGGTTTCGCCCGGTCAGCGGCAGATTCGGTGGTGTTCATGGACGGCGGCCGGGTGGTCGAGACCGGAACGCCCGAGCAGATCTTCGAATCCGCGGAAACTCAACGTTTACGTCAATTTCTGGCGCAGGTTGTCTAATACCGAACAGTATCCGGCATACACGTTAGACTATCGAACTATGTCGTCGACGGAACCGCAGGTCGCGGACCTCGCAGGTGAACTGCAGCAGGTCCTCTCCAAGCTGTTCAACGTGATGCGCCGACGCGTCGAGATCCCGAAGGACGCCGAAGCCGGCGCCGATCTGACCCTGGCGCAGCTGTCCATCCTGCTGACGCTGCTGGATCGCGGACCCATCCGGATGACCGAGTTGGCCGCCCACGAACGCGTCCGGACCCCCACCACGACGGTGGCGATCCGGCGATTGGAGAAGCTGGGTCTGGTCAAGCGGTCGCGTGACCCATCCGACCTGCGCGCCGTGCTGGTCAACGTGACGCCGCGCGGACTCGTGCAGCACCGGGAGGCCCTCGAGGCCCGCCGGAAGGTGCTGATCGCGATGATGGCCAACCTGACGCCCGAAGACATCGACCACATCGCCAAGGCCCTCGGGCCGCTCGAGAAGCTCGCCACCAGTAGCGACGACTAAGTCCGGGTCACCCCAGCCAGTCGAGCACCGCGGCCGCGGTCCATGACTGTTGCATGCTGCCGAGCGGTTCCCCGGTGAACGGTTCGTAGTATTCGGCGAACGTACCGTCGCTGGCCTGCCGCAGGCCTTCCCGCCGCAGGATCGACGCGCGCTCGGACCAGCCCCGCCGTGCGAAACACCACGAGAAGAGCCACGTCATCACCGGCCACACCGGGCCGCGCCAGTACTCGCGCGGGCGGAAATCGCGGGACACCGGTGACGTCGACGGAATCAGCGGGTACTTGAGATCCGGGTGCGCGCAGAACCGGGGACCCTCCAGGAGGCGCAGCAGCGCCCGTTCGCGGTCATGCGGCAGACCCCCGCACAGCAACGGCGCGAACTGCGCCACGGTCTCACTCTGCACCCACTTACCGGCCCGCAGATCGAAGTCCCGCGCGGCGCCGGTGCGCTCGTCGGCGGTCGCCACCACGCCTTGCCGGAACCGCTCGGCCCACGAATAGAGTTCGCGCACATCCGAATTCGGCCGTTTGTAGTCCTCGCCGATCTCGGCCAGGACCGTACACGCCACCGACAGGATGGCCGAGACGAACACGTCCTCGACCTGGAAGCTCATGACCTTCGGCAGCAGCGTGTCGTCATACCGGACGGACTTCATCTCCTCCAGCAGCCACAGGTACCGGTCGTACTCGACGTCCGACGGCCGCTGGCTGGTGTCGGTGATGATCGCGTTGTCCTCACGCTGATACTCGGGCACCGCACCCGGAATCACGTTGGCGTACGCGCTGTCCCACCGCGGTGAGTTGTCCATGCCGGACTCCCAGCCGTGGTACAGCGTCACCCGGCCGTGCTCCTGGGGATCGCGGGCCTCGGCCAGCCAGCGGTGCCAACGCACCAGGTCGTCCCACCGGCGGTCCAGGAACGCCTCGGCGACCACGCGGGTGGAACGCCCACGGGTGCGGGCGTGATCCAGAATCCGTTGCACCGCAATGGCATGCACGGGCGGCTGCGTGATGCCGGAGGTATCCCGGTTGCGCGGCGCGTTGACCGCGAGGGAAGAGGTCTCCCACCGCGCCGGCCCGGGGAAGTAGCCGTCGACGCCGTTGGCGAACACGATGTGCGGGATCATGCCGTTGGCCCATTGGGCCGACAGCAGCGTGTCCAGCTCGACGACAGCGCGCTCGACCGTCAGCGACGCCAGGCCGATCGACACGAACGCGGCATCCCAGCTCCACATGTGCGGGTACAGCAACGGCGCGGCCGTCGTCATGACGCCCAGGTCGTTACCGCGCAGCAGATAGGCGGCGCGGGCCGAGAGCTGGGTTGGCGCGAAGCTGTGGTCGGGTGGCATCGCCCTCTATTGTGCGTCGCGGCCCGGGGATTCGCTGATCGGTAGGCTCACGCCATGCCGACCGCAATGATCACGGGCGCTTCCCGGGGCCTCGGAATGGCCATCGCCGAAGCCCTCGCGCCGACCCACACGCTGTTCCTGGCCGGCCGCCCGACGGCCGAACTCGACGCCGTGGCCGAGCGACTGGGCGCGACCACGTGGCCCATGGACCTCACCGACTACGAGGGCGTCGAAGCGACGGTCGAGCCGATCGACGCGCTCGATGTTCTGGTCCACAACGCCGGCGTGGCATACCCGGGCCGGGTCGGCGAGTCCTCCATAGAGGAGTGGCGGGCCACCATGGAAGTGAATGTGCTTGGCGCCGTGGGTCTTACGCTGCCGCTGCTGCCGGCGTTGCGGGCGGCCCGCGGCCAGGTGATCTTCGTTAACTCCGGTGCCGGCCGGAGCCCGTCCCCCGGCCTGGCGTCGTACACGGCCAGCAAGTTCGCGCTGCGCGGCTTCGCCGATGCCCTGCGCGCCGACGAACCGTCGCTGCGGGTGACGACGGTGTACCCCGGCAGGATCGACACCGACATGCAGTGGAACCTGGTGGCCTACGAGGGCGGTGACTACGACCCGGCGCGGTTCCTGAAGCCCTCGACCGTGGCGCAGGTGATCGCGCAGATCGTGGCCACCCCGGACGACGCCCACCAGCACGAGGTGATCATCCGCCCCCGCTGATTCCTGAGGGATTTGTGCACGATTTTCCGCGGTCAGCGCGAAAAATCGTGCACAAATCCCTGGTTGGTCAGGCGACGATGTTGACCAGCCGGCCGGGCACCACGATGACCTTCTTGGGCGTGGCGCCGGCAAGGAAGGCCTGCACCTTGTCGTCGGCGAGGGCCGCGGCTTCCAGCGTGGCCTTGTCGGCATCGGCGGCGACGACGATCTTGCCGCGCACCTTGCCGTTGACCTGGACCGGGTACTCGACGGTGTCGTCGACCAGGTAGCGCTCGTCGGCGACCGGGAACGGGCCGTGCGCCAGCGACTTCTCGCTGCCCAGGCGGCGCCACAACTCCTCGGCCAGGTGCGGCGCCAGCGGCGCGACCATCAACACCAGCGGCTCGACCGCGGCGCGGGCGGTGACGCCCTCCTTGGTCAGGTGGTTGGTGTACTCGATGAGCTTGGCGGCGGCAGTGTTGTTGCGCAGCGCGGCGTAGTCCTCGTTGACGCCGGCGATGGTCCGGTGCAGCAGCTTGAGCGTCTCCTCGGACAGCGCGTCATCGGAAACCCTTGGCTCACCGGTGGTTTCGTCGACGACGACGCGCCACACGCGCTGCAGGAACCGGTGCGCACCGACGACGTCCTTGGTCGCCCACGGCCGCGACGCCTCCAACGGGCCCATCGACATCTCGTAGACGCGCAGGGTGTCGGCGCCGTATTCCTCGCAGATCTCGTCGGGCGAGACGGAGTTCTTCAGGCTCTTGCCGATCTTGCCGAACTCCTGGTTGACCTCGATCTCGCCGTCCGGGCCGGTCCAGAAGAACTTGCCTTCGCGCTCAACGACTTCGGCCGCCGGCACGTAGGTGCCGCGGGAGTCGGTGTACGCGAACGCCTGGATGTAACCCTGGTTGACGAGGCGCCGGTACGGTTCGCGCGACGACACATGGCCGAGGTCGAACAGCACCTTGTGCCAGAACCGCGAGTACAGCAGGTGCAGCACGGCATGCTCGACACCGCCGACGTAGAGGTCGACGCCACCGGGATCACCGGCGCCGTGGATCTCGGGCCGCGGGCCCATCCAGTAGGCCTCGTTCTCCTTGGCGCAGAACTCTTCCGAGTTGTGCGGGTCGGCGTAGCGCAGCTCGTACCAGGAGCTGCCGGCCCACTGCGGCATGACGTTGGTGTCGCGGGTGTAGGGCTGCAGCCCGTCGCCCAGATCGAGGTCGACGTGCACCCACTCGGTGGCCTTGTTCAGCGGCGGCGACGGCTCGCTGTCAGCGTTGTCCGGGTCGAACAGCACCGGCGAGTAGTCGGGCACGTCCGGAAGTTCCACGGGCAGTGCCGAATCCGGCAGCGGGTGGGCCCGGCCGTCGGCGTCGTAGACGATCGGGAACGGCTCGCCCCAGTACCGCTGGCGCGCGAAAAGCCAGTCCCGCAATTTGAATTCGACGCGGGCCTGACCGCGGCCGTCCGCGACCAGCTTCTCGGTGACGGCGGCCTTGGCGTCGGCCACGTTCAGGCCGTTCAGGTAATCGGAATTGACCACCGCGCCGTCGCCCGTGTACGCGGACTCCGAAAGATCGCCGCCGGCAATGACTTCCACGATGGGCAGGCCGAATGCCGTCGCGAACTCCCAGTCACGCTGGTCGTGGCCGGGCACCGCCATGATGGCGCCGGTGCCGTAACCGGCCAGCACGTAGTCGGCGATGAAGATCGGAACCTGTTGGCCGTTCACCGGATTGGTGGCGTAGGCGCCGGTGAAAACACCGGTCTTGGTCTTGTTCTCCTGGCGCTCCAGGTCGGACTTCGCGGCGATCGCGGCGCGGTAGGCGGCGACCGCCTCGGCCGGCGTGGCCGCACCGTAGGTCCACCGCTCATCGACGCCGGCGGGCCAGGAATCGGCCAGCAGCGAATCGACCAGGTCATGCTCGGGGGCCAGCACCAGATAGGTGGCACCGAACAGGGTGTCCGGGCGGGTGGTGAAGACCTCGATGTCGGCGACCCCGGCGGAGAACAGCACCTCCGCACCGACGGACCGGCCGATCCAGTTGCGCTGCATGGCCTTGACCTTGTCGGGCCAGTCCAGCACGTCCAGGTCCTCGAGCAGCCGGTCGGAGTACGCGGTGATGCGCATCATCCACTGCCGCAACCGCTTCCGGAACACCGGGAAGTTGCCGCGTTCGCTGCGGCCGTCGGAGGTGACCTCTTCGTTCGCCAGCACGGTGCCCAGACCCGGGCACCAGTTGACCATCGAGTCGGAGCGGTAGACCAGGCGATAGGAGTCGACGACCTCGGCACGTTCGGCGGCCGTCAGCGCCGACCAGTCCCGGCCGTCGTCGAGAGTCCGTGCGCCGGAATCGAATTCGGCGATCAACTCGGCGACGGGCCGGGCCTTCTGCTGCGCCGCGTCGAACCAGGCGTTGTAGATCTGCAGGAAGATCCACTGCGTCCACTTGTAGAAGTCGGTGTCGGTGGTGGCGAAGCTGCGGCGCGCGTCGTGGCCCAGGCCCAACCGTCCGAGCTGCCGCCGGAAGTTGACGATGTTGGCCTCGGTCCGGGTGCGCGGGTGCGTGCCCGTCTGGACCGCGTACTGCTCGGCGGGCAGACCGAAGGCGTCGAAGCCCAGGGCGTGCAGGACGTTGCGGCCGGTCATGCGGAAGTAGCGGGCGTACACGTCGGTGGCGATGTAGCCGAGCGGGTGCCCGACGTGCAGGCCGTCGCCGGAGGGGTACGGGAACATGTCCTGCACGAACATCTTGTCCGCGGGCACCGGCGAGCCGTCGGTGGGTGCGAGCGAGCCGACGGGGTTCGGCACGTTGAAGGTGCCGCGGTCCGTCCACACCTGCTGCCAGTCGGCCTCGATGCGGCCGGCCAGTTCGGCCGTGTAACGGTGCTGCGGGCTGTCGGCGTCAACGGCCACGGCGGCCTCGGGACGCACGTCTGCCTGCGCATTCGGGGAATCGCTCACGTGCACAGGGTAGTCAACACCCCCGGCGCGACCTGCATCACGCCAGCCGATCGGCGTTGGTCTCGGTTCCGTTGCAGTGCGGTCAGAGCACGGTTGCAGGTGCGCGCCGGATCTGGTGGGCACTGCACACACCTACCTACAGTCGGCTCCAGTGCAACGCGTGAGACAGAAGTGAAGCGGAAGGACCGACGCCACATGTTCGAGAACGCCCGCCACTGGCGGCTTCTGGCAGGAGGTGTCGCCGCGGGCCTGGCGGGCGTCGTCGGCTTCGCAGGCAACACCGCATCCGCCGATCCCCTGCCGCCCCAACCCGTCGTCCCGGCACCGGCCACGGTGACCCAGACGGTCACGGTGCAGGCCGCCCCGGCGCCGGTAGCTGCCGCCCAGCCGGCCGGACCCGCGTTCATCCCCGCAGGTCAGCCCGCGGGCGTACCCCAGCCGGCGACACTTCCCCAGCCGGCCACGCTTCCCCAGCCCGCAGTGGCGCAGCCGGTCGTCGCCCCGGCGCCGGCGCCCACACCCGCCATCGCCCCGGCTGCCTCGGGCACCATCGCCGAGTTCTTCCGCGCCCACAACGTCGCCATGCAGCGGCAGACGGCCGCCGGCTTCACCGCGCTGAACATCGTCCTGCCGGTGCCGCCGGGCTGGGCCGCGGTGCCCGACCCGAACGTGCCCGACGCGTTCGCCGTGATCGCCGACCGCGTCGGCGGCGACGGCCTCTACACCTCGAACGCCGCGCTGCAGGTCTACAAGCTGGTCGGCGACTTCGACCCGCGCGAAGCCATCAGCCACGGCTTCATCGACAGCCAGCAGCAGGTCGCGTGGCGGTCCACCGACGGTTCGATGGCCGATTTCTATGGCATGCCGTCGTCGATCATCGAGGGCACCTACCGCGAGAACAACCTGACGCTGAACACCTCCAGGCGGCACGTCATCGCGACGTCGGGCACAGACCGCTACCTGGTGACGCTGTCGGTGACCACGAGTGCGCAGGTGACCGTCGCGTCCGGCAATGCCACCGACGCCATCGTCAACGGGTTCAAGGTCAGCGCGCCGGGTGCGCCCGCCGCGGCACCCGCACCCGCTGCCGTTCCCGCAGCACCGGCACCCGCTGCCGCGCCCGTCGCACCGGCACCCGTCCCGGCTCCGGCGGCGCCGATGGTTCCCGCACCGGCCGCCGTCCCGGCGCACACCGCCGGAGCGGTACCGCTTACCGCGTCGATCCCCGGGCTGGGCCGCTGACCGGTCGCCGGTTTGGAGCGGCCGCCCGGCCGCCCCTATCCTGAGACGCATGCTGATCGCCGCCGTGCTGTGCCTGTGCGCGGCCGTGGTGACCGCGGGCGTCGGCGCCTGGTCGCTGAGCCGGCCCCCCTCGACCGATACCGTGCCGCGCGTGCTGCGCTCGGTGGCACCGATCCAACTCGCGACGGCCGCGATGCTCGCCGCCGGTGGTGTCGTCGCGCTCGTCGCGCCGCGCAGCACCGGGGTGATGGTCCTGATGGTGTGCGTCATCGGCGCCGTCGGCACCTTCGCGGCCGGCTGCTACCAGGGCGCCAAGGCCGGGGCCGCCATGATGGCCCGGGACAACGCGCCCGCCGGTGACGGCTGCGCCGGCAGCTGCGCCAGCTGCACGCTGTCCTGCAGCTAGCTCCGGTCCGCGTTCGCGTGGATCGCGTCGCGACAGAAGGCCGCCAGCCCCGGCAACCCGAATGACTCGTCGTAGTTGGCGACATATCTCGGGTCACTCACGTACATGTCGCCGAGATTCCGGTGGAACTCCGGCGGACAGTCGTAGAACCAGCGGTTCACGTGGAGCCGGTGCTTCTCGGCCGCATCCATCGCTTCTTCGGAGTCAGCGGGCAGGCCGGCCCGGAACGCGTCGGCGAAGGCCTTTTCCACGGCTTCGCCCTCGGACTTGATCTGAATCCAGTCGTCCTTGCCGTAGGACTTCGCGCGGCGCTGCGATTCCTTCCACTCCGCGGTCTCGCCCCACTTCTGCTCGGCCTCCGCCTGGTAGTCGTCGAAGCTGTCACCGAAAAGTTCGCGCATGTCGTCGTCGGTCATGGGCTTGTTCGCCATTGCTTTCTCCAATGCCTGGTCGATTGCCTCGACGAGCTTGGTCATCTCATCGAGCCGGGACATGACGCGTTCGCGCTGGCGGACCAGATGGCTGACCTCGTCGCCGTCGGCCAGCAGACTCTCGATCTCGTCGAGAGACAGCTCGAGCCGGCGGTAGACGATGATCTGGGACAACCGCGTCAGGTCCGCCGGCGCGTAAAGCCGGTAGCCCGACACCGAACGCCGACTCGGAGTCAGCAACCCGATCTGGTCATAGTGGTGGAGCGTCCGGACCGTGATGCCAAACCGCTCCGCGACCTCGCCCACGGTGAGCCCGTCCACCCGCATCTCCTGCGTCACGTCGACCAGACTGGCGCCTGACGTCGCGTGAGGGTCAAGTCAGTTACGGCTCACGTCGATCGGGTGCGTCGCCAACATCGCCATGGGCATCGGCTGACGTCGTAGCACCCGCGACCACAGATCCACCCGCGGTCCCACGAGGACGTCCGACGGCAACGCCGACAGTACGATCCAGTCGTCGCGCTCGATCTCACCGTCGAGCTGACCGACCGACCACCCCGAGTAGCCGGCGTAGATCCGGACGCCCTCGACGGCACGTTCGATCTCGTCGGGATCGGCGTCCAGGTCGACCATCGCGATACGGCCCTGCACATGCCGCAGGCCGGGCACCGACGACACATCGACGCCGACCTTCAGGGTCGCCAGGCACAGCGCGGAATCGCGCTTCACCGGACCGCCGATGAACATCGACTTGGGCTTCTTCGCGAGCTTCGCCCACTGCGGCAGCACGTTGTAGACGGCCGTCTCGCTGGGCCGGTTCAGGACGACGCCGAGCGTGCCACCGGAGTTGTGCTCGACGATGTAGATGACGCTGCGCCGGAACGTCGGCTCCAGCAGGTCGGTGTTGGCGAGCAGCAGTGTCCCCGCCCGAATCCCATGCGAGGCGGGAGCGAAATCGCGGTAATCCTCCGGTTCCTCTGACTGCGCCACGCCCTCCATCATGGCACTTGGGAGCCGTCGCCGTGACCAACGCACACGGCCCGCCGGGATATTTGTACTGTGGAGCGGGTCGCTTCAACCACGCCCGGCACTCCCAAATTCAGGACACGAACATCCCAGTGACCGCCAGCCGTCCCCACCACGTCGTCCTGCATGCGGTGCAGGCCCTACCGGACTTCCGCCGGCTGCTGGAACTGCGCGCGGTCAGCCAATTCGGTGACGGACTCTTCCAGGCCGGCCTGGTGGGCGGCCTGCTGTTCAGTCCGGAACGCCAGGCCACCCCGTTGGCCATCGCCGGCGCCTTCGCCGCGCTGTACCTGCCGTACTCGCTGCTGGGTCCGTTTGCCGGCGCGCTGCTCGACCGCTGGGACCGCCGGCAGGTGCTCATCGCCGCCAACCTCGGCCGGCTGCTGGTGATGATCTGCGTCGGCGCGCTGCTGGCCAACGCCGCGACCGACCAGTGGATCCTGTTCGGCGCGTTGATCGTCAACGGCTTCACCCGCTTCGTCTCGTCCGGGCTGTCGGCCGCACTGCCGCACGTCGTGCCCACCGAACACGTCGTGTCGATGAACTCGGTGGCCACCGCGTGCGGCGCCGTCTCGGCGTTCGTCGGCGCCAACGTGATGCTGCTGCCCCGATGGCTGCTGGGTGCGGGCGACACCAGCTCGGCCGTGGTGATCTGGTTGGCGGCGCTGGCCGTCGCGGTGGCGCTGTGGCTGTCGGTGCGCTTCCACCGCCACCTCCTCGGACCTGACGACAGCGCCCGTGCGGTCCACGGTTCGGTCGCCTACGCCGTCATCACCGGCTGGGTCTACGGCCTGCGGTCGGTGGCGAACGTGCCGACCGTGACCGCGACCCTGACCGGTCTGGCGGCGCACCGGATGGTGTTCGGCATCAACACCCTGATGGTGCTGGTGATCGTCCGGCACGGCGGCGGCGAACACGTCGCCGGGTTCGCGGTGACCGTTGTGTTCGTCGCTGCCGCGGGCCTCGGGTCGTTCCTCGGCAATGTCGTCATGCCGACGGCGGTGCGCCGCTGGGGTCGCTACGCGACCGCCAACGGAGCCCTCGCCATTGCGGCCGTCGTTCAACTCGCCGGCGTCGGTCTGCAGATACCGGTATTGATCGCCTGCAGTCTGGTGCTGGGCACGGCCGGGCAGGTGGTCAAGTTGTGCGCCGACTCGGCGATGCAGCTCGACGTCGACGACGCCCTGCGCGGCCACGTGTTCGCGGTCCAGGACGCGCTGTTCTGGATGGCGTTCATCGTCGCGATCACGGCATCGGCGGCGGTGATCCCGGACGACGGCAAGTCCTCGGCCCTGATGGCCGCCGGCACCGTCGTCTACCTCGTGGGCCTGGCCCTGCACGCGACGCTGGGCAAGCGCTCCTAGCAGCTGCCCTGTGCGCTGATCGACGTCGCGCCAACGGCTTTGCCGCACTTGCTCGATGTCACGGTCGCCGCCGCGGTGTGCCCCGACACCGACACCGCGTGCGTGTGGTGCTCCGACGCCGGAGCGCCGCTCAGGCGGCGCAGGGCCGAAGCGTCCAGGTCCGCCTCATCGGGCAGGTCCGCCCCGTGTGCCTGCGCGAAGTCGTACATCTTGCCGGGCGCGCCGCCGAGCACCTTGTTGCTGTTCAGGAGGGTTTGGTAGTCGCCATTGCTGCCATGGGTCGGCGTCTCGTAGTTCGGGGTCCCGACCCGGTCGTGGTAGTACGCGCCGACGGCCGAGTTGTCCAGCGCCCGGTTCGCAGGGGTGCTCTGGTTGAAGACGCGGTCACCGACGGCCTGCACCGCCCGTAACTCCGGCGCCGGGTTCTTCAAACCCGGACGGCCCACCGCGTCACCGGATTCGGTGCTGTAGCCGTGGGCACTTGCCACGCCGGCACCGGGTGAGCCGATCACCACCAACGCGCCGACCACGGCGGCGCCGGCAAGATTCGGTATGCAGCGGTTGATTGCGGACATTTTTGCCTCTCTCTAGTCCATCCGGGCATGACGAAGCCCGGTGAAATCACTTGAAGACGCGCAGGTTTGCCGTCTCGAACTTGGCGCCGATCGCGGCGGCGCCGGAACGCCGATTAGCGACCCGAGGCCGCACCCGCCGATCCGCAGACGTTGGCTGCCTGCCGGAGCTCGCCGCCCGGGCACGACGACTTGGCACGCTTGTTCTTGCCGGCGCCACCTGCCGCGGACCCGCCGCGGCTGGCACCACCGCTGTCCGACGAACCTCCGCCGTCGCTGGAACCGCCGTGGTCGTGCCCGGGATGTGCCCCGACGAGGGCGGTCGGCGTGACAGCAAACAGACACGCAGCCACCAGACAGCCGCCGATCGCTGCTCTCGCCAGTCGGGTCGATTGCATGATTCCTATCTCCTCCAAGTCGATTCGTGCGCACGGTGACGCGGTTCGCAACCGGTTCCGCGCTGGCACCTTCCGGCTCGGATAGTCGCGGCAAACGTCCGCGGAGTTCCCGAAACTGACAAGTTCCTGTTGATTGCCTGGTTGAGACCTGTTTGATCGCTGCGAGGAGCGGCCCGGCGAGGTCGGACCAGCGGTACCGTCTAGGGTGCTGCCATGGCCCCCAATGCTGCTGCCGGTGTCATCGCCGATCTGCGTGCCGAAAGTGACGACCTGGACCGCCTGGTCGCCGACCTGCCACCCGCCGAGTGGGCCACTGCGACCCCGGCCGAGGGCTGGACCATCGCCCACCAGATCGCGCATCTGTGGTGGACCGACAAGGTGTCGGTACTGGCGGTGACCGACGAGGAGGCCTTCGCCGCGACGCTCACCGAGGCGTGGAAGAACCCGCTCGGCTTCGTCGACGTGGCGGCCGAAGAACTCGCGCAGACCCCGCCGGCGGAGATGCTGGCGCAGTGGCGCGCGACCCGGAACACGCTGCACGACGCGCTCGAAGGTGTCGCCGACGGCCGCAAGCTGCCGTGGTTCGGCCCGCCGATGAGCGCCGCATCCATGGCGAGCGCACGCCTGATGGAGACCTGGGCGCACGGCGCCGACGTCGCCGACACACTCGGGGTCCGGCGTCAGCCGACGGCCCGGCTCAAGTCGATCGCGCACATCGGCGTTCGGACAAGGGATTTCGCGTTCACGCTCCACGAGCTGACCCCGCCGGCCGAGGTGTTTCACGTGGAACTTTCCGCGCCCGACGGCTCGGTGTGGACTTGGGGTCCGGACGACGCCGCGCAGCGGGTCACGGGCTCGGCCGAGGACTTCTGCCTGCTGGTCACCCAGCGGCGGCCGCTCCGCGAACTCGACGTCAAGGCCGTCGGCGAGGACGCCCAGAAGTGGCTGACCATCGCCCAGGCCTTCGCCGGCCCGCCGGGAGCGGGCCGGGGCTGAGTTCGCGCCGTTGACCCGGCGCCGCTGACAGGGTCAACGCTGGATCGCGCCGGCCGAGTCGGCCGCGCCATCGCCGTCGGTATCGGACAGCTGCACATCCCACCGCCCGTCGCCGTCGGTGTCCGCGTACGCCACCGGCCCGGCCAGCACGCGGTCCGCGAGTCCGTTGCCGTCGGCGTCGATCAGCCGGTCGTCGACCGCACCGTCACCGTCGAAGTCGACGACCGCTCCCCCGCTCTGCTCGGTGCCGTCCAGGCCGAACCACCGCAGCCCCGACCCCACCGCCCAGGTACCCGATCCGTCGTCGGTGAACGACCTGCGCGCGCCGTCGACATCGATCACGGCATGGTCGGCCCGGCCGTCCCCGTCGAAGTCGGCCAGCGCGTCGTCGAACAATCCGTCGCCGTCCACGTCCAGCCGCACACCGTCCAGCGTGCCGTCGCCGTCGGCGTCCACCGCCGGCTCCCCCGGCCACCACGACGCCGACCCGTCCCCGTCACTCAGGCAATAGTCCATACCTGAATGGACGGCTGATCAGCCTCTGGCGTTCCACCATTTCTGCAATTCGGCGACGGCCTCGTCGTGCGACAGCGGGCCGCGGTCCAGCCGGAGCTCCTTGAGGAACCGCCACGCCTCGCCGACCTGCGGCCCGGCCGGGATGCCGAGCAGCGTCATGATCTCGTTGCCGTCCAGGTCCGGGCGCACCCGCGCCAGATCCTCCTTCGCGGCCAGCTCCTCGATGCGCCGCTCGAGACCGTCGTAGTTGGCCTGCAACCGCGCCGCCCGGCGACGGTTGCGGGTGGTGCAGTCCGCGCGCACCAGCTTGTGCAGCCGGCTCAGCAGCGGCCCGGCGTCGGTGACGTACCGCCGCACCGCCGAGTCCGTCCACTTGCCGGTGCCCTTGTCGTCGGCGTAGCCGTGGAACCGCAGGTGCAGATACACCAGCTGCGAGACGTCGTCGACCATCTGCTTGGAGTACTTCAGCGCGCGCATGCGCTTGCGCGTCATCTTCGCGCCGACCACCTCGTGGTGGTGGAAGCTGACGCCACCGTCGGGCTCGTGGCGGCGGGTGTCGGGCTTGCCGATGTCGTGCAGCAGCGCGGCCCAGCGCAGCACCAGGTCGGGACCGGTCTCGGGCTCCTCCAGATCTATGGCCTGGCGCAGCACCGTCAGCGAGTGGTGGTAGACGTCCTTGTGCTGGTGGTGCTCGTCGATGGCCATCCGCATGGCACCGACTTCGGGCAGCACCACATCGCCCAGCCCGGTCTGCACCATGAGGTCGACGCCGGCCATGGGGTCGGCACCGAGCATCAGCTTGTCGAGCTCGGCGGCCACGCGCTCCGCGGTGATCCGGCCCAGCTGCGGCGCCATCTCGATGAGGGCCTCCAGCACGCGCGGCGCCACCGAGAAACCCAGTTGCGAGACGAAGCGGGCGGCCCGCAACATCCGCAGCGGATCGTCACCGAAGGACACCTGCGGCGCCGACGGGGTGTCGAGCACCTTGTCCGCCAACGCGGCGAGCCCGCCCAGCGGATCGTGGAATTCACCGATGCCGCCGGGCAGGTCGGGGTTGATCCGGACGGCCATCGCGTTCACGGTGAAGTCCCGGCGCACCAGGTCGTCCTCGAGCCGGTCGCCGAACACCACCTCGGGATTGCGGGACACCTGGTCGTAGCTGTCGGCGCGGAAGGTGGTGATCTCGATGCGCTGCCCGTACTTGGCCGCCCCGATGGTCCCGAACTCGATCCCGGTGTCCCACAACGCTTCTGCCCAGCCGCGCAGCATCTTCTGCAACTCGGCCGGACGGGCGTCGGTGGTGAAGTCCAGGTCGTTCAGGTCACGGCCGAGCAGCGCGTCGCGCACACTGCCGCCCACCAGGTACAGGTCGTGACCGGCCGCGGCGAACACGCGCCCGAGGTCTACGAGCAAACCCGCATGCTTGTTCAGTGCGACCGCGGCAGCGGTCAGCAACGCGGCATCGGTACTTGCTTCGTTCGGCACGTCCGATGAGCCTAATGCGCCCACCCCACGGTTTGGTACCGACCATCGCGGCACGGTCACAACTGGGCCACTGACCGGCGAGTGGGGACAGAGCGCCCAACCTGAGCAGCTACTATCGCTTGGGTGTCGGAAGGCGAGCGTGCCAAACCACGACGACGCCGCGGGCGACGTCGCGGTCGACGCTCGGCAGGTCCGCCCAGCGACAACACCCAGGGCACCGACACCGATTCGGCCGCTGCGCCCCGCAACGGCACCGCACAAGCGGCCCCGGCGGCGGCTCCCGCCACTCCCGCCGCCCGCAAGTCGAACAACGACCGGCTGCGCACCGTCCACGAGACATCGGCCGGCGGGCTGGTGATCGACGGCCTCGACGGCCCCAAAGACACCCAGAAGGCGGCACTCATCGGCCGCATCGACCGCCGCGGCCGCATGCTGTGGTCACTGCCCAAGGGGCACATCGAACTCGGCGAGACGGCCGAACAGACCGCCATCCGTGAGGTCGCCGAGGAGACCGGACTGCAGGGCAGCGTGCTGGCCGCGCTCGGCAGCATCGACTACTGGTTCGTGACCGAGGGCCGGCGCGTGCACAAGACAGTGCACCATTACCTGATGCGATTCCTGGGCGGTGAACTCTCCGACGACGACGTCGAGGTCACCGAAGTGGCGTGGGTGCCGCTTCGGGAACTGCCGTCCCGCCTGGCCTACGCCGACGAGCGCAAGCTCGCCGAGGTGGCCGGCGAACTGATCGACAAACTGCACACCGATGGACCGGGCGCCCTGCCGCCGCTGCCGCGCACCGCGCCGCGCCGCCGCCCACAGACCCATTCCCGCACGCGGAACCATCGCACCGACGACTCCGCCCATACCCAACCCGGCCGCCGCGCGAACGGCTGCGGACCCGGGTCGTGAAGGTCAGGTTGGCGGCCTCGACAGTTCTCCTGCGCGTCCTGGCAGTCACCGCCCTGTTGCTGTTGCTCACCGCCCCGATCACGCCGCATTCGTCGGCAGGCGAACCGGGCGGGACGACGTTCCTGCAACTGCGCATCGACCACGTCACCCCCGACGTGGTCACCACCACGAGCGAGCCGGTGGTGACGGTCAGCGGCACCGTCACCAATGTCGGTGACCGCCCGGTGCACGACGTCATGGTGCGCCTCGAGCACGCGGCAGCGGTGACGTCGTCATCCGGGCTGCGGACGACGCTGTCCGGGGAGCCGACAGACTTCTCCGCCGTCGGCGACTTCACCACGGTGTCGCAGGATCTCGCGCGCGGGCAGAGCGTGCCGTTCCGGCTCGCGTACCCGGTGCGCTCGGCCGACCATCCCGCCCTCGGCATCGACCGTCCGGGTGTGTATCCGCTGCTCGTCAACGTCAACGGGACACCCGACTACGGGTCGGCCGCCCGGCTCGACGACGCCCGCTTCCTGCTGCCGGTGCTCGGCGTACCCGCCACTCCGCCCGCTGCGGGCAGCGGTAGTGGCACCGGCCAGCAGCCGATCGACGCCGTCGTGCCACCCGACACCGCACATCCCGTCGCACTGACTCTGCTCTGGCCGCTCGCCGACCGTCCGCACCTGGCGGCCGGCGTCCCCGGACGCACCGAACCGGCCCGCCTCGCCGACGACGACCTCGCCGCCTCCCTGGCCAACGGCGGCCGCCTCGACACCCTGCTCGCCGCGGCGGACTTCGCCACCAACGACCAGGTGGATCCCGGCGGCCTCATGCGCGGCGCGATGTGCCTGGCCGTCGACCCCGACCTGCTGATCACCGTCAACGCGATGAGCGGCGGCTACGTCGTGACCGACGACCCGGAGGCCGGCCTCAACTCACCCACCCACCCGGGCACCGGCCAGCAGGCCGCGACCGAATGGCTCAACCGGCTGCGGCAGCTCGCCCAACGGGTGTGCGTCACCCCAACGGTGTACGCCCAGGCCGACCTACGCGCGCTGCAGCGCGTCGGCGACGCCGCCCTGAACACCACCGCCACCACCGATGCCGGGCCCATCGTCAACCAGCTGCTCGGCATCCAGTCCCTGCGCGGCGCGACGGTCGTCGGCGACGGCCCGCTCACCGGCCCGGCGGTGCGGCTGCTGTCGGCGCAGCCCGATCCGACCGTCGCGATCGCCGCGGCGCCCATCACCGCCGACGACGCCGCGAATCCCGCCGACACCGCGCCCCGCCGCTACAGCGACAAAGTGACCGTGGCGCCGTTCGACCCGTGCGTCGCCGCGGCCCTGGCCGGCGCGGGCCGGACCCCGATCTCGCCGGGATACCTGGACACCTCACTGCGGGTACCGCTCAACCACGACTCGCAGGTGGCACGGCGCCAGGACGCCATCGCCTCGGTGCTGTGGCGTGGGCTGCAACCCGACGCCCAACCGCGAAACCAGATCCTGATGCCGCCGCTGGCGTGGGACGTGACGCCCGACGACGCCCAGGCGATCCTGACGTCGGTCGCCACGGCGATCCACTCCGGCCTCGCCGTCGCCCGCCCGATGCCCGCGGTGATCGCCGAAGCACAAGAGCTGCCGCCGACGCAGACGGCCACCCCGCCGGACAACGGCACCGGCAACCCCAAGGCCCGCTACGGCGACGGCATCACCAGCCAGATCTCGACCACCATGGAACGAATCTGGGGCCTGACCGCCGCGCTGACCGTCAACACCCAGACGGGTCTGACGGGCGACCAGTACACGGCGCCGCTGCGGGAGGACATGCTGCGGGCGCTGACGCAGTCGGTGCCGCCGACCGTCCGCGAAGCCATGGCCCAGGAGCGCGTCAGCACCACGCAGCGCACGATGGACGACCTGTTCCACGGCGTCACCGTCGTCAACCCCGGCGGCTCGTACACGCTGGCGACCGAACGCAGTCCCCTCCCCCTGGCCCTGCGCAACGACCTGCCCGTGCCGATCCGCGTGCGGCTGGTCATCGACGCGCCACCGGGCATGACCGTCACCGACATGGGTGAGATCGAACTGCCGCCGGGCTACCTGCCGCTGCGGGTACCGATCGAGGTGCATTTCACCCAGCGCGTCGCGGTCGACGTCTCCTTGCGCACGGTCAACGGGCTGACGCTCGGCGAACCGGTCCGGCTGTCGGTGCATTCCAACGCCTACGGCAAGGTGCTGTTCTTCATCACCCTGTCCGCCGGCGCGGTGTTGTTCCTGCTGGCCGGCCGACGGCTGTGGCACCGGTTCCGCGGGCAACCCGACCGCGCCGACCTCGACCGCCCGCACCACTCGCGGCCGCTGCGGCCCGATCCCCTGGATACCGCCATCGCCCACGCGCCGGAGGACACATGAGCGAGGCTCGCCGAGCGAATCAACGGCCGCTGGGCGCGCCACCCCGCCCGAACGCCGCGGCCAACACTGCCGCCGCTCCACCGCCCCGGCGGGCCGAGCTGTCCGACGCCGCCGTCGTCTCCCGGTCCTGGGGCATGGCCTTCGCCACGCTGGTCAGCCGCATCACCGGGTTCCTGCGGATCGTGCTGCTCGCGGCGATCCTCGGTGCGGCACTGTCCAGTTCGTTCACCGTCGCCAACCAGCTGCCCAACATGGTGGCCGCCCTGGTGCTCGAGGCGACCTTCACCGCGATCTTCGTGCCGGTGCTGGCCCGCGCCGAACGTGACGACGCCGACGGTGGCGCCGCATTCGTGCGGCGGCTGGTCACGCTCGCCACCGCGCTGCTGCTGCTGACGACGGTGCTGTCGGTGGCGGCGGCACCGCTGCTGGTGCGGCTGATGCTGGGCAGCGACCCACAGGTCAACGAGCCGCTCACCACCGCCTTCGCGTATCTGCTGCTGCCGCAGATCATCTTCTACGGGTTGACCTCGGTCTACATGGCAATCCTGAACAACCGCAACGTGTTCGGACCGCCGGCGTGGGCACCGGTGCTCAACAACGTGGTCGCGATCATCACGCTGTGCGTGTATGTGCTTGTCCCGGGCGAACTCTCGATCGACCCCGTCGAGATGGGCAACGCCAAGCTGCTCGTGCTCGGCATCGGCACCACCCTCGGCGTCGTGGCCCAGGCCGGGATACTGCTGTACTCGCTGCGCCAGCATCGCGTCGACCTGCGGCCGCTGTGGGGTATCGACGACCGGCTCAAGAAGTTCGGCACCATGGCCGTCGCGATGATGCTGTACGTCCTGATCAGCCAGATCGGGCTGATCGTCGGCAACGAGATCGCCAGCCACGCAGCCGCATCCGGCCCGGCGATCTACAACTACGCCTGGCTGCTGCTGCAGTTGCCGTTCGGCATGATCGGCGTGACGGTGCTGACCGTGGTGATGCCACGGCTGTCGCGCAACGCCGCCGCGAACGACAACCCCGCGGTACTCGCCGACTTCTCGCTGGCCACCCGGCTGACCATGGTGACGCTGATCCCGATCGTCGCCTTCATGACCGTCGGCGGCCCCGCCATCGGCAGCGCCCTGTTCGCGTATGGCAACTTCGGTGCCACCGACGCGGGTTATCTCGGCATGGCCATCACGCTGTCGGCGTTCACCCTGATCCCGTATTCCATGCTGTTGCTGGAACTTCGGGTGTTCTATGCCCGCGAGCAACCCTGGATCCCGATCGTCCTGATCGTCGTGATCACCGTGGTGAAGATCGTCGGCTCGCTGATCGCGCCGCACCTGACCGACGATCGGGAGCTCGTGGCCGGCTACCTGGGCCTGGCCAACGGCCTGGGCTTCCTGGCCGGTGCGACCGTGGGCTACGTGTTGCTGCGGTCGGCACTGCGGCCGCCGCGCGGCCGGATGATCGAGCTGCCGGTGATCCGGACCATTCTGGTGACCGTCTGCGCCTCCCTGGGATCGGGCCTGCTCGCTTATCTCGCCGACAAACTGCTGGGATTCGACCGGCTGACCGAGCACGGCGGCGCCGCCGGATCGTTGCTGCGCCTGGTTCTGCTCGGCGTGATCATGCTCCCGGTGATCGTGACGGTGCTGGTGGCAGCCAAGGTGCCCGACGCCCTGGCCGCAGTGGCTTTCGTGAAACGCCGGCTGGGCCGCGGCGCCCCGGCACCGACCCCCGCAGTCCAGGTCAGCTCGGCTGTACCGGACTCCCGGCGGACCTCGGTCCCGTACCCTGGACACGGCATTTCATCACCGGTACCACCGCGGCCCGGCGCGTCCGCCACTGGCGGGGCAAGCCGGGGCACTGGTACCACGGGCGGGCTTCGGAAAGGATTTGCGGTGACCGACGCACCCGCGGACCAGGGATCCGCCCCCATCTCGGATACGTCAGGCGGCGGCAGCGACGATGTCGCCCTGCGGGCCGGCGCGGTCGTCGCCGACGGTCGCTACCGCCTGCTCGTCTTCCACGGCGGTCCCCCGGATCTGCAGTTCTGGCACGCGCTCGACATCGCACTCGACCGCCAGGTCGCGCTGACATTCGTCGACCACGACGGCGCGCTCCCGCAATCGATGGTCCAGGAAATCCTCACCCGGACAAGCAAACTGAGCCACATCGAGGGACCGGGACTGGCCCGGATCCTGGACGTCACCCGACTCGGCCACGGTGGCCTGGTGGTCAGCGAATGGATCCGCGGCGGTTCGCTCGCCGAGGTGGCCGCGACGGATCCGTCGCCGATGGGCGGGGCCCGCGCCATCCAGTCCCTGGCCTCGACTGCCGAATCCGCGCACCGGGCCGGCGTCGCGTTGTCGATCGATCATCCCGGCCGGATCCGGGTCAGCATCGAGGGCGACGTGGTGCTCGCCTTCCCCGGCACTCTGCCGTCGGCCACACCCGAGGACGACATCCGCGGCATCGGCGCCACGCTGTACGCGCTGCTGATCAACCGGTGGCCGCTGCCCGAGGCCGGCGCGCTCAGCGGCATGCTGCCCGCGACACAGAACAGCGCGGGCCAGCCCATCGAACCCCGCGCGGTCGACGGGACCATCCCCTTCCAGATCTCCGCCGCTGCCGCCCGGGCCGTGCAGGAAGGTGGCGGAATCCGTTCGGCCCCAACGCTGTTGAACCTGCTCCAGCAGGCCACCACCGTCGCCGACACCACCGAACTGCTCGAGCCCGTCGACAGCTCGCAGGGCCCCGAATCCGAGGACGCGGCGGAACTCGAAGCGGCCGCCAAGCGGCGCAAGGCACTGCTCATCGGGGTAGGTGTCGGTGGAGCCATCCTGCTCGTGGCACTGCTGGTGCTGGCGTCGGTGCTCAAGGGCATCTTCGGCGACGTCGGCGGCGGCCTGGACAAGCAGCAGCTCGGCCTCAACAGCCAGCGCCCCACCACGAGCAGTGCCCCGACGCCCGGCAATGTCGTGAAACCCGTTGGTGTGACGGTCTTTTCGCCCGGCGGCGGCGCGGACTCCCCCGAGACCGCCGGCAAGGCCATCACCGGCGCGCCCGGTGACGCATGGTCGACGGACGTCTACACCGATCCCACGCCGTTCCCCGGATTCAAGAGCGGCGTAGGCCTCATGCTGAACCTGCCCCAGGCGACCACGGTCGCGTCGGTCAGCCTGAACCTGACCAGCACCGGCACCGCGATCCAGATCCGGTCGGCGCAAACCGCCAACCCGTCCTCACTGGACGCCACGACGGTGCTGACGCAACCGGCGACCATGAAGACGGGCTCCAACACCATCACGATCAGCAACGCGCAGCCGACGCAGCATCTGCTGATCTGGATCTCCACGCTGGGGACCGTCGACGGCAAGAGCAAGACCGACATCTCCAACGTGGTCGTAAAGGCTGCCGCGTAAGTTATCCACAGGGTCCACGGGCCATCTGTGCAGGTCGGGACGATTCCGGTCAATTCGCGTCGGGTGCGTTCCCGGACCCGATTTATGGTTCGGAAGTGGGGAGTTTCGGGGCGCCACAGTCGGACGCATCAGACGCAGAGTTGCTCGCGGCGCACATCGCCGGTGAGCGGTACGCGTTCGAGGAGCTGTTCTACCGACACCGGCACCAGCTGTACCGGCTCGCCCGCCTGACGAGCCACGACCCGCAGGACGCACTGGACGCCCTGCAGGACGCGCTGTTCAAGGCCCACCGGCACGCGCCGCGGTTCCGGCACGACAGTTCGGTGCGCAGCTGGCTGTGCCGCATCGTGGTGAACTCGTGCCTGGACCGGCTGCGGCACAACAAGTTTCACCGCGCCGAAGAGCTCAGCGACGCCACCTGCCGAACCGCGGACCCCGCACACCGGATCGAGACCACCATCGTCATCGAACGGGCGCTGCTGCGGCTGCCGGTCGAACAGCGGGCGGCCGTGGTCGCCGTCGACATGCAGGGCTACTCGGTCGCCGAGACCGCGGCGATGCTGGGTATCGCGGAGGGCACCGTGAAGAGCCGCTGCTCGCGGGCGCGCGCGAAACTCGCGCAGTCGCTCGCCCACCTCGCCGACTGACGGGTGCCGGTCACGTGACGTTTTCGCCCCGATCACCGGCGACGGTGTACCGCGGGTCGCTGCGGCGACCGGATTAGGCTTCGGCAGGTGGACGACGAACAGGCCGATCAGTCCGTCTCCCTCGAGCTCCTGGCCGACCTGCAGGCCGGACTGCTCGACGACGCCACCGCGGCCCGACTGCGCCGCCGCATCCGCGACGATCCGGCCCTCGCCCGTCGGTACGCCGCACTCGAACAGGTCCGGCGCGACGTCCACGACCTGGCGGACGACCCCACCGCCACTGACCTGCCCGCAGACGCGACCGCCCGCATCGGCTCGGCCCTGCGCAACCCCGGCTCGAACCCGCGCCACACCGTCGTCCCTGGTCGGCCCGCCGGCCACGGCGCGCGTACGGCACGTCCCGCCGTCGTCGCCGCGGCCGTCGCTGGGCTGCTCGCCGTGTGCATCGGTGCCGTCGTGGTGTTAAGCAGACCCGACGAGCCTGTCCGCGTCTCCGCCGGCCCCAAGGCGGCGTCACTGACGGTGCAGCGCCAGGCCGGGATGCCGTGGCCGGACCGGCAGATCCTGGACCTGCGGAGCCGGCCACCCGAGTTGGGCGCGCTCGCCGCACCGGATCGCCTGCGGTCCTGCCTGACGGGGCTCGGCTACTCGCCCACCACCGCGGTCCTCGGCGCGGCCACCCTGACGATGCACGACCGTGCCCAAGTGCTCCTGCTGCTCCCGAAAGCCGACGACGGCGCTCTGATGGCCCTGGTGGTGTCTCCGGGCTGCAATTCGAGCGACGCCGGCCTGGCCGCCGACGCCGTCATTCCCGACGCTCCGGGCCCGCCGGCGCAATCGCGCCGCTGACCGCCCCGGAGCCCGCCAAACGGCCGGGAACACCGGCACTTACCCTGGTGTTATAGGCGTACCGACTCTGGCAGCAGGCCGACCAGGTATGAGCCTGACCAGAGCCAGATGAAAGGCGGCCATGACCACCCAAGACACCGTGCACGACGTGATCATCATCGGCTCCGGGCCGGCCGGCTACACCGCTGCGGTGTACACGGCCCGCGCCCAGCTCAAGCCGCTGGTTTTCGAAGGTGTCCAGTTCGGTGGTGCGTTGATGACCACCACTGAGGTGGAGAACTACCCGGGCTTCAAGGAGGGCATCACCGGCCCCGAGCTCATGGAGGAGATGCGCGAGCAGGCGCTGCGGTTCGGCGCCGACCTGCGCATGGAGGACGTCGAGGCGGTGTCCCTCGACGGACCCGTCAAGACCGTCACGGTCGACGGCGAGACCCATCAGGCCCGCGCCGTCATCCTCGCGATGGGCGCCGCCGCCCGCCACCTCGGCGTGCCGGGCGAGCAGGAGCTGATCGGCCAGGGTGTCAGCACGTGCGCCACCTGTGACGGTTTCTTCTTCCGCGATCAGGACATCGCCGTCATCGGCGGCGGCGACTCCGCCATGGAGGAGGCGACGTTCCTGACGCGCTTCGCCCGCTCGGTGACGCTGATTCACCGCCGCGACGAGTTCCGCGCCTCGCGGATCATGCTGGAGCGCGCGCAGGCCAACGAGAAGATCACCTTCGTCACCAACACCGAAGTTGTTGCGGTGGAAGGTGATTCGAAGGTCAGCGGGCTGCTGCTGCGCAACACCGTCACCGGCGAGGAGAGCAAGCTCCCGGTCACCGGCGTGTTCGTCGCTATCGGCCACGACCCGCGGTCGGAGCTGGTGCGCGGCCTCGTCGACCTCGACGACGAGGGCTACGTTCAGGTCAAGGGCCGCACCACCAGCACGTCGCTGGACGGCGTGTTCGCCGCGGGCGATCTGGTCGACCACACCTACCGGCAGGCCATCACCGCGGCCGGCAGCGGCTGCGCGGCGGCCATCGACGCCGAGCGCTGGCTCGCCGAGCACCACGGCTGATCGTCCTTCCCCCACAGAGTTCACCCGAGAGGAGCAGTACATGAGCGAGGGCAGCGCAACGCTGACCGTCACCGACGGTTCGTTCGACAGCGACGTCATCAAGAGCGGCACCCCGGTGCTGGTCGACTTCTGGGCGACCTGGTGCGGACCGTGCAAGATGATCGCCCCGGTGCTCGAGGAACTGGCCGGCGAGAAGGCCGGGGAGCTGACGATCGCCAAGCTCGACGTCGACGCCAACCCCGAGACCGCCCGTAGCTTCAACGTCGTCTCGATCCCGACCCTGATCCTGTTCAAGGACGGCGAGCCGGTGAAGCGCATCGTCGGCGCCAAGGGCAAGGCCGCCCTGCTGCGCGAAATCGCCGACGAACTCTGATCCCATCAGCGGCTGCGCACCCGCCGGTTTCGGCGGGGCGCACCGCTGCTGCCTGTGAAGTTGCGGAATCCTGAGGAGCGTCTGCGACAATGGGTCCAGGCGTCCCGCCAGTGCGCAGCTGTCCGCCCGCCTGGCGTCCGTGATTGAAAGGCCAGGAATGTCGATACTGCGTCGCGGTGACCGGGGAGGTTCGGTCACCGAGATTCGGGCCGCACTGGCCGCCCTGGGGCTGCTGGACAGTCCCGACGCGGATCTCACCACCGGCAAGCACGTCGCGCTCGACCTCTTCGACGAGGAACTCGACCAGGCCGTGCGTGCCTTCCAGCAGCAGCGTGGCCTGCTCGTCGACGGCATGGTCGGCGAAGCGACGTACCGCGCGCTGAAAGAGGCCTCGTACCGCCTGGGGGCGCGCACGCTCTCGCACCAGTTCGGTGCCCCGATGTACGGCGACGACGTCGCCACCCTGCAGGCCCGGCTGCAGGATCTCGGCTTCTACACCGGTCTCGTCGATGGTCATTTCGGCTTGCAGACCCACAACGGCCTGAT
Organism: Mycobacterium sp. SMC-18; assembly: GCF_045310895.1. Taxonomy (NCBI): domain Bacteria; kingdom Bacillati; phylum Actinomycetota; class Actinomycetes; order Mycobacteriales; family Mycobacteriaceae; genus Mycobacterium; species Mycobacterium sp. SMC-18. The sequence continues at coordinate 148,480 of NZ_JBJIAL010000002.1, forward strand.
GTCGTACCAGCGCGAGTACGGCATGTTCCCCGACGGCATCTGCGGTCCGGAGACGTTGCGCTCGCTGTACTTCCTGGGTTCGCGGGTCACCGGCGGTTCGCCGCACGCCATCCGCGAAGAGGAACTCGTCCGGCGCAGTGGCCCCCGTCTGACCGGAAAGCGGATCATCATCGATCCGGGCCGCGGCGGCGACGACCGCGGGCTCATCATGACCAGCCCGTCCGGCCCGGTCAGTGAAGCCGACGTCCTGTGGGACCTCGCCAGCCGGCTGGAAGGCCGCATGACGGCCATCGGCATGGACACGTTCCTGTCGCGCCCTGTCAGCGGCAGCCCGGCCGACGCCGAGCGGGCCGCAACGGCCAACGCGGTCGGTGCCGATCTGATGATCAGCCTGCGGTGCGCCAGCCTGCCCAGCCCGGCAGCCAACGGCGTCGCCTCGTTCTACTTCGGCAACTCGCACGGTTCGGTGTCCACCATCGGCCGCAACCTCGCCGACTTCATACAGCGGGAAGTCGTGGCGCGCAGCGGTTTACGTGACTGCCGCACCCACGGCCGCACCTGGGACCTGCTGCGGCTCACCCGGATGCCCACGGTGCAGGTCGACATCGGCTACGTGAGCAACCCGCACGACCGGGAGCTGCTCACCTCCCCCGGCCACCGCGACTCCATCGCCGAAGGCATCCTGGCCGCCGTGAAGCGGCTGTACCTGCTGGGTAAGAACGACCGTCCCACAGGCACTTTCACGTTCGCCGAGCTGCTGGCTCACGAGATGTCGGTCGAGCAGGCCGGCCAGGCCGGCGCCTAGCCCTGCTGCCCTCAGGGTTTTCGTCATGCACGCCACCGCATTTCGGTGCGCGGGCTGGTTGAATCGGTCGGTATGAGTGGCCACGCCACGGTTCTCGTGACCGGCATGTCCGGAGTCGGCAAGTCGACGACGCTGGCCGGCCTCGCCGAACGGGGTTACGCCACAGTCGATACCGACGACGGGGAGTGGATCGACGTCGTCGACGGCGAGCCGCTCTGGCGCGAACCTCTCATCGACGAGCTGCTGCAGCAACCGCGCGACGGGCCCTTGTTCGTGCAGGGCACCGTGGCCAACCAGTGGCGCTTCTACGGCCGGTTCGATGCGGTCGTACTCCTCACCGCCCCAACCGATGTCGTGTTGGATCGGCTGCGACGCCGGACCAACAATCCGTACGGCAAGAGTGCCGACGAGCGCGCCCGGATCCTGGCCGACATCGCAGAGATCGAACCGCTGCTGCGGCAGTCGGCCACCCACGAGATCGACACGACCCGCCCGCTGCCGGAGGTGGTCGACGCTCTGGTCGCCATCGCCGCGAAGGCGGTCTAGCGGGCTCCGGTCACTCGTGCCGGCCCGAACCCCGTCTCCCCCAGCGTCGTCCCGCAGGGGCCGCCACTGAGGCCTCATGGCCCGCCTGGCGGACCGGGAAGCGCCGGACGCCCAGACGTCCCCGGATCGCCGGCCGCGCCCCCGATTTCGACCGCGAGGCGGTTGCGACATGAGCGTCACGTGACGCTTGTTCCGGTTGGTCCTGGGTCATCGTGATTCAGGCCCCATCGGCGGGTGTTCCGGCTTGGAGTCCCCATGTCGCTGACCGGATTGGGTTCTCCCGATCACAACCACCGTCGGGCCAACAGCGCCACCGGTGACGCGCACCCGACACCGATGAGCGCGAGCACCGTCAGCGATGCTGCCGCATCTGAGGCCACGAGCTGCGACCCCGCCCAGGCGCCGGAGAAGATCCCGACTTGAAACGCCAGCACGTACAGATAGGACGCGAAGGCAGCGTTGGGGCAACGCTTGATGAGGATCGTCTGCATGGTCGGCGCCCAACACGCAAAGGCCGCTCCCCACAACAGAACTGCCGCGACGAACAACCCGCGCGAGCCAACCAGGCTCAGCGTCGCGAACGCAATCAGCAGACCCGTCAGGGCCGCGACCACGACGGCGTAACGGTGACGATCGAGCACCCGTCCGGCGACGACGACCGCCGCCAGCGCGGCGCCGCCATAGCCCAGGAGCAGAACCGGGAGCCCGGCGGCCGGGATCCCGATGTCGCCGGCCAACACCGTGATGAACGAATACGGGGCATAGGCGGCGGTCACCACCAGTAGCGTCAGTACGCAGACCGCCGCGACGGTGTGCGGCTCACCGGCTCGGCCTGCGGTCGGCGCCGTCACGGTACGACCGATATGGCGGGGAATCAGCACGGCAATGGCCGCCGCCAAGATCAGGGCAAGCACCGCCAGCACCAGCGACGCGGCTCTCCACCCGATGAGTAGGGAAAGCTGCGTCGTCAGTGGGGATCCCCCGGCCAACCCCAGTGCCGCCCCGACGAACACCAGCGCGGTCGCCTGCCCCGCACGGCCGGCGGGTGCGAGAGCACTGGCCAGCACCGGAGCCAGGGACCACACCGAACCATGCAAGATCGCGCCGACGACCCGGGCGAAGACTGCCCACCCGGGCGTCGGTGCGACGGCCAGCAGCAGTTGCGACAACGACAGTGAAGCCAAGGCGGCAGTCAGCATGACGCGATGCTCGACGCGACGAGTCGCCAGAGCCACCGGGATGATTGCCACACCAGCAGCCACCGCGTACACGCCCACCAACAGCCCCGCAGCGGGCACTGTCGTGTGCAGTCCGTCGGCCATCTGCGGGACGACGCCGACCGGAAACATCTCCGCGGCGAGATAAACGAAGGCGGCGGCAGACAGCACGGCCACCCGCCAGTGCCACCTGTCGGTCACAGCTGGTGCGCCAGCAGAAACTTCCGGATATCGGAGATCCATGTCCGCCCCTCGTCCGGTGTGAAGATGTGACCGGCGTCTGGATATTCCATCAGGACTGCGCCAGGTATGCCCGCTGCCAGAGCGCGCGTCGAGGACGGCTGCACGATGCGGTCCACACCCGCCGCCACGACCAACGTCGGGATCGCGACTTCCGCGAGGCGGTCGCGGAGGTCGATTTCGGCGGCCAGGGCAGCCTGCTGCGGACTGCCGGGCGGGATGCTCGCGCGGACGTCCGCCACAATCTCGTCGAGATTGCCGGCCTCGTCGAACGCCGACGGCGACGACACTGCTGTCAGGAACCGCGCCAGGACGTCACGGTCGTGCGCGGCCAGATAGCGCCAGACATCGACAACCAACCGCAACTGCGGATCGGCGTGCGCGAAGCCCACCGTCAGGACCAAGGCGCTGACGGCCTCGGGATGACGGAGTGCCGCGGTGATGGCAACCGCCGATCCCAGCGATAGGCCGACGATGGGGAATCGCTCGAAGCCGGCCGCTCGCCCGGCGTCGACGATCGCGTCAGCCAGATCGTCGACGCGGTAGGAACTCGCGGTCAACGGACTGGCTCCCGAGCCCGGATAGTCCACGCCGATCAGCGTTCGCTCGCCGGCCATCTCGTCCATGAGTTGGCCGAAATTCAGTGCGACACCGCCACCTGCTCCGTGCGCGAGAAGCAGGGCGGGACCGGAGCCGACGCGGGTGACCGTCGACGTGGAAAGTAGGGAATCGTTGGGCATGCGGCGAAGTTAAACCCTGACATCAGCGTCATGGTCAACCCGAGAGGAGTTCGCGTGCGCATCGGTGAAGTAGCGGCGGCAACCGGCAGTTCGGTCAGGTCGCTGCGCTACTACGAGGCGCAGGGTCTGATCGCACCGCGACGCCGGTCCAACGGCTACCGCGACTACCCCGCCGACACCGTGGAAGATGTGCGCCGCATCCGGATGCTGATCGACACCGGTTTCGGCGTACGCACCATTCGACAACTACTGCCCTGCATCGACGGCAGCGCGGTCGACATGTGCCCAGCCATCGCCGCCGCCATCAGACAGACACTGGCCGAGATGGACGCCCGCATCGACGACCTGAATCTCCGCCGCGCACGCATCGTCCAACTGCTGGACGGTCAGTAGCCGACTCGCTGGGGTGTGAAGGCGTCGGGTGCTGCATTCGGCTTCCCCTCCTCCCCTGCCCGCACTGGCGCGCCGTTCCGATCCCAGGCCGGGCAGCGCCCGCCAACGGTGCTCTTGGCAACACCGCTTCGCCGCGCACGCAACGGCGCCCCCCAATCCCGCACCGCGCAATTGCGGCGCCGAGGTCGCTCGCGCCGAGGACGTGCGGACTGCCTACGCGTACCCGACCAGACGTGGGTCTCGTGTCGCGGATCAATCGCAGCCGGGTATCGGTTGGGGAACGGCCTAGTGGTTCGGTCAGTCGGGCCGGCGCTCGGGAGCTTCACCGGCGGCGCCGGAATGGACAGCCGATGTGCGACCGACGTACCCACCCACCGACCATCGCGACAGCCACGTGGACCGCTGGCCGTGTCTTGCCCACGCCGCCGATTCCGATCAGAGACAAGCCGGCGCGGCGTCAGGGCGCCGCGCACTTCCGGCGTCCCGACTCGGTCGAGCGATGACGTTCGGCCGGCGGGACACAGGAGCCGCGCAGTGCTGCTCGGTTGGTCTGGCCGATACCGGTTCCGCGTCGGGCAGCCGTAACGCGCCGGTGTGGATTCCGGGCGATACCTACATGGCCGCCCCGCCGCACCGGCGCGATTCCAGCGCGCCACCGCGACCCACGTGTGACCGCAAGGACTCCGGTGTGGATGCCAGAGGGCGCGGCCGACGGCTGCCTGTCTGGCGGCCGGTACCGGTGTCGGAGCCCCGCGGACTCTGGTCGGTGTGGCCGATGTTTCACGTGGAACGGCCGCGCTATCTTCGCCGTGGAGTGAACCGTTCGACAGCGTCTGCAATCGCCGCCGCCATCGCCGGGCTGCCCGTGTGGCCCGAGTCCTCGATGATCCGGAGCTCGGCATCAGGCCATACCTGAGCCAGTTCCCAGGCCGTCCGGACGGGCGCTGACAGGTCGAGACGACCGTGGATCAGCACGCCGGGGATGCCGGCCAATCGGTGCGCATCCCGCAGCAGTTCACCCTGCTCCAACCATGCCGCGTGGGCGAAGTAGTGCGTGCAGATCCGAACGAAGGCCAGTCGGCCGGCATCGATCTTCGCCGAGTACTGACCCGGCTTCCCCAACGCCTCATGGGCTATCGCGGCGTCTTCCCACGCACACCAATCCTGCGCCGCCCGCTCACGCACAGCGGCGTCCGGGTGCTCCATCAACCGGCGGTAAGCCTCGACCAGATTGCCGTCCCGGTCACCCTCGGGCACACCGTCACGGAACCGCTGCCACTCGGCAGGACGGAAGCGCCGCAGTCCGCGGTACAGCCAGTCGACCTCCTGCGGCCGCGTCATCGTCACGCCGATCAGCACGATGCCGAGCACGCGATCCGGGTGCCGTTGCGCATAGGCGAGGATCAACGTGGACGCCCACGAGCCGCCGTACAGCAGCCAGCGATCGATGCCGAGATGACGGCGCAGCGCCTCCATATCGGCGAGCAGATGCGCGGTGGTATTGCACGACATGTCGGTCGACGGGTCCGCCGCGCTCGGCACGCTGTCACCGCATCCACGTTGATCGAACGCCACGATGCGGAAGCGCTCCGGGTCGAACTGTTTGTGTGCGTTGCGGGACCGGCCGGCGCCCGGGCCGCCGTGGACGATCAGAACCGGCTCCCCGACGGGATTGCCGCGGGTCTCCCAGTACATCCGGTTGCCGTCGCCAACGTCGAGCAGTCCGCAGTCGTCGGGCTTCGACGAGGCGTCAGGCACGCGTGTTCACCGTGGAACCCGCTCCCCTATCGACCGGTGTGCGGCGTCCACAGCGCGGGGCTGGTGACCGCCCCGACGGGCTGTTGCAAGGCGCTGCTCTCCAGCAGTCGCTCCAGCGCCGCCTCGACGTCCGCCTTCCAGCCGAGCCCCTGTTCGAGTTCCAGCCGCAGTCGCGGGAAGTAGGGGTGCGGCGCCACGATCTCGAAGCCGTTGTCCTGAAGGAAGTCCGCTTCGATCACGCACTGATCGACGGCGCACTCGCCGAACGCTTCGATCGTCGCCGCCAGCTCCTCCGGACAGGCCTGTGTCCCACCGAGGCGGGCCACCTCGGTGGTCCGGCCGAACGCCTCCAACGCGCGTACACCACGACGAACCAGATCGGCGACGACGGCGGCGATCAGGTGGCGCGACAGTCCGTCACCGTCGTCGGGGCAGTCGACACCGATCGTCGTCAGCAGGACGGCGTCGGGACTGACCGGCCCGGTGGGAAAGCGCCCGGCCCGCGGCACGGCGCGCGGCGGCGCATAGAACGCATAGCCCAGACAGGGCGCGTCATCGTTGGGGTCCTCGGCACGGTCCGGGTCGCACGCGACCGCCAGCTGTCCGCACGATCCCCACTCGAGCATGACCATCGACAGCCATGCTTCCTTCTCGAACTCCGGGTCGCTGAGGTGGTCGCTGTCCCCGAGTGCCGACGGATCGACTTCCCAGAAGACACAACGCCGCGCATGCTTCGGCAGCCGCTCGAACGATTCGAGGCGCAGCGGCGTGATTCGTGAACTCACCAGACTCCCGTCGTCCACCCGATCGGATCAGGCTGCTCTACCAGGATAAGAGACGCCGGCACCGTCGACTCGATTTGTTCAGTCGGGATCGACGTCGACCGGACGCTGAACTGTTCCACGTGAAACATCGCGCATCCCCTCCCCGTCCGACACTCCCCCGAACATCACCGTCACAGTGACGTAACGGGGCCTTGTCCCTGGTCGGGTTGTCGCAGACCCAAAATTGGGTCGGTTAGCCCTGTTCCGTCTTCATCAGTTCGACGATGCGCTGGAGGTCGTCAACCGAGCCGAACTCGACGACGATTTTGCCCTTGCGCTTGCCCAGGCTCACCGTGACCTTGGTGTCGAACGCGGTCGACAGCTGCTCGGCCACGTCCTGCAGACCGGGCATCTGGATCGGCTTGCGCTTGGGCGCCGGCGCCGGCTTGTCACCGTCGCGGTTGGCCAGCGTGACCGCTTCCTCGGTGGCACGCACGGACAGCCCCTCGGCCACGATGCGGGCCGCGAGCTCCTCCTGCTTCTCCGGCCCCCCTTCGAGCGCGAGCAGCGCCCGGGCGTGGCCGGCCGACAACACGCCCGCGGCAACGCGACGCTGCACCGCGATGGGCAGCTTCAGCAGCCGGATCATGTTCGTGATCACCGGACGCGACCGGCCGATGCGGGTCGCCAGTTCCTCGTGGGTGACGTCGAACTCCTCCAGCAGCTGCTGGTAGGCCGACGCCTCTTCGAGCGGGTTCAGCTGGACCCGGTGGATGTTCTCGAGCAACGCATCGCGCAGCATGTTGTCGTCCGCTGTCTCGCGGACGATCGCCGGGATCGCCGTCAGGCCGGCTTCCTGCGAGGCGCGCCACCGGCGCTCACCCATGATCAGCTGGTAGCGATGCGGTCCGGACGGCTGGCTCAGCTCGCGCACCACGATGGGCTGCATGAGCCCGAACTCACGGATGGAGTGCACCAGTTCCGCGAGCGCATCCGCATCGAAGACGCTGCGCGGCTGGCGCGGGTTCGGCTGGATGGCCGACGGCTCGATCTCGCGGTACACCGCGCCGATCGCCTCGGCTTCGGCCCTGGCCGCCGCGGCCGAATCTGCGGCTACCGCGCCATTGACCGGACCGGCCGGACCGCCACCGATCAACACGTCTGCAGCCGCAGACCCCATTCGCAGCGAGGTGTCCTGCTGCCCGTCCTCGGGTGCACCGGTCGGGATGAGTGCCGCCAGCCCCCGTCCGAGTCCGCTGCGCTTCTTCGGCTGCGACATCGTTACTTCCTCACTCCCGACTCGCCACGCTGGGCGAGTTCACGGCTGGCGTCCAGATAGCTCATTGCTCCACGTGATCCCGGGTCGTAATCCAGGATCGTCATGCCGTATCCCGGTGCCTCGGAAACCTTGACGCTGCGTGGGATGACGGTCCGCAAAACCTTATCGCCAAAGTGGTCTCGGACGTCCATCGCGACCTGGTCGGCGAGTTTGGTGCGGCCGTCGTACATCGTCAGGACGACTGTCGTGACATCCAACTGGGGGTTGAGGTGCGCCTTGACCATCTCGATATTGCGCAGCAGCTGACCCACGCCCTCCAGGGCGTAGTACTCGCACTGGATCGGGATCAGCACCTCGGGCGCCGCCACGAGTGCGTTGATGGTCAGCAGACCCAACGAGGGCGGGCAGTCGATGAAGACGTAGTCGAAGTTGTGGTCTTTGAGCGTCGCGAGGGCGTTCCGCAGCCGGGTTTCACGTGCCACCATGCTGACCAATTCGATCTCGGCGCCGGCCAGGTCGATGGTCGCCGGGACGCAGTACAGGCGCTCGTTGTGCGGGCTCCGCTGCAGTGCGCTCTCCAGGGTGATCTCCCCGATCAGCACCTCGTACGACGACGCGGTGCCCGGCCGGTGTTCGATGCCCAGCGCGGTGCTGGCGTTGCCCTGGGGGTCCAGATCGATGACCAGAACATTGAGTCCCTGCAGGGCCAGGGCCGCGGCCATGTTGACCGCGGTGGTGGTCTTACCGACCCCGCCCTTCTGGTTGGCGATGGTGAACACCCGCTGATGCGTCGGCCGCGGCAGCTGCTGTCCCTTGGCGCCGTGCAGGATCTGGACCGCGCGTTCGGCTTCCGCCCCGATCGGCGTATCCATCGTCACGCTTGGCCACGTTTCACGTGAAACATCAGACTCCCCGTCGCTACGCTCGCCCCTGGCATCGCTCACTGCCTTTCCTGATGTGGCGGCCGGGTCGGCCGCTGTCAAAACCTCGGCGGACTTGTCGCTCCCCCGGGCCGGCGATGTCATCGCCGGTTCTTGGCCGGTCGGCCGGTTGCCGCGCGCTTGGCTCCGCGCTTCGCCACGACCACGGTTGCGGGCGGAGTCAAATAGTTCACGCCACATTTCACCACCCTTACGTCCACAGCACCGAGTGAGTTGAGTGCCCGACGATGTTCGACGATCTCATCGGCCGCTCGCTCCCCCTTGAGAGCCAGCATCCGTCCGTCGACTTTGAGAAGCGGCAGGCTCCACTTCGCCAGTTTGTCGAGGGCGGCCACCGCTCGCGAGGTGACGACGTCGAGCTCTCCTGCCTCCGCCCGGACCGCGCGCTCCTCGGCGCGGCCCCGAATCACGGTGACGTCGATGCCGAGCTCGGTGACAACCTCCCGGAGGAAGTCTGCGCGGCGCAGCAGCGGCTCGATCAGGACCACGTGAACATCGGGCCGCGCCAACGCCAATGGGATGCCCGGGAGCCCGGCTCCACTGCCGATATCGCCGATTCGTTCGCCGCTGGAGACCAACTCACCTATAGCGGCGCAATTCATCACGTGACGGTCCCACAACCGGCCCACTTCCGACGGGCCGATCAGTCCGCGCTCGATTCCGTCGCCGGCGAGGATCTCGGCGTAACGGTGCGCAAGCTCGGCCCGGTCACCGAAAACGTCGACGGCGGCGGCCGGTGGGGATGGGGCTTCACCATGTTTCACGTGAAACGGCCTCCACTTTCCCCGCCAGCTCGCCGCCGACGAACAACATCGATGTAATTAAGGTGCTCAATCGAGCAGAACAACCACCCGGCGCGACGGCTCAACGCCCTCGCTCTCGCTGTGGACGCCGTCCACGGCCGCCACGGCGTCGTGCACGATCTTGCGCTCGAACGGCGTCATCGGCGACAGCTCTTCGCGCTCACCCGACGCCAGCACCCGCTCGGCCACCTTCTTGCCCAGCGCGGCCAGTTCATCACGACGCTGGCGACGCCACCGGGCGATGTCCAGCATCAACCGGCTGCGTTCGCCGGTCTTCTGGTGCACTGCCAGCCGGGTCAGCTCCTGAAGCGCGTCCAGCACCTCGCCCTTGCGTCCCACGAGCTTGCTCAGATCGTTGCCGCCGTCGATGCTGACGACCGCACGGTCGCCTTCGACGTCCAGATCGATGTCACCATCGAAGTCCAGCAGATCGAGGAGTTCCTCGAGGTAGTCACCGGCGATCTCGCCTTCGGCGACCAGTCGTTCCTCGAGATCGTCGTTCTTGCTTGCAGGAGCGGCCTCGGCCGTCGCCGGGGCCTCCGCCTGCGTTTCTGTGTCTGTCATATCCCTGCCTTCTCCCTCTTGCACCGGCCGTGGCTCAGGGTCTTTACCCTCTGACCGGTCAACGCTTCTTCTTGTTGGGCTTGGCGCCCGGCGCCGGCTTGGACCCGGCCGCACCGGATTCCGTGCCGTCGAGCTCTGTTCCGGTCTGTTCGACGTCGGTACCCGAGCTCGCCGGGGCAGCCGGCGGATTGCCCTTCTTGGACCGGTTCGGCTTCACACCGGGTGCCGGGGCATTGGCAGAACGGCGTGCGATCGCCTGTTCCTTCTCCTCCGCCTCACGCTTCTCGATCCGGTTGAACACCACGTGCTGCTGGCCGTAGGTCCAGATGTTGTTGGCCACCCAGTACATGAGAATGGCGATCGGCAGGAACGGGCCGGACACCACGACACCCAACGGGAACACGTACAGCGCCAGCTTGTTCATCAGCTGGGTCTGCGGGTTCTGCTGGGCTTCCAGGCTCTGCCGGGCCACCGACGCGCGGCTGTTCATGTGGGTCGCGATACCCGAGACGATCATCAGCGGAATGCCGACAAGGATCACCGACATGCGATCGAAGTGCGCGAACGCCTTGAGGCTCTCACCGGTCTGAATCATGGTGGCGCCCAACGGCGCACCGAACAGGTCGGTGTTCAGGAAGTGGCTGACGTCGGTGGCGCTGAAGAAGTAGTTGCCGATCGACCGGTTCTGCTCGATGGACAGCGCCTGGGCACCGATGCCCATCCCGGCGCCCTCCGTGCGGTTGAACGAGCGCAGCACGTGGAACAGGCCCAGGAACACCGGAATCTGCGCCAGCATCGGCAGACAGCCCAGGAGCGGGTTGAAACCGTGTTCGCTCTGCAGCTTCTGCATCTCGAGTGCGAGCCGCTGACGGTCCTTGCCGTACTTCTTCTGCAGTTCCTTGATCTGGGGCTGCAGTTCCTGCATCTGCCGGGTGGTCTCGATCTGGCGGACGAACGGCCGGTACAGGATGGCACGCAGGGTGAACACCAGGAACATCACCGACAGGCCCCAGGCGAAGAAGTTCTCCGCACCCAGGATCGCGCCGAAAAGCTTGTACCAGAGCCACATGATCCCGGATACCGGGTAATAGATGTAGTCCAGACTGAACCAGTTAAAAGACAAGCGAATCGCTCCTTGACTGCGCGGCGGTTGCCGCGGACCGTCTTTCGGGAATGGGGTCCCATCCCCCGTCATGCCACGGGCCACACTTGGCCAGCCGGACTGTCGTCAGCCAACAACCACGGAACAATCCGTGTTCGGTGAGTGCCTCGACGGCGTACTGGCTACAGGTGGGGCTGAACCGGCAGCTGGGCAGACGCATCGGCGACACCATGTTGCGGTACAGCTCGATGAGAAAGATCAGCCCGCGGGCCAGCCGCTGACTCATGGCCGGGATCCGGACTTCGCGTGAGCGCGCTGCACTGCGACTCGCAGTTCGTCCTGCAGCGTGGCGGTGGCAGCTTCGCGACTGCCGGGCAGGGCCCGGATCACCAGCAGCTCACCGGACTGCAGCTCGCCCAGCAGGTCCCTGCTGGCATGACGGAGCTGACGGGACACCCGGTGTCGCTGGACGGCGTTGCCGACCGATTTACCTACGACGAGACCGACTTTCGGCGCCTGCTCGGTGTTTGACCCGGCATCGCCAAAATCTCGTGGTGCCAATGAGTGCACCACGAGATCCCGTTGCGCCGAGCGCACACCGCGGCTCACGGTGACTCGAAAGTCTGTCGAGCGCGTCATCCGGTTACGAGCCGGAAGCACGGTGCTTCGATCCTGCGTCAGGTCACGCAGTGAGAGAGCGACGGCCCTTGCCGCGACGTGCCGACACGATGGCGCGGCCGGCACGGGTCCGCATACGCAGACGGAAGCCGTGCACACGAGCCCGACGGCGGTTGTTCGGCTGGAAAGTCCGCTTGCCCTTGGCCACGGCTGTATCTCCTCAACTATGTGACGCCCGCACTCGCCCACCGACATGAACGAGTCATGCCGGTGGGCACGGTCGTCGCTGGTAAGCGCACGCATCTTGCTTGCTAGCCGGCGCGGTACCGATCGAAGTTCGTGGCAGAACTTCCCCGGTCGCAGCCGTATCACCACGTGTGGGCGACTGTTCGAGGGTACTGATCTGAATTCTCCGGGTCAAACCTCGCTGTCCCACGTCAGCAACCGTTACCGCTTCGTAGCGAGAAGCGAGGCGGATCGCACATGAGTTCGTCACAGTTGTCCCACTCGCAACGTGGCAAGCCGACACGCCCAAGAACCTCGAACCAATGTTGCCGAACGGTTGGCGGACGAACCGAAAACTTGTTAGCTTCTGCCAATGCCGTTGCACGACGGCGCCAGACAACAAGCCAGAGAGGTCCCGACGCTACGAGCCCACAGACGTTCCTGTGACGAGCCTCAGCGCGCGGGCTTCCTGCATGCAAAACACGAGCACGACGGCACTCTCCTACTTTGTCCACAGTCTGTGGATAACTATGTGGACAGATTGTCGTCGTTTTATTGAGCCGCCGGTCAGGCGGTTGCGAGGGGGTAGTAGTCGTTGACCGCTAACCCCAGTGCATCGTTCACCGACATCTGGAAAAGCGTGGTCGCCGAACTCAACGGTGACCTCGGCGGCACCACGACGCTGACCGCCCAACAACGGGCCTGGTTGCGCATGGTTCAGCCGCTGGTGCTGACCGAGGGTTTCGCGTTGCTGTCGGTGCCCACGCAGTTCGTGCAGAACGAGATCGAACGGCACCTGCGCGAACCGATCATCGCCGCGCTGAGCCGGCACCTCGGACAACGCGTCGATCTCGGTGTCCGCATCGCGGTCCCGGAGACCGACGACCGGCCGGTGGCCACGGAAACCCCCGAAGCCGACACGCCCGAACCCGAACCAGCCGCCGTCGCCGACGACTTGGACGACGACGCCGACGAGCTGTCCGGCGCCGAGGAGACCTGGCCCCGGTACTTCAACCGGCCGCCCGCGGACGAATCGGCCGATCTGAGCCTCAACCGGCGCTACACCTTCGACACCTTTGTCATCGGCGCCTCCAACCGGTTCGCGCACGCCGCGACACTGGCGATCGCCGAGGCGCCGGCCCGCGCCTACAACCCGCTGTTCATCTGGGGTGAATCAGGTCTGGGCAAGACGCACCTGCTGCACGCGGCGGGTAATTACGCGCAGAAGCTGTTCCCCGGCATGCGGGTCAAGTACGTCTCGACCGAGCAGTTCACGAACGACTTCATCAACTCGCTGCGGGACGACCGGACCGCGTCGTTCAAACGCAGCTTCCGCGACATCGACGTCCTGCTGGTCGACGACATCCAGTTCATCGAAGGCAAGGAAAGCACTCAGGAAGAGTTCTTCCACACCTTCAACACGCTGCACAACGCGAACAAGCAGATCGTCATCTCGTCGGACCGGCCGCCGAAACAGCTTGCGACGCTGGAAGACCGGCTGCGGACCCGGTTCGAATGGGGTCTGATCACCGACGTTCAGCCGCCCGAGCTGGAGACCCGCATCGCGATCCTGCGCAAGAAGGCGCAGATGGATCGCCTGGATGTGCCGGACGACGTGCTCGAGCTCATCGCCAGCCGCATCGATCGCAACATCCGCGAGCTCGAGGGTGCGTTGATCCGCGTGACGGCGTTCGCGTCGCTGAACAAGACGATGATCGACAAGTCGCTGGCCGAGATCGTGCTGCGAGATCTCATCGCTGACGCCGGCACCACTCAGATCAGCATCGCCACGATCATGGCGGCCACGGCCGAGTACTTCGAGACCACCGTGGAGGAGCTCCGCGGCCCCGGTAAGACCCGCGCCGTCGCCCTGTCGCGGCAGATCGCCATGTATCTGTGTCGGGAGCTCACGGACCTGTCGTTGCCGCGGATCGGGCAGGCCTTCGGCCGCGACCACACCACGGTGATGTACGCCGAACGCAAGATCAAGAAGGAAATGGCCTCGCGGCGTGAGGTTTTCGATCACGTCAAGGAACTCACCACCCGGATCCGGCAGCGGTCCAAGCACTGAATCTGTCTTCTTCGGCACCGGCCCCGCAGGCGTGATCGCCTGGGGGCCGGTGTTGTTTTAGCGGGCCGTGAGTGGGGTACCCGAGCCCCACATCCCCGGATCCAGCGTGATTGGTGCCCCTACGACCCGAATCTCAAAAAGATTTTTTTGGCATCACGAGCACCTCCAGCCACACGACGGGGGTGTGCACAGCGCTGTGTACTACATGGGATAAACCCTGGGATTCTGCTCAGAACAATCCACATGGCCGGATCGCTCCACAAATACAAGGATTGGATTAACGCCGCGTGCACAGTCTGCGCACAGGGCGGGATCCCGCCGCTGAGGCCCGGACCAGCAACTCCGTGGATCCATCCACAGCGTGCACAACCCCTATTACTAATACCTTTAGATCCCTATGGATCTTCTTCTAAAAGCAGTCCATTGGGGAAACTCCCCGTGGACAACCGGATCCCGACGGGATTCCGGGGGTCGTCACAGGCTGTGCGGGCTGATCGTTTAGCTTTCAACTTCACGCGGAACGCTCTACGGTGTTCTTCGATAGCCGGAACCAACGCCGATGCGTGTTGTTCACGCCTCACGGCGGGATCCGGCAGGTAAGCGTGGTGGGGTAACAGCGAAGGGACGCTATGGACGTGGCGACGACAGCCGGTCTGACCGATTTGAAGTTCCGTCTCGTTCGGGAAGACTTCGCCGACGCCGTGGCCTGGGTGGCCCGGATCCTGCCGTCCCGGCCGTTGAACCCGGTCCTGGCCGGTGTGCTGCTGACCGGCTCCGACGACGGTCTGACCATCTCCGGATACGACTACGAAGTGTCGGCCGAGGTACGCGTGGCGGCTGAAATCGCGTCTCCTGGCAGTGTTTTGGTTTCAGGCAAGCTGCTCTCGGACATCACCCGCGCACTGCCGGCCAAGCCGGTGGAACTCAGCGTCGAAGGCACCCGCGTGGCGCTGAGCTGCGGTAGCGCCCGCTTCTCCCTGCCGACCATGGCGGTCGAGGACTACCCGGCGCTGCCGGCGCTGCCGGATGAGACCGGCATCGTGCCCGCCAACGTCTTCGCCGAGGCCATCGGTCAGGTGGCGGTCGCCGCCGGCCGCGACGACACCCTGCCGATGTTGACCGGTGTGCGCGTCGAGATCTCGGGCGAGAAGGTCGTGCTGGCTGCCACCGACCGGTTCCGGCTCGCGGTGCGCGAACTGACCTGGAACTCGGCGGTGCCGGATCTCGAAGCGGCCGTGCTGGTTCCGGCGAAGACGCTGGCCGAGTCCGCCAAGTCGGGAGCCGACGGCACCGAGGTGCACCTGTCGCTCGGTGCCGGTCAGGCTGTCGGCAAGGACGGCATGCTGGGTATCCGCAGCAATGGCAAGCGCACCACCACGCGCCTGCTCGACGCCGAGTTCCCGAAATTCCGCCAGCTGCTGCCGGCGGAGCACACCGCGGTGGCCACCATCGGTGTCGCCGAGCTCGCCGAGGCCATCAAGCGTGTCGCGCTGGTCGCCGATCGTGGCGCCCAGGTCCGCATGGAGTTCGCCGACGACATCCTGCGCCTGTCGGCCGGTGCCGACGACGTCGGTCGCGCCGAGGAAGACCTGCCGGTCGAGTTCTACGGTGAGCCGTTGACCATCGCGTTCAACCCGACCTACCTCACCGACGGCCTGGGTTCTTTGCATGCCGATCGTGTGACGTTCGGGTTCACGACGCCCAGCAAGCCTGCAGTGTTGCGTCCCGCCGGGGAGAATCAGTACTCGGGATCCGGTCCGTTCCCCGCCGGGGACACCGACTATGTGTACCTGCTGATGCCGGTGCGCCTGCCGGGCTGACCGGAACACGACAGCGGAGGAAGCACTGATGCAACTGGGGTTGATCGGCCTCGGAAAAATGGGCTTCAACATGCGCGAGCGTCTGCGCGGTGGCGGCCACGAAGTCATCGGATACGACCCGCGGCCGGAAGTCAGCGACGTACCGTCGCTCGCTGCGCTCGCCGAGCAGCTCGAGGCCCCGCGCGTGGTGTGGGTCATGGTGCCCTCCGGTGAGATCACCCGGGAGACCATCGAGGATCTCGCGAACGTGCTCAACTCCGGCGACCTGGTGATCGACGGCGGCAACTCCCGCTACACCGAAGACGCCGTGCATGCAAAGCTGTTGGCGGACAAGGGAATCGGATTCATCGACGCCGGGGTTTCCGGTGGCGTCTGGGGCCTGACCGAAGGTTATGGCCTGATGGTCGGCGGCAGTGACGAGGACGTCGCTCGCGTCATGCCGATCTTCGAGACGCTGCGGCCCGAGGGAGATCTCGCCGACGGCTTCGTCCACGCCGGTCCGGTCGGTGCCGGCCACTTCGCCAAGATGGTGCACAACGGCGTGGAGTACGCGCTGATGACCGCCTACGGCGAGGGTTACGAGATGCTTGCCGCGTCGGACCTGATCAAGGACCCGCAGGCGGTCTACCAGGCCTGGACCAACGGCACCGTCGTGCGGTCGTGGCTGCAGCAGCTGCTGGCCAAGGCGCTGAAGGAAGATCCCCAGCTGGCCGACATCAGCGGCTACACCGAGGATTCCGGTGAAGGCCGGTGGACGGTCGAGGAGGCCATCCGGCTGCGGGTGCCGGTACCGAGCATCGCAGCCTCGCTGTTCGCCCGGTTCCTGTCCCGGCAGGACGACTCCCCGACCATGAAAGCCGTTGCGGCACTTCGTAACCAGTTCGGTGGCCACGCCGTCCAGAGGGTCAGTAAGTCCGGCTAGGTGTTTGTTCGACAGCTCAGTCTGACCGACTTCCGGTCGTGGCCGCGGCTCGACCTGGAATTGGCACCGGGTCGGACCGTGTTCGTCGGCCAGAACGGCTTCGGCAAGACCAATATCGTTGAGGCCCTGTGGTATACGGCCACGCTCGGGTCTCACCGCGTCGCCTCGGACGCCCCGCTCATCCGGTCCGGATGTGAGCGTGCCGTCGTCTCCACCATCGTCGTCAACGACGGCCGCGAGCTGGCGGTGGATCTCGACATCACGGCGGGCCGGGCCAACAAGGCCCGGCTGAACCGCTCCCCCGTCCGGTCCGCGCGTGAAATTCTCGGCGCCCTGCGGGCGGTGTTGTTCGCGCCGGAGGACTTGTCGTTGGTCCGCGGCGATCCCGGGGAGCGCCGGCGTTACCTCGATGAACTCGCGAGCACCCGCCGTCCCCGGCTGGGTGGGCTGCGGGCGGATTACGAGAAAGTGGTGCGGCAGCGCACCGCGCTCTTGAAATCCGCTGGCGCCAGCCGTTTTCGTGGTGCGGATTCCGGCGCGCTCGAGACCCTCGACGTGTGGGACGGTCATCTGGCCAGCCACGGTGCCGAGCTGATCGCCGCGCGGGTGAACCTGATCAACGAATTGCACCCGGAGATCACCAAGGCCTATCACCTGCTGGCACCCGCGTCGCGGCCCGCATCGGTCCGCTACCGCAGTTCGGTCGAGGCCGTCGAAGAACAGGCCGGCACCGGATCTGTCGACGTCGCGGCCTACCAGAGCGCCCTGCTCGACGAACTCGCCCGCCGCCGGTCCGCCGAACTCGAGCGCGGGGTGTGCCTGGTCGGGCCGCACCGCGACGACCTCGAGCTGCGCCTCGGCGACCAGCTGGCGAAAGGTTTTGCCAGCCACGGCGAATCGTGGTCGATGGCGCTGGCGCTGCGTCTGGGTGCCTACGAACTACTGCGGACCGACGGCACCGACCCGGTGCTGCTCCTCGATGACGTGTTCGCCGAACTCGATTCGGCACGCCGGCGAGCGCTCGCCGACGTGGCACAATCGGCGGAGCAGGTTTTGGTCACCGCGGCGGTGCCGGATGACATTCCCCAGGACTGGGACGGCACCCGGGTCAATGTGGTGATGCGTGACGACGACGGCGGACGGATTTCGGTGGTGGACTCGTGAGTGAAGAGCCTGAGAAACCGGACATGCCCGAAAGTGCCTTCCCACCACCGCATCTCGCCCATCTCAAGGGCATGGATCTGGTGCGCCGCACGCTGGAGGAGGCCCGCGGCGCGGCCCGCAGCCAAGGTAAAGATGTGGGTCGCGGCCGTAGTGCGCCGGTCTCCAAAACCCGCCGCGGCGGTGGTCGGCGCACCTGGTCCGGGCCCGGGCCCGATCGCCGGGATCCGCAGTTGCTGGGTTCGGCGACCATGGACCTGGCCCGCAGCCGCGGCTGGTCGGGCCGGATGGCCGAAGGATCGGTGTTCGGCCAGTGGTCGACGGTCGTCGGCGACCAGATCGCCGAGCACGCCTCCCCCACGTCGCTGCGCGAGGGCGTTCTCACGGTGACGGCCGAGTCCACGGCCTGGGCGACGCAGCTGCGGATGGTGCAGTCGCAGATTTTGGCGAAGATCGCCGCGTCTGTCGGCGACGGCGTCGTCACGTCGCTGAAGATCCTGGGTCCGTCGGGTCCGACGTGGCAGAAGGGCCCGCGGAATTTCGGTGCCCGCGGGCCGCGCGACACCTTCGGCTGAGGCCAAATCTGGGCGTCGCTCAGCGCGCCGATGAGTCTCAGATGACGCCCCTGGAGCGTCCGGACGCGACATCACCCGAGAAATTCCCCGCACGGCGCGAACAGACGTGTCAAAACGCTGTCAGAAAGTCAGTGCCGTCCGTACCTACCGGTAGACTGTCGACAGATCTGAGAGCGGTGTCCTCACCGCCCCCTCGAACCCCAAGGAGACGCGTTCGACGTGGCTGCCCAAAAGAAGGATGCGCCGGCTGAGTACGGTGCCGATTCGATCAAGGTCCTCGAAGGTCTGGAAGCGGTCCGCAAGCGTCCCGGTATGTACATCGGCTCCACCGGCGAGCGCGGTCTGCACCACCTGATCTGGGAAGTTGTGGACAACGCGGTCGACGAGGCGATGGCCGGTTTCGCGACCAAGGTCGACGTCCGCATCCTCGAGGACGGTGGCGTCCAGGTCACCGACGACGGCCGCGGTATCCCCGTCGCGATGCACGCCACCGGTATCCCGACCGTCGACGTCGTCATGACGGTGCTGCACGCCGGCGGCAAGTTCGAGGAAGGCGCCTACCAGGTATCCGGTGGTCTGCACGGCGTCGGTGTCTCCGTGGTCAACGCCCTGTCGACGCGGCTCGAGGCCGACATCCACAAGGACGGCTTCGAGTGGCACCAGACCTATGACAAGTCCGTCCCCGGCACACTGCGCAAGGGCGAGCCGTCCAAGAAGACCGGTACCACCATCCGCTTCTGGGCCGACCCGGACATCTTCGAGACCACGGTCTACGACTTCGAGACCATCGCCCGCCGCCTGCAGGAGATGGCGTTCCTGAACAAGGGCCTCACCATCGAGCTGACCGACGAGCGCGTCGCCGCCGCCGCGGTCGTCGACGAGGTCGTCAGCGATCATGCCGAAGCGCCCAAGTCCGCCGAGGAGCAGGCCGCCGAAGCGGCGGCGCCGCAGAAGGTGAAGCACCGGACCTTCCACTACCCCGACGGTCTGGTCGACTTCGTCAAGCACATCAACCGCACCAAGAGCGCCATCCAGCAGAGCATCATCGACTTCGGTGGCAAGGGTGACGGCCATGAGGTCGAGATCGCGATGCAGTGGAACGCCGGCTACTCGGAGTCGGTGCACACCTTCGCCAACACCATCAACACCCACGAGGGTGGTACGCACGAAGAAGGCTTCCGCGCCGCGCTGACCACGGTGGTCAACAAGTACGCGCGCGACAAGAAGCTGCTGAAGGAGAAGGAAGCCAATCTCACCGGTGACGACATCCGTGAAGGTCTCGCGGCCGTCGTCTCGGTGAAGGTCCGTCAGCCCCAGTTCGAGGGCCAGACGAAGACCAAGCTGGGCAACACCGAGGTCAAGTCGTTCGTGCAGAAGATCTGTAACGAGCAGCTGACCCACTGGTTCGAGGCCAACCCGGCCGAGGCCAAAACGGTTGTCAACAAAGCGGTTTCGTCGGCGCAGGCCCGCGTCGCCGCGCGGAAGGCGCGGGAGCTGGTGCGGCGCAAGAGCGCGACCGACATCGGGGGTCTGCCCGGCAAGCTGGCCGACTGCCGCTCCACCGACCCGACGAAGTCGGAACTGTATGTGGTGGAGGGCGATTCGGCCGGTGGCTCGGCCAAGAGTGGCCGGGACTCGATGTTCCAGGCGATCCTGCCGCTGCGCGGCAAGATCATCAACGTCGAGAAGGCGCGCATCGACCGCGTGCTGAAGAACAACGAGGTCCAGGCCATCATCACGGCCCTGGGCACCGGTATTCACGACGAGTTCGACATCTCCAAGCTGCGGTATCACAAGATCGTGCTGATGGCCGACGCCGACGTCGACGGTCAGCACATCTCGACACTGCTGCTGACGCTGCTGTTCCGGTTCATGAAGCCGCTGGTCGAAAACGGCCACATCTTCCTGGCCCAGCCGCCGCTGTACAAGCTGAAATGGCAACGCAGCGAACCGGAATTCGCCTACTCGGACCGCGAGCGCGACGGCCTGCTCGAGGCCGGCAAGAAGGCCGGCAAGCGCATCAACACCGACGACGGTATCCAGCGCTACAAGGGTCTGGGTGAGATGGACGCCAAGGAGCTGTGGGAGACCACCATGGATCCGTCCATCCGGGTGTTGCGTCAGGTCACCCTCGACGACGCCGCGGCCGCCGACGAGCTGTTCTCGATCCTGATGGGCGAGGACGTCGAGGCGCGCCGCAGCTTCATCACCCGGAACGCGAAAGACGTTCGTTTCCTTGATGTTTAGCAATCCGCCCACGCGAAACGCGGCGAATCCGGCCCAGCTCGGCCGCCAAAAATCGATGTTTAACGTGAAACAATCCGCAGAAGGAATTCGATGACCGACACCCTGCCTCCCGAAGGCGATCGGATCGAACCGGTCGACATCCAGCAGGAGATGCAGCGCAGCTACATCGATTACGCCATGAGCGTCATCGTGGGCCGCGCCCTCCCCGAGGTCCGCGACGGCCTCAAGCCGGTGCACCGCCGTGTGCTCTACGCCATGTACGACTCCGGGTTCCGGCCGGACCGCTCGCACGCCAAGTCGGCGCGTTCGGTCGCCGAGACCATGGGTAACTACCACCCGCACGGTGACGCCTCGATCTACGACACCCTGGTCCGCATGGCCCAGCCGTGGTCGCTGCGCTATCCGCTGGTCGACGGTCAGGGCAACTTCGGCTCGCCGGGTAACGACCCCGCGGCCGCCATGCGTTACACCGAGGCCCGGCTCACTCCGCTGGCCATGGAGATGCTGCGTGAAATCGACGAGGAGACAGTCGATTTCATCCCCAACTACGACGGCCGCGTGCAAGAACCGACCGTCCTGCCCAGCCGGTTCCCCAACCTGCTGGCCAACGGCTCTGGCGGTATCGCCGTCGGTATGGCCACCAACATCCCGCCGCACAACCTCCGCGAACTCGCCGAGGCCGTGTACTGGTGCCTGGAGAACCACGAGGCCGACGAGGAGACCACCCTCGAAGCGGTGATGGAGCGGGTCAAGGGCCCGGACTTCCCCACCCACGGCCTGATCGTGGGATCCCAGGGCATCTCCGACACCTACAAGACCGGTCGCGGCTCCATCCGGATGCGCGGCGTCGTCGAGATCGAGGAAGACGCCAAGGGCCGCACCTCACTCGTCATCACCGAGCTGCCGTACCAGGTCAACCACGACAACTTCATCACCTCGATCGCCGAGCAGGTGCGCGACGGCAAGATCGGCGGCATCTCCAACATCGAGGACCAGTCCAGTGACCGCGTGGGTCTGCGGATCGTCGTCGACCTCAAGCGCGACGCCGTCGCCAAGGTGGTGCTGAACAACCTCTACAAGCACACCCAGCTGCAGACCAGCTTCGGTGCCAACATGCTGTCGATCGTCGACGGCGTGCCGCGCACCCTGCGGCTGGACCAGATGATCCGGTACTACGTCGCCCATCAGCTCGACGTCATCATCCGCCGCACGCGGTACCGGCTGCGCAAGGCCAACGAGCGTGCCCACATCTTGCGCGGTCTGGTGAAAGCCCTTGACGCACTTGATGAAGTCATCGCGCTGATCCGCGCGTCGGCCAACGCCGACGCCGCCCGGGCGGGCTTGATGGAGCTGCTCGACGTCGACGAGATCCAGGCCCAGGCCATCCTCGACATGCAGCTGCGTCGTCTGGCCGCCCTGGAACGTCAGCGCATCATCGACGACCTCGCCAAGATCGAGGCCGAGATCGCCGACCTCGAGGACATCCTGGCCAAGCCCGAGCGGCAGCGTGCCATCGTCCGCGACGAGCTCAAGGAGCTCGCCGACAAGTACGGCGACGACCGTCGTACCCGGATCATCGCGGCCGACGGTGACGTCACCGACGAGGACCTGATCCAGCGCGAGGACGTCGTCGTCACCATCACCGAGACCGGCTACGCCAAGCGCACCAAGACCGACCTCTACCGCAGCCAGAAGCGCGGCGGTAAGGGCGTGCAGGGCGCCGGGCTCAAGCAGGACGACATCGTCAACCACTTCTTCGTGTGCTCCACGCACGACTGGATCCTGTTCTTCACGACGCAGGGCCGGGTGTACCGCGCCAAGGCCTACGACCTGCCCGAGGCCTCGCGGACCGCGCGCGGCCAGCACGTGGCGAACCTGCTGGCCTTCCAGCCCGAGGAGCGCATCGCCCAGGTCATCCAGATCAAGAGCTACGAGGACGCGCCCTACCTGGTGCTCGCCACCCGCAACGGTCTGGTGAAGAAGTCCAAGCTGGCCGACTTCGACTCGAACCGCTCCGGCGGCATCGTCGCGATCAACCTGCGCGACGGCGACGAACTTGTCGGTGCCGTGCTGTGCTCCGCCGAGGAGGACCTGCTGCTGGTGTCCGCCAAGGGCCAGTCCATCCGGTTCTCCGCGACCGACGAGGCCCTGCGGCCGATGGGCCGCGCCACCTCGGGTGTGCAGGGCATGCGGTTCAACGAGGACGACCGTTTGCTGTCGCTCAATGTCGTGGTGCCGGACACCTACCTGTTGGTCGCGACGTCGGGCGGTTACGCCAAGCGGACGGCCATCGACGAGTACACGGCGCAAGGCCGCGGCGGCAAGGGCATCCTCACGATCCAGTACGACCCCAAGCGTGGCAGTCTGGTCGGTGCGTTGATCGTCGATGACGACACCGAGCTGTACGCCATCACCTCCGGCGGTGGTGTCATCCGGACCGCGGCACGTCAGGTGCGCAAGGCCGGACGGCAGACCAAGGGTGTGCGGTTGATGAACCTGGGTGAGGGCGACACACTGATTGCCGTCGCGCGCAACGCCGAAGAGGCCGAAGGTGGCGACGAGACCGACACCGAGGTCGAGACCGAGACCGACGAGACGTAGTGCTGCGACTGTCCCCAGCCGCCCTGATTGAAGGAGCCGCCAGGTGAGTTCCCCGAACGAGCCGGGATACACCCGTACCGGTGACGGACCCGCGAGCAACAACGGGCCGGCCACCGGATCGGGTGGCGGCGCCCATGCGGCCGACCCGGGCGGCGACACCCCGCCCTGGCAGCGGACGCGCAGCGGGGCTCAGGCGGACGCCCCTGCGGCCGGTGGGCAGAGCCTGGACGAGCGGTTGAACCGGTTCGTCAGCGGCAGTGGATCGGCATCGTCGTTGGGTGGCGGTTCGCCGTCCGAGGCGGAGACGACCATCACGCCGGCCATCACTCCTGACACCCCGCCGGTACCCCCGGTGCCGGCGGCTGCACCGTCGTCGTCGCCGGCGGTGACCCCGCAGGGCAATGTGCCGCCGAAGCCGGTCCGGACGGCCGAGACGGTCCGGACGGAAACCCGGCCCGAGGCCGCATACGCCAGCGAGATCCCGGATCTGTCCCGTCAGCCGCAACGCCGCGCGGGCGAACCGCGGGAGCCGCGCAGCACCGTCGCGACAGTCTCGCCGGCCCCGGCACGTTCGGGAGCGCCGCGCAGCCGCGCGGGTGCCCGGCAGGACGGTCCGGTGCGGGCCAGCATGCAGGTGCGCCGCGTCGACCCGTGGAGTGTGCTGAAGGTCTCGCTGGTGCTGTCGGTGGCGTTGTTCTTCGTCTGGATGATCGCCGTCGCGTTCCTGTACCTCGTCCTCGGTGGCATGGGTGTGTGGAGCAAGCTCAACAGCAACGTCGGCGATCTGCTCACCAGCGGTGGCGGCAGCGGTGGTGAATTGGTTTCTGCCAGTACGATTTTCGGCGGCGCCACCCTCATCGGGTTGGTCAACATCGTGCTGCTGACGGCCATGGCCACGGCTGCGGCGTTCGTCTACAACCTGACCACGGATCTGGTCGGCGGCGTCGAGGTGACGCTGGCGGACCGGGACTAGTCGGCAGGCCTGCGGCCGCGGCTGACGTCGCGTTTTGGGCGCAGAGGTACCCATACGGTAATCTCATCGCTCGGCCGCAAGGCCACTTTCGGGCCTATAGCTCAGGCGGTTAGAGCGCTTCGCTGATAACGAAGAGGTCGGAGGTTCGAGTCCTCCTAGGCCCACGGAAGTCGGTATCACCGACTCCCCCACCGGAAGGGTGCACCGTGAGATTGGTTCTGCTGGTGCTGGGTGCCTTGCTTGGAGTGGCCGCGGTAACCGTATGGCGGACCCAGCATGGCGCAGAGGTCTGGCATTCACTTCAATCGGACACCATCGAGGGGCCTTAGCTCAGTTGGTAGAGCGCTGCCTTTGCAAGGCAGATGTCAGGAGTTCGAATCTCCTAGGCTCCACAAAAATCCACAGCAGTACGCAAAGCGGTTCCGACAGTCATCGGGGCCGCTTTTTTCGTGCCGGCGTTCAGCAGCAGCGCCGTCCTACGCTGGGCTCATGACGACAGAGATCAGCTACGCGAAGTGGATGGTGCCGCTGTCGGTGCCGTTCCGGGTCGGGCCCAAGCACAGCAAGGTGGAGGTGCGTGACGGAGCGCTGCATGTGGCCATGGGTTGGGGTTTCTCCGCCGAGATCCCGCTGGCATCGATCAAGGAGGCCCGCCGCTGGGAGGGTCGCGTCACCTCGTGGGGCGTGCACGGTTTCCGCGGCCGTTGGCTCGTCAACGGTTCGTCGGACGGCGTCGTGGCCATCACGATCGACCCGCCGGTCAAGGCGAAAGTCGTCGGGTTCCCGGTGACACTGCGTGAGCTGCGCGTCAGCGTGACGGATCCCGATGCGCTGATCGCGGCGGTGAATCACTGAGCCGACGAACATGAGCTTGTGTGCCAGATCCAGCCCGGATCTGACACACAAGCTCAGTGTCGGCCCAGAAGATTAGGGCTGCGGCGTCACATCCACGCTCGGGGGTAGCGGGGAGGGCTCCGGCTGCATCGAGCGCCGCACGATCGAGAACGTGATGCCGCCGAGGGCCAGGACCGCGACGGTCGCCCCGGCGATCAGCAGGGGCCGGCGCCGCTTGGATCTGGACGACTCCACCACAAGCGCGAGATCGCCCGCGGTGTCCTCGCTGCGGTGGCACCGACGCCCCACCCAACGGGCAGTCCCCAGGGTCGAACCGACGCCCAGGCCGAGGACCCCGCGCAGGATCAGCAGCGGCCCGACAATGGTGTACTTCAGCCCGCGACCCAGGCGGGCACCGGAGCTGGGGCGGCTGACCTCGGGGACGTTCTCGGTGACAGTGCTCATCAACCAACCTCTCTACCGGACACGATTTCTGCAGACCTCCTGAGCGGAGGCCGGGCTCTACGCCAGGGCTTCCACGTTATTCGGTGGGGGCGACTTCGGGGTCTTAAATGTGAGTGGCAGACTGACTTTCCGTGACGAGCCCCATTCAGACTGCGACCGCGACGCTGCACACCAACCGCGGCGACATCAAGATTGCTTTGTTCGGTAACCACGCGCCCAAGACCGTCGCCAACTTCGTTGGTCTGGCCCAGGGCACCAAGGATTACTCCACCGAGAACGCCTCGGGCGGCACCTCCGGCCCGTTCTACGACGGCGCCATCTTCCACCGCGTCATCGACGGCTTCATGATCCAGGGCGGTGACCCGACCGGCACCGGCCGCGGCGGCCCGGGCTACCAGTTCGCCGACGAGTTCCACCCGGAACTGCAGTTCGACAAGCCCTACCTGCTGGCCATGGCCAACGCCGGCCCGGGCACCAACGGCTCGCAGTTCTTCATCACCGTGGGCCCGACGCCGCACCTGAACCGTCGCCACACCATCTTCGGTGAGGTCGTCGACGAGGCGTCGCAGAAGGTTGTCGACGCCATCGCGACCACCGCCACCGACCGCGGCGACCGCCCGACCGAGCCGGTCGTCATCGACTCGATCACCGTTTCCTGAATTCCAGCCTGACGCGCGGCGCGGCAGTCCCCTACCGGGGGCTGTCGCGCCGTTTGCGTTGGAGAGCTAGGGAATCAGCCCGGCGTCGGTGAGGGCGTCGAGGACGTGGATGGGGTCGGTGCCGACGTCCCACCGGGTGAAGACCAGAAGCCGGTCGTCGACGGTGTCGAGCTCCAGCAGCCGCACCTTGCGGGTCAGTCGGCGGAACTCGGTGATACGCACACTCTTGAGGTCGGCCTGTGTATAAGTCTGGGTACTGAACCACCCGCGCACCACCAGCCCGGCCGGCGTGATCGCGAGCTTCGGCCGCGCGCGCCAGGACATCACGGCGAACACCAGCAGACCGATGGCGGCGATGCCGCCGAGAACGCGTCCGGGCAGGTCAGTGACCGAAGTCAGGGCCACGGCGGCGAGTATGACGCCGAATGCGCCACAGGCCGCGATGCCGGCTGTCGGCGGGCTCCATTGAGTTTGTTCCACGAGATGTCCACACCCTTGGGGGCAAGTTATCCACAGGCACTATCCCCAATGGGGATGAATCACATCGATGTGATTGGGTGTCCGTCAGGTTGCCAGCTGGGTTACGTCACGAGACCTGGATGTAACGAACCGGTCTGTTGACGCTGCTCAGCGCCACCGCATGGTCAGCAGCAGGCCGGTGATCATGAACGCGAAGGCGATGGCGTAGTTCCACTGGGCGAGATCGGCCATCCACTGCAGCAGGTGTGGAGTACCGGCCGGGTTCAGTGCGGCGAGCTGGAACACCGCCAGCCAGATCAGACCGATCAGCATGAGCGAGCAGAAGAACACCACGAACCACACGCTCGACGGTCCGGCCTTGACCTTCACCGGCGTCCGACTCACCGGGTTGATGGTGAAGTCGTTCTTCTTGCGAACCTTGGACTTGGGCATTGGTACCTTCGCGGACAGTCGGTGCCGCACTCCCGCGCCGGCGGAGAGAAACCGGCAATTCGGTGCGACGATGGAGCGGTATGCACTCAGAGCCTAACGCAGAAGATGTGTCGCCTCGCAGGCTCCGGACGGCGGGGACTTCGGAACCCGACCAGCCGGCCCGTCACTCGGCCTGGCGATTCGGTGTGCCGGTGGTCTGTGTGCTCGCCGGCCTCCTGCTCGCCACCACGCACAGCGTGTCCGGGGGCAGCGAGATCCGGCGCAGCGACGCGCCCCGCCTCGTCGACATGGTGAAAGAAGCCCAGCGGACCGTCGCGACCCGCGCCGCCGAGCGCGACGACCTGCAGCATCAGCTCGAGAACCACCACGGCGGCACACCCGGCGCCGATGCCGCGCTCGGCGCCATCACCAGTCGAGCGAACGAACTGGGCCTGGAGTTGGGCCTGGATCCCATGCGAGGACCGGGCCTGGTGATCACCCTCAACGACGCCCAGCGCAATGCGCAGGGCCAGTACCCGCACGACGCCACCCCCGACGACCTCGTCGTACACCAGCAGGACGTCCAGGCGGTCCTCAACGCGCTGTGGCTGGGCGGCGCCGAGGCCGTCCAGATGCAGGACCAGCGGATTCTGGCCACCTCGGCCCCGCGCTGCGTCGGCAACACCCTGCTGCTCAACGGCCGGACCTACAGCCCGCCGTACGTCATCACCGTGATCGGCAACGTCGAGGGCATGCGCGCCGCGCTCGCCGCCGCGCCGCTGGTGACGCTCTACAAGCAGTACGTCGTGCGGTTCGGGCTCGGTTACACCGAAGAGCCGCGGGTATCGGTGGACGTCGTCGGTCACCGAATGCCGCTGAAGCTCCGGTACGCCCAACCGGCCGGACCGGTCACATATTGATTGATCGCGTCGACGGGTGACCCAGTAGCCTGACGGCATGCAGGTTCTCGTCCTCGACAACTACGACAGCTTCGTGTTCAACCTGGTCCAGTACCTGGGTCAGCTCGGGGTGCACGCGCAGGTCTGGCGTAGCGACGACGAGCGTGTCTCCACTCCCGACGGCGTCGCTGCCGTGGCGAAGGAGTTCGACGGGATCCTGGTGAGCCCGGGCCCGGGCACCCCTGAGCGGGCCGGTGCGTCCATTCCCTTGGTCCGGGCGTGCGCGGAGACCGGCACTCCCCTGCTCGGTGTGTGCCTGGGACATCAGGCCATCGGCGTGGCTTTCGGTGGCACTGTCGACCGCGCGCCCGAACTGCTGCACGGCAAGACCAGCCAGGTACACCATGCGAACAGCGGTGTGCTGCAAGGACTTCCGGACCCGTTCACCGCGACCCGCTACCACTCGCTGACCATTCTGCCGGAGACGCTGCCGGCTGAGCTGGAGGCCATCGGGCAGACCGACAGCGGCGTGATCATGGCCGTCCGGCACCGCGAACTCCCGATCCACGGGGTGCAGTTCCACCCGGAGAGCATCCTGACGCAGGGCGGCCACCGGATGCTGGCCAACTGGCTGGCAGTCTGCGGCCAGGCGCCCGACGAGGCACTGGTCAGTCGGCTCGAGCAGGAAGTCGCCGACGCGGTCTCGGCCGCAACCCGCACGGCCTGACCGAGCAACGCTTACGAGGCGAAGCTCAGCGTGATCGACGCGTTGAAGTTGACGCCACTTCCGGCCGCGGGCACCTGGCTCACCACGGCATTGCTGCGCTGACCGCTGTTCTGCACGTCCGCGCCCTTGATCAGCACGCCGGTCCAGCCCAGGGCGCGCAGGTTCGGTTCGGCGTCGGTCCAGAACTGACCGGTCAGGTTCGGCATGACGAACTGGTTGCCCTGCGAGACCTTCAGCGTGACGGGCGCGTCCTTGGGCGTCGGGGTGCCCGCCGGCGGATCGGTGGCGATGACCTCACCCGCCGGCTTCGGGCTGTCGACCGGAGCCGTCAGGATCGTCAGGAAGCCGACGGTGTTGAGGTTCTTGGTCGCGACCTCGACGTTCTGGCCGTTGGTGTCGGGGATCGGGACCAGGCCCGGTCCGGAGCCGACGATGATCGTGATGACGTTGGTGATCGCCGAGGTCTGGTGGGCCGGCGGGTTGGTCGCGATGACCCGGTCCTTCTGCTCCGGCAGCGACTGCGACACCGTCTGCTGGATGTTCCGGAAGCCGGCGGACTGCAGCTTGGCCATGGCGTCTGCGGGCGACAGCTTCGACACGTCCGGGACCTCGCGCTGCTCCGGTCCGGTGGAGATGTTGATGGTGATCTCGTCACCGGCGGCGACGGAGGTGTTGGCCGCCGGTTCGGTGCTGATGACGTGGTCCGGCGCCACTGTCGAGTCGGGCCGTTGTTGGGTGCGGGTTTTGAAGCCGCGGTTCTGCAGGTTGGCGACGGCGTCGGCCTGAGCCAGCCCACGGACGTCGGGAATCTGCTGGTCGTGCGGCTTGCCACCGATCAGGTTGATGGCCACAGTGACGACGACGGTCAGCACCGCCAGGATGGCCGCGGCGATGAGCCAGCGACCGATCGGCGTCGAGGCGCGGTCCGTCGAGCGGTACGGCTGCGGGTTGACGCTGATGGGCTCGGGCATCATGCTGCGCGGTCCACCGAACCCGCCGGCGCCCATCATCGCGGTGCGCTCGGCGTCGGTGAGCACCTTGGGGGCGTCGGGAGCCTCGCCGGCGTGCACACGGATCAGGTCGTTCCGCATGTCCGCGGCGCTCTGGTAGCGATTGTCCGGGTTCTTCGCCAGGGCCTTGAGGATGACGGCGTCGAGTCCTGGCGTGATGCCGGAGTGCCGCTGCGACGGCGGCACCGGGTCCTCACGGACGTGCTGGTAGGCGACCGCGACCGGGGAATCGCCCACGAAGGGCGGCTCACCGGTGACCAGTTCGTACAGCACGCAGCCCAGCGAGTAGACGTCCGAGCGGGCGTCTACGTTCTGCCCGCTGGCCTGCTCGGGTGACAGGTATTGCGCGGTGCCGATGACCGCGGCGGTCTGCGTCATCCGGTTGCTGCTGTCGGCGATGGCGCGGGCGATGCCGAAGTCCATGACCTTGACCGCATTGGACTTGCTGATCATGATGTTCGCCGGCTTGATGTCCCGGTGCACGATGCCGTGCTGGTGGCTGAAGTTCAGGGCCTGGCAGGCGTCGGCGATGATCTCGATCGCGCGCTGCTGCGGCAGCGGCCCCTCGGTGTGCACGATGTCGCGCAGCGTCACGCCGTCGACGTACTCCATGACGATGTACGGCAGCGGCCCGTTGGGCGTCTCGGCCTCGCCGGTGTCGTAGACGGCGACGATCGCCGGGTGGTTCAGCGCCGCGGCGTTCTGCGCCTCGCGGCGGAACCGCAGGTAGAAGCTGGGGTCCCGAGCCAGGTCGGCGCGCAGCACCTTGACCGCCACATCGCGGTGCAGGCGCAGGTCGCGCCCGAGGTGAACCTCGGACATGCCACCGAAGCCGAGGATGTCGCCCAGCTCGTAGCGGTCGGAGAGGTGCTGGGGCGTGGTCATGAGATGGCCGGTCCTGACAGATCAGGGAGCGAATACGACTGACCCGTCGGTGCGCCCGGCGTCTTCGTGGTCTCGGTGATGGTGTTGGTGACAGTGGACTGCTGCTGGTTCTTCTGGTCCTGCCGGTCCTGCGCGTTGAGCACGATCAGGATGGCGATGACGATGGCCAGCGCACCCAGGACACCCGCAGCCCACAGCAGCGCGCGCTGGCCGGGTGAGAACGTCCGCCGCGCCGGCGGGGCCGGGCGGTGGCTGCCGCTGGCGGGCCGGGGCCGCGGGGTGGCCGGTGCCGGGCGGGCCGGCTCGATGGCCGCGCGGGCCTGCTTGCTCGACGGGATCGCCGCCGGAGCGGCGCGTCCGATGGTCGGGGCCTGGTTGGGCCGCGGGGGGCGGCGTCCGGCGCGGACGGCGGCGACGGCGTCGGCGAACGGGCCGCCGCTGCGGTAGCGGTGGATGGCGTCCTTGGCGAGCGCGATCTCGATCAGCTCGCGGACGTTCGGGGGCAGGTCGGCCGGCAGCGGTGGCGGCGCTTCCTTGATGTGCTTCATTGCGACGGTCAGGGCGCCGTCGCCGGTGAATGGCCGGCGTCCGGACACGGACTCGTAGCCGACGACACCGAGCGAGTAGACGTCACTGGCCGCGGTGGCGTCGTGACCCAGCGCCTGCTCGGGCGCGATGTACTGGGCCGTGCCCATGACCATGCCGGTCTGGGTGACGGGTGCGGCGTCGACCGCCTTGGCGATACCGAAGTCGGTGAGCTTCACCTGGCCGGTCGGGGTGATCATGATGTTGCCGGGCTTGACGTCGCGGTGCACCAGGCCCGCGCTGTGCGCGACCTGCAGGGCCCGGCCCGTCTGCTCCAGCATGTCGAGGGAGTGCCGCAGTGACAGCCGGCCGGTGCGCTTGATCACCGAGTTCAGCGGTTCGCCGTTGACGAGCTCCATGACCAGGTACGCGGTGCGGCCGGAGTCTTCGAGCTCGGTCTCGCCGTAGTCGTAGACGCTGGCGATGCCGGGGTGGTTCAGCATCGCGACAGTGCGCGCCTCGGCGCGGAACCGCTCGACGAATTCGGGGTCGGTCGAATATTCGGCCTTGAGTACCTTGATGGCGACCTGTCGGCCGAGCCTGCTGTCGACGCCTTCCCAGACCTGACCCATGCCGCCAGTGGCGATGAGTCGCTGAAGTCGATAGCGGCCGGAAAGTGTGACTCCGACCCGCGCGCTCATGATCCCTCCCGTAGCGCCGCGGCGATGGTGGCCCGCCCGATGGGTGCGGCCAGCGCACCGCCGGTTGCGGACAAACGGTCTCCACCATTCTCCACTAGGACGGCGACGGCGACCTTCGGGGATTTCGCCGGGGCAAAAGCGATGTACCACGCATGTGGTGGGGTGTGACGTGGATCGGTGCCGTGTTCGGCGGTGCCCGTCTTGGATGCGATCTGCACGCCGGCTATGGCTCCCTTCTGCTGCGTCACCTGCTCGGCGCCGACCATCAGATCCGTAAGTGTAGCCGCGACCTGGGATGAGATGGCCCGCCGCTGTTGGTGCGGTGAGGTAGCCGCGATGTTGGAAAGGTCGGGTCCCTTGAGGTCGTCGATCAGGTACGGGGCCATGCTGACGCCGCCGTTGGCGATGGTCGCGGCAATCATCGCGTTCTGCAGCGGGGTCAGGGCGACGTCCTTCTGGCCGATGCTGGAGATACCCAGGGCCGGGGCGTCGGAGATCGGGCCGACGGTCGACTCCGCGACCTGCAGCGGGATCGACGGCGGCGGGGTGTCCAGGCCGAACTGCCGGGCCATGGTCCGCATCGCGTCGGCCCCGTTGTGCAGGCCGAGTTCGACGAAGGCGGTGTTGCAGGACTTGGCGAACGCCTCACGCAGGGACACCGTCGCGCCCCCGCCGCAGGCCGCGCCGCCGTAGTTCTCGAGTGTTGCGGTGCTGTCCGGCAACGTGATTCGCGCCGCCGACGTCAGCTGGGTGTCCGGGGTGGCACCGGCCTGCAGCGCGGCGGCCGTGGTCAGCACCTTGAACGTCGACCCCGGCGGGTAGGTCTCGGAGATCGCCCGGTTCTGCAGCGGCGACTCGGGGTTGTCGCGCAACTCCTGCCAGGCGGCGGACTGTCGGTCGCCTTCATGCGAGGCGAGCAGATTGGGGTCGTACGACGGGGACGACACCATGGCGAGAATCTTGCCGGTGGACGGATCGAGCGCCACCACCGAGCCCTTGCAGGGGTTGCCGCCGCAGCCCAGTTGCATCGCGTCCCACGCGGCTTGCTGCACGCGCGGCACGATCGTGGTGTCGACGTTGCCGCCACGGGGGTCGCGGCCGGTGAAGAAGTCAGCGATGCGATTGCCGAACAGCCGCTCGTCGGACCCGTTGAGGATGCTGTCCTCGGCGCGCTCGAGGCCGGCGCTGGAGTACTGCAGCGAGTAGAAACCGGTGACCGGCGCGTAGACCAGCGGGTTGGGGTAGATGCGCAGGTAGCGGAACCGGCCGTTGGTCGGCATCGAGTAGGCCAGCAGCTGGCCGCCCGCGGTGATCTGGCCGCGCTGGCGTGAGTACTCGTCGAGCAGCACCCGCTGGTTCCGCGGGTCGGCGCGCAGGCCGTCGGCGGCGAACACCTGGGTGGTGGTGGCGTTGAGCAGCAACAGCACGATCAGTGCCATCACCAGTCCGGAGACGCGACGGAGCGAGGTGTTCATTGCTTCTCGATCACCTCGGTGTTGGCTGCCGCGATCGGCGCTTGGTTGGGGCCCCGGGTCGACAGTGGCCGCCGCGCGACGTGCGAGACCCGCAGCAGCAGGGCCAGCAGCACGTAATTGGACAGCAGCGACGAGCCGCCGTAGGACATCCACGGTGTCGTGAGGCCGGTCTGCGGGATGAGCTTGGTGACGCCGCCGACGACGATGAAGAGCTGCAGCGCCAACGCGGCGGACAGGCCCGCGGCGAGCAGCTTGCCGAAGCTGTCGCGCACGGCGATGGCGGTGCGCAGCCCCCGGATGATGACGATCGTGTAGAGCATCAGGACCGCGGCCAGGCCGACGAGCCCGAGCTCCTCGCCGACCGCGGCGATGATGAAGTCGGTGGACGCGTCGGGCACCGTGCCGGGCTGTCCGTTACCCAGGCCGGTGCCGAAGATGCCGCCGGTGGCGAAGCTGAACAGGGACTGCACCATCTGGTATCCGGCGCCGTCGGGGTCGGCGAACGGGTCCAGCCAGTTCTGCACGCGGACCCGCACGTGGTCGAAAAGCTGGTATGCGACAAGGCTTCCCACGCTGAACAGGCTCAGCCCGATGATCACCCAGCTGAGCTTTTCGGTGGCCACGTACAGCAGCACCAGGAACGTCGCGTAGAGCAGCAACGAGGCGCCGAGGTCCTTCTCGAACACCATGACGCCGATCGAGCCGATCCAGGCCACGAGCAGCGGTGCCAGGTCGCGCGGCCGCGGCAGGTCCATTCCGAACACGTGCTTGCCGGCACTGGTGAACAGGCTGCGCTTGGTGACGAGCACGCTGGCGAAGAAGATCAGTAACAGGATTTTCGAGAACTCGGCGGGCTGAATGGAGAAGCCCGGCAACCGGATCCAGATCTTGGCGCCGTACTGCTCGGCCACGGAATCCGGCAACACGGCGGGGATGGCCAGCAGCACCAGGCCGGCCAGGCCGCAGATGTAGCCGTAACGGGCGAGCATCCGGTGGTCGTGCACGAACATCAGCACCGCGGTGAACACCAGGATGCCCAGCAGTGTCCACAGCAACTGCTGGTTGGCGTTGCCGCCGGGCAGGATCCCGGCGGGCCGGGTGTGCGCCGAGAGATCCAGCCGGTAGATGAGCACCAGGCCCAGGCCGTTCAGCAGCGCCACCACGGGCAGCAGCAGCGGGTCGGCATATGGCGCGTACCGGCGCACCGCCAAGTGGGCGCCACCGAACAACACCACGAAGCCGACGGTGAACTGCACGAGGTCCATCTGCAGGCCGCGCTCCTGATTGGCCTCGACGATGAGCAGCGCCACCGTCGTGATCACGGCGGCGAACCCCAGCAGCACCAACTCGGAATTACGCCGATTGGGCAGTGGAGGGGCGACCGCGACCGGAGACTGCGGCTGGGTGTCTTCCCGTCGCTGCGCCCGCCCCGGGGCGTCTTCCCGCCCCTTTTCTTGCCCCGGCGTCGTCATGCCGGTGCTCCCGCTCGCTCTCGGGGCGTCATGACGCGTTCCGGCAGTTGGTGCCCGGCTCCTGAGGTGGCGGAGGGAGTGCCGTGGCCGTCGGGGACGGAGCCGCGGGCGAGGTCGGGGCAGGCGCGGGGCTGGATGGGTTGGGAGCCGGCGCCGGGCCGGGTGCCGGTGCGGGTGCCGGAGCGGCCGTCGTCGATGCGGGGGCCTCGGGACCGGGGGCCGGCCCGCGCGGCGGCTGCGGCACCACCGACAGCGACGGTGCCGGCGTAGGTGCGGGAGGCGGCGGGGTGGCGACGGGCGGCGCGCACACCGGCAGCAGCGAGGCGCGGCTGAGTTCCTTGAGCTGACGGATCGCGTCGTCGACGGTGCCGGTCGGCAGGCCGGCGGTGACCTGGGCGCGGCCGGACTCGCGCAGGTCGGCCACCTTCATGGGCTGGCAGCCCGCGTGGGTGTCGTCGACGCCGATGATCGTCATGTCGGAGTGGGAGTCCAGACACGCCAGCAGGTAGGGCTCCTGCAGCGGCAGCCCGAGCAGCGAGCCCGGCACGCCCCGCATGATGTAGACGGAGCCGTTGTAGCCGGAGACGTAGTAGTTGCTGCGGATCAGGTAGCGCCCGATGGCCAGTCCGCTGACGAGCAGCAGGATCAGCACGATCGCGCCGATGATCAGATTGCGCCGGGTGTGCTTCTTTCGCTGCGGTGGATCAAGCTGTGCCGCAGGCTTTTTCGCAGCGGCTGCCACGCGCTTGGGGTTGAAGGCGGAGGCGCGTCCGGCGGCGGTGTTGGGCGGCAGGGTGTCGTCGTCCTGACCTGACACCGCGCCGGCCAGGATGGGTGCGGTCTGGCCGTATTCGTAGTCGACGACGTCGGCCACCACGACCGTGACGTTGTCGGGGCCGCCGCCGCGCAGGGCCAGCTCGATGAGCCGGTCGGCACAGTCCACGACGTCCGGGATCTGCATGGCGGTCTGGATGGTCTCGTGGCTGACCGGGTCGGACAGGCCGTCCGAGCACAGCAGGTAGCGGTCACCGGCGCGGACCTCGCGCATCGTCAGCGTCGGCTCGACCTCGTGACCGGTCAGCGCCTTCATGATCAGCGAGCGCTGCGGGTGGCTGTGGGCCTCTTCGGCCGTGATGCGGCCGTCGTCGACCAGGGTCTGGACGAAGGTGTCGTCCTTGGTGATCTGGGTCAGCTCGCCGTCGCGCATCAGGTAGCCGCGGGAGTCCCCGATGTGCACCATGCCCAGTCGCGTTCCCGCGAACAGAATGGCGCTGAGCGTGGTGCCCATGCCTTCGAGTTCGGGATCGGCCTCGACGTGCGCCGCGATGGCGGCATTGCCGTCGTGGACGGCGTCGTTCAGCTTGGCCAGCAGGTCGCCGCCGGGTTCGTCGTCATCGAGGTGGGCCAGCGCCGCGATGACCAGCTGCGAGGCGACCTCACCCGCGGCGTGGCCGCCCATGCCGTCCGCCAACGCGAGGAGGCGGGCCCCGGCGTAGACGGAGTCCTCATTGTTGGCACGGACCAGGCCGCGGTCGCTGCGCGCGGCATATCGGAGTACGAGTGTCACGGGCGCAGCTCAATTACCGTCTTGCCGATTCGAACCGGCGTTCCCATTGGAACCCTTACCGCCGTCGTCACTTTCGCCCTGTCCAGGTATGTACCGTTGGTCGATCCTAGGTCTTCGACGTACCACTCGGAGCCTCTCGGCGACAGCCGGGCGTGCCGTGTCGAGGCGTAGTCGTCGGTGAGCACCAGGGTGGAGTCGTCGGCCCGGCCGATCAGAACCGGCTGGCTGGTCAGGGTGATCCGGGTGCCCGCGAGGGCGCCTTCGGTCACCACCAACTGGCGCGCGTACCGGCGTCGGTCCCGGTTGGGCAGCAGGGTGCCACGGAACGCCAGACCGCGCCGCACCATGACGGCTCCGGTGGGTGCGTAGATGTCGGTGCGCAGCACGCGCAGAACCGACCAGATGAAAAGCCAGAGCAACAGGAGGAAACCGACCCGCGTCAGCTGCAGAACTAACCCCTGCATCCGACGTCCTCTCCGTTGCCGCATCGAGGCTGGGCCCGGTGCCCGGTAGCCGTCGGCATCGTCACGATACTTTGGCGGTCACCGGCCGGTGTGAACATCATCCGGCCGGTGACTGAAACCGAGCTCAGTGAACGCGGACCACGATCTCGGAGTGACCCACCCGGATGACGTCGCCGTCGGCCAGCTGCCACTCCTGCACCGGGGCGTTGTTGACGGTGGTGCCGTTGGTCGAGTTCAGATCCGAGAGCAGCGCGGTGTGGCCGTCCCAGCGGATCTCGAGGTGCCGGCGCGAAACGCCGGTGTCGGGCAGCCGGAACTGCGCGTCCTGGCCGCGGCCGATGACGTTGGCTCCTTCGCGCAGCTGGTAGGTGCGGCCACTGCCGTCGTCGAGCTGGAGAGTGACGTTGGCGCCGGCGGCACCGTAGCCACCGCCGTAGCCCGCCGGCTGACCGTAGTCGGGCTCGGCGTAGCCGGCGCCTGCGCCGCCGCCGTAACCCTGGTCGCCGTAGCCGGCCTGGGCCGGAGCCTGACCGTAGCCCTGATCAGCGGGGGCGTGACCGTAACCCTGGTCGGCGGGCGGCTGACCGTAGGACGGCTGCTGCGGCTGGCCGTAGTTCTGCTCGCCGTAGCCGCCCTGGCCGTAGCCGCCCTGCTGGGGCTGGCCGTAGCCACCCTGCTGGCCGTAACCCTGGTCGGGCGCTCCGTAGCCGCCCTGCTGGGGCTGGCCGTAACCGCCCTGCTGGCCGTAACCCTGGTCGGGCGCTCCGTAGCCGCCCTGCTGGGGCTGGCCGTAGCCACCCTGCTGGCCGCCGTAACCCTGGTCGGGCTGCTGACCGTAGCTCTGCTGGCCGTAGCCCTGGTCGGGCTGGCCGTAACCATGCTGAGGACCGACGGGTGGCGGTCCGGGAGGACCACCCTGCGGACCGCCGAAGGCGCCCTGGCCGTAGCCGGACGGGCCCGCGCCGTAACCGGCCTGCTCGGGCTGGCCGTAACCGCCCTGCTGACCGTAACCGGGGCCACCTTGCGGCGCGCCGTAGCCGCCCTGCTGTCCGTAACCCTGCGGAGGCTGGCCGTAGCCCTGGCTCGGGTCCTGCGGGTACTGCTGACCGCGCTGCTCGTCGGGCTGCCGTCCGTAGTCGTACTCGTCGCCTGGCTGGCCCTGTCCCTGGCCGGGACGGTGGGTCGGGTTGTCAGTCATCGTTGGTACTCCTGGTTCTGCGGTGTGCACGCGGTCGCTGGGTGCCGGCCGCGGTGGCCCGGCGGTTGAGTCGGGGTTGACCGCGCCGTGGGCGCGGAATTGGCCGGTATGAAGGCCAGGTGACGGCTCAAACCTGACGACCACCTCACCATACGTTTGCCATCCCCGCTCATGGACGAATCCCTCAAGGTGTTTGGCAAAAGCACTGGGTGTGAGGTCAGGATCGGCGTTCACCTTCTCGAAATCGGTGTAACTGAGCGTAATGACGTAATCGTTCGGTGCCAAAATACGGCCGCCACCGACGTCACGGGCACCGGATTCGGCTTCCCGCTGGAGGGCGGCCTCGACTTCCGGGGGTGCGATCGACCCCCCGAAGACGCGGGCAAAAGCGTCTCCGACCGTGGTCTCGAGCTTGCGCTCGATCCGGTCGACCAGACCCATGTCCCCCTGCCTCGCTTCGTCTCGGTGGTCCAGATGTGATGTGCGCGATACCCGCCGACAGCACTGTTACGCATGGTATCGGCCTGACCTTGTAATACGTGACCAACAGAATCGTGAGAATTCGAAACCCGCTGGTCAGGGGATGATGAGGCGGCACGCAGGTGGCCCGACCGCGTCATTTCGCGGTGTCAGTGGATGCTGATGCGGAGAATCCCGTGGTCAGGCGCGGATTTGGAGCCGGGGGTGGGGGTGGTGATACTCTCTCCCAGTTGTTTGGGGCGAGTGGCGGAATGGCAGACGCGCTGGCTTCAGGTGCCAGTGTCCTTCGGGACGTGGGGGTTCAAGTCCCCCTTCGCCCACTCAACAAAAGCCGCGAATCCGGTTCGGATTCGCGGCTTTTGCGTTTGGTCGAGCGTGACTGTGAGGGCTGTGCAGGCGAAGCGGCCCTGATCTCTGCACAGTGCTCACACTCGTGGGCCGTTAGGTCAGCAAGAAGCCGCCGATACCAGGGTGCAGAAAGCCGAGGCAGCTGCGGGTAAAGCCGACAAGGCCTCGAATCCGACACAGTGGCGAAATAGAAGAAACGGAACACCGACCGTCGCCGATCACCCCGCGCTAGGTGCCTCGTTCCAGGGAAACGAGAAGGATCATTTCCCGTCTCGGTTTCGCATGGCCGTTGGCAGAACGCACCCCAATGTTTGCTGTGTTCTAGATCACTGGCGGACGACGTTCGTTCTGCAGGCGGGTTTGCGACTACACCTTCCATAACGTGTCCGTCACTGCTGACGGATATCAAAGCGGGCGTATTCAGGGGGAATCGTCGTGGGGGACTTCTTGCCGGCTGACCGGCCGTGGTGGCGTATCACTCGGTGGTGGCCGGTGGTGGTGGCTTTGGTGGCCACGATCGCGCTGGCCATCAGCGGACAATATTGGTTTGCCAGTTCTGGCCGGTCAGGGTCCGTAAGCGGGGGTGCTGCATCACCTGCTCAGCGGTTCGCCGACGCGGCAATGGCGGCGTTCAGCGGGTCGAGCACGATCGCGGTCCCGAATCCGGCGTGGACACCCGCGCAGCAGGGGGCCGGCTTGCCTGCCGATCCGGTGGCCGGTCTGACCTCGGCCACACCGGCCGGTCCGGTGCAGCAGGTCTTGCCCGCCGGTTTGGGTGCGGCTCAACACACCAGCAGCGGATCGGTGGTTTACCCCGATCGTGGTGCGGGCTTTGATTTCCTGGCCGAGAACACCGGCACCGGGACCCGGACGGTGGCCCGCATCAACAGCCCCACCGGGGTGCGGATGGTCACCACCTTCGTGCGCACCCCCGCCGACACGGTGATGCTGGCCCACACCAACGGATATCTCACGATCAATCGGGCCACCCCGGCCGCGGAAACTGTCGGGATGTTCGCTCCGGCCGAAACCCGTGATGCGGCAGGGAAACTCGTCCCCTCGTCGTATGTGGCGCGGCAGTTGCGCCCGGGCTTGTACCAGCTTTCCGAGGTGTTTGATCCGCGCCCGGACACCCAGTGGCCGGTGTATGTGGATCCGCCGCTGCACGTCGGCGGCTTGGGCGGCGGACCGCTGCCGGCGGGATTGTTCGATTCGATCACCAGCACCGTCTCTAGCGCAGCCAACGCCGTCAGCAGCGCGGTGTCCAGCGCGGCCTCGGCGACGGTGTCCGGGGCGAAAGCCGTCGGAACGTTTGTGAAAAACAACCCCATGGAAACGGCGATCATCGTGGCGGGTGCCGCGGTCGCCGTGACCGGGGTCGGCGGGCCAGCCGGTGCCGCCGCGATAGCTGCTGCCGTGGCCAATGTGAGTGCCGCCGGGTTGCAGATCGCCTCAGAAGCCATGCCGGACAACCGAACCCTCGGGGTGATGTCGACGGTGGCCAACGCGGCGACCATGTTCACGCCCACCGGCGCGGCCAAGAAGATTGCCGAAGAAGGCGCCGAACTGGTCGCCAAACAAGCGCTCACGCACACCGACGACGTCATTGACGCCGCCAAGGTTGTGCCCAACCCAGCGCAGGTACGCGAGGAGATCGCCGCCGCCGGCGCCGCGGGGAAACCGCCACTGCCTGGCGTGGACACACCCAAGACACCGAACGCGCCACCGGCAGCGACGAAGGCTCCCGAACTACCGTCAACCCCACTGGCGCAGCGGGTCCCGTGCGCAGGGCAGTCCTTCAGCCCGGACACGCTGGTGCTGCTGGCCGACGGAACCAGGCGCCCCATCGCCCAGCTCAAGCCCGGGGACCGGGTGTGGTCCACCGACCTCGAAACCGGGCGCGCCAGTGGACAATTGGTGCAGGCGGTGCTCGTCGACCACGACACCGACCTGCTCGACCTGACGATCACCAACCCGGCCGATGTCGCTTCGGTGGTGCACACCACCGCCAAGCACCCCTTCTACAGCACGTCCCACGCCCATACGTCGTCGCCTGAGGTTGTCGGGTTGGCTGCCACCGCGGGCACTGGGACTCGCTCCGTCGCCGAATGGGTTGATGCCAAAGACCTGCGCACCGGTGATGGTTTGGCCACGCCGTTCTCTGACACCGTTGCGTATGTCGCGGCCAGCACCCCGGTTTCCGGGACTGCCGACATGTGGGACCTCACCGTCGAGAACACCCACAACTTCTACATCGCCACCCGCACCGCGGCTGTGCTGGTCCACAACTGCCCTGCTGCGGCCGAGCCGCCCCACTTCTCCGAGGGCGGTGTACCGGCGGCCGGATCAGCCAAATCGTCATTGCCCGAGGTGCGCGCTCAGAAAGGGGAGCCGAAGGCGCCCAAAGAGTTCATCCCTCCGACGAATCCTCCTCAGCATCCGCCAAGCGAACTACCGCCGGGTTTCAGGCTGAGAGAAATGCCGCGGCCTACATCGAACTACCCCCACGGCTACTGGAAAATCGAAACAGAAGAACAAGGGCAGCCGGTTGATCCCTCAACGATGAAGCCCCCTTCAAACGTGACAAGAGCGCAGATGCGGTCTAGGACTCATGTTGAATACCCGGCGCCATCCTCGATGTCAGAATCGTCACCCACTGAGTCCGGTCAGGGGACACGACCTTCCAATCCGGCTGAACAGCGCGAGGACCAAGCTGCGCGCATGCAATCGGCGACCGACAAGCAGCGCAGCCGGGCCAGCACGGATGCTGAGTCGGCATCGCAAAGATCTGACTCCAGCGCTGGACGCAACTCGGAACATCACAGCTCACACGACCGCGGAGGCAAGAAGAGTAAGAACCAAAAGACAAGTAAGAAACGTCGTAAAGGGCAGAAATAAGCCAACCCCTTCACGACAGCCGCTGTGGCCCGAAGAAGTAAGCTAGTCGACTGACCAACCGGTAAAACCACCGCAGTCGTTCGAAGCCGAACTAAACAGTCGACGAAAGACGGAGGTCACCGCGATTCCCGGTACTCGACTCGTCGCTCAAGCCGCCCCGCTCTGGTATTCAAGGTAGGTGCGAATTGGACCAAGTATGGCATGCCGTAGTGGCATATTCCCACGCGGAGGAGAGGCATCATGTTCGGTATTTCCCCTGACGAGAACTTTGATTTCCTCACCGGAAAGCTACTGCAGCAAATGTGTTTCGGTGAAAACGAAATAGTTCTTCATTTCGACGACCCTGAGGTCGATCTTGTTGAATTCCCGAACACCCCGAAGATCATGTGTATCGTCGAGGCCGACATCGAGATCGTCACCCGTTTGCGCGGGAGAAGGCGGGCAGAAGACGCCCGTTCGCTCGCTGGTGACCTGGTGGATCTTCTCGGCAAACGCATCATTGGAACCAGTTTTACCCACCGCTCCCTATCGCTGGTGTTCGATAACGAATACACCTTGGTCCTCCACGATTCAGAAGAACACTATGAGTCTTTCAATATTCGATACGGCGACCGCGTCATTGTAGTCTGAGACGGTAGACCCGCAGCCGGCAAAAATAACTCAAGCAAAAGCAAGAAACCCCCGAAGAAAAAGCAACGCAACTCCCATGAGAAGCGCAAGGGTCAGAAATGAGTCGGCGCCATCTGTGATTGCGCGCAGTGCACGTACGCTGACTGAGGCAATGGTTCGATTTCTGTAGAGGGGTGGGTAGTGATCGATCGGCAAAGTGCAGAGCATGAGCGAACGGCCCTACATGGAAATCGATACCGAAGAATGGCATTCAACTTGCCATTGGAAGACGACGATCCTGACCACCCCTGGCCTCCCTACGCGGTTGAAACCATGTGGGTTGAAGAACTTGGTGACGATCGATACCGGGTCGACAACGTACCGTTCTTCGTCAAGCCGCTCGCAATAAACGACATCGTTCGAGGTCAACAAGCAGATCCCGATAGCGACATTGTTTGGTTTTCTGAGCGCCTGGAATGGTCAAGACATTCAACGGTACGGATTATTGCTTTCTCCGACGACGACGAAATACTGGCAACGCTGAGCGACATGGGTTGCTCCTATGAGCGACTGGGCCAGATTATTGCAATCGATATTCCCGACGACAAACTCGTCGAGCAAGCACATGCTTTTCTGACGGGTAAGCAGATTAGCGGTGCGTTAGACCTCGAGGAAGCATGTCTGCCCGACAGCTTCCTGGACTGACGAGAACCGGAGGTTCGCTGGTGACAGTGTCCGCCGGCAACGAGTGCGGCGCCAACTCCGCGAAACGAAAACGTGATCGAGCACAAACGGAGTCGCACCAAGGAGTTGGATCACTAGTACAGGCATCGCAATGCCTGTGACCGCCGAGCCGAACGAACTGATTGTGGCCGCTGTCCAGTACCGAATGAACGCAGAACGAGGGGCTGAAGCCAGAGCATCCGTCACCGACTCACCCCTCCCGCCACGCTTTCGGCTGAGCTTCAGACACCGACGGCCGCCAGCCAATCGCTGTAGAAGAGCGCGATTCCGAGGCCGCAGGTGATGGCGGCGATGAGCCAGAATCGGATGGTCAAAGTGGTTTCGGGCCAGCCGATCAGCTCGAAGTGGTGATGGATCGGAGAGTTCCGGAAAACCCGTCGGCCGGTGGTCCGGAACGAAATGACTTGAATGACCACCGAAGTCACCTCGACTACGAACAGGGCGCCCAGGATGACGGCCAGGATTTCGGTGCGGCTGGTGACTGACAGCCCGGCGACGATTCCGCCCAGCGCCAGCGAACCCGTGTCACCCATGATGATCTTGGCGGGGGCGGCATTCCACCACAGGAATCCGATGCAGGCGCCGGTAGTCGCCGCGGCAACGAGAGCGAGATCCAGTGGGTCCCGAACGTGATAGCAACCGGGCCCCGGCGTGAGGGCACACGCATTTCGGAACTGCCACAGAGTGATGAGCACGTAGGCGGCGGCAACCATGGTCATGGCACCTGCGGCGAGTCCGTCCAGGCCGTCGGTCAGGTTGAC
The DNA here is from genome assembly GCF_045310895.1 of Mycobacterium sp. SMC-18. Classification (NCBI taxonomy): domain Bacteria; kingdom Bacillati; phylum Actinomycetota; class Actinomycetes; order Mycobacteriales; family Mycobacteriaceae; genus Mycobacterium; species Mycobacterium sp. SMC-18. Next base: position 192,457 of record NZ_JBJIAL010000002.1, read on the forward strand.
GGCATTCGACCACGCCGAGACGACGACGATGCAGAACAGCACGAACACCACGGGCGGCATTGTGAATGCGGCGATTTCGCGCACGTAGGACAAGTTCGCGCTGCCAGGAGTGAGGCCGTCGGAGTTACGGAACTGGAGTGCAAGCACGCCGAACAGGACTGCCGCCACGAGCTGGCCCACACTCTTGGCTCGCTTGTTCAAGCCGAGGTTGCGTCCGCGCCGCAACTTGACGTAGTCGTCGGTGAATCCGACCGCACCCAGCGCGGTGGCGAGCCCGAGGACGAGCAGCCCTGACGCGGTCGGCCCTTCACCGCCGGCTACGAGCCCAGCAAGGGTGGTGGTGAGGTAGCCAGCCCAAATCGCGGTGAGGATCGCCAGGCCGCCCATGGTCGGCGTGCCCCGTTTTCGCTGGTGGGTTTCCGGGGCTTCGTCGCGGATCGGCTGGACCAGCCCAAGCTGCGTGAACATCAGGATCAACACCGGAGTCAGCAGAATGGCGACCGTCAGGGCCACACCCGCGGCGATGAGTATCCGCGTCATAGTTCCGCGAGGGCCTCTCGCTCATAGTGCGATCGACAGCAGTTACACCGCATTGAACCCTTCGCCCCCACCAGGCCAGTATGGCCCGAGCTCGCTGCGATTCGTCGACAGCTGATGGTCTGGGCGGCACCGGTGGATAGGCTCGCGCCATGAAAGGTTCGGTGACCGTCCACATGAACGCCCCGGCAGATCAGGTCTGGAACCTGATTGCCGACATTCGCAACACCCCGAAGTACTCGCCGGAAGTGTTCGAGTCAGAGTGGCTGGACGGCGCAACCGGACCCGCGTTGGGCGCCTTGTTCCGCGGCCACGTCAAGCGCAACGAGATCGGGCCGATCTATTGGACGACGTGCCGCGTCACGGCCTGCGAGCCCGGTCGCGAGTTCGGCTTCGCGGTGCTCGCCGGCGACAAGGCGGTCAACAATTGGCACTACGCCCTGGCGCCCGCCGGTGACGGCACCGATGTCACCGAGTCGTTCTGGATGACGCCCGGCCTGCTCGACACTGTGTTCGGCATCTTCGGTGGGCAGCTGCGCACCCGGCGCAACATCCGGGACATGAGGACCACCCTCAACCGCATCAAGGCCGAGGTCGAGTCCGTCTGATCCCCGTCACTGTCTATTTCACGAATTCCAGCAGCCGGCTGAGCATCAACTCCGCGGCGTCCCCGTCGTACTCATTGGGCAGCGAGGCATCGCTGAACAGGTGGCCCCGCACATCGGGGTAGACGAAATGCTCGAACCGAGCGCCGCCGGCCCGCACTGATGCACCGAGTGCCGCGATCTCGTCGGGTTCGCGAAACGGATCGTATTCACCTTCGTGCACCTGGACCGGCACGGTATCCGGCCAGGAGCTCACGCCGAACCAATGGGGCGATACTGCGCCGTGCAGTCCGATGAGGCCGCGGGCGCCCGGGCGGGTGGCAGCGAGATGGACGGCGGACGCCGCGCCCATCGACAACCCCGCGTACACCACCTCGGCGGGCAGGTCGGCGACCGCGGCTGCGGCCTTCGTGATGAGGGCCTCATCGCCGCCCAGCGACTGGACATGGGCGAAGGCGGGTTCGTATCCGTCGAATGACGCGCCGTCGAACAGGTCGATGACGTGCACGGTGTGACCGGACGCCGCCAGCCTGGCGGCGATGTCGCAGACACCCGCGCGTACGCCCAGCACCGAATGGAACAGCACGATCTCAGTCACGGTCACCCCCGCTCTCGGCCAGGGTATGCCCGATCGGCGACGCTCTTTGAGGAAGCCGCGACAGCTCGCGAAATGTATCGGCTCCGACCGCTGAATCTTTGATTTGTGCGAGGAAACGGTCTGATCGACTGGGCAATCCTTCCTGACCGCGATTCCCGCGCCCACACTCGGTGCACGAGCTGGGGAAGGGGATCGGCGTCAAGGCACAGATCGTCCACGAAATCCCGGCGCCGGTGTGGGTCGCGCCCGAGCCCGGTGTCGATTGGCGGACCGTCGTGGAGGCGACGGCGGCATCGTGGAGCCGCCCGACGGTCTTGCGGTGGACCACTGAGGTCGATGACGACGGGACGCACCACCGCAGTGAGCGCTATGACATTTCGCAGCAGTCCTTGCCGGACTTACCGAAGTACGTGCTGACCGGCTATGGCTTGGACTTCATGAGCGGCAGCGTGGACTTTCTGAAGTCGGTCGCCGACGGACACCACGAGCGGATGACGCGCCGTCAGCGGTGGAGCGGGCTGGATCCACACGCCGCGCGGGGTGACCACTGCGAGCCGCCGCTGTGGATGGGCGGGTACGCCATCGCCTCAACTTAGCCACAAGTGACCACATGGTAATATCGGCATCGTCCCGGTGAGAACACCGCGTGGGAGGAAGCCATGTCCATTCGTAAGGCCGTGACCGACCTGGTCCAGCGCCGCACCCTGTTGCCCGAGCGACTCGACGCGGCACTGGCCGGCCCGGGCCGTGATGTCAGCGATCTGACCATCGTCGTGACGGGTGCCTCGGCGGGAATCGGGCGGCAAGCGGTCACCCAGCTCCGTGCCCGTGGGGCCACCGTCATCGCCGTCGCCCGCCGTGAGGAAGAACTGCGGACACTCGCCGCCGAGACCGGATGCTCTTGGCGCACTTGCGATCTGGCCGACCAGGACGCCACCGCACGCTTGCTGGCGGACCTCGCCGAGGAACACGTCGATGTGCTGGTGAACAACGCCGGCCACTCGATCCGTCGCAGTATCGCCGACGCCACGGACCGTCTGCACGATTACCAGCGCACGATGTCCCTCAACTACCTGGCGGCCGTGCAGCTGAGCCTCGGTCTGCTTCCGGGCATGATCGAGCGCGGCCGCGGCCAGGTCGTCAACGTCTGCACCTGGGGCCTGCACGCCAACACGTTCCCGCGCTTCTCGGCATACGCCGCCTCCAAGAGCGCGCTGGCGATCTTCGGCCGTAGCCTGGGTGCCGAGCGGCCGCACCCTGGCATCAGCGCCACCAACGTCTACTTCCCGCTGGTGCGCACCGAAATGATCGCGCCCACAGCAGAATACGAGGACGCCCCGGCACTGTCGGCGGAAGAGGCGGGACGCTGGATCGTGCGCGCCGTCACCCATCAGCCGGTCGAGGTCAGCCCGGCGGTGTTGCGCGCGGTACTGCCGACGATCGACCTCTTCTCCCCCGCCACGGCGGACCGGGCTCTCGCGGCCCTCACCTAGTCCTCGACCGCAGACAAGGACGCCATGAAGTCGCACACCATCTCTCGCGCGCTGTCGCGGGTCGTCATCGACGGCGTGCTGCCGCTGGTCGACAGTCGCCTGCCGGCATCGCGCCGGCCGTTCGACGCCCCGGAGATTCTCAAGCCGCACGACACCTCACGCGCCTGGGGCGTCACGCATTTCGGCGTTTTCGTACCGGACCTGCCCGAGCCTTACCGCTATCTCAACACCATGACGCTGCTGGGTGCGTCGGGCGCCGAACTGTTCGACCTCGACCACCTGGCGGCCGCCGACGCGCGCGACACCACCACGGTCTTCTCGTCGACCGCGCACGCAGACCAGCGCTTCTATCGGGCGTACGACATGCACAGCGACTGCTGGTTCACCGCGGACGCCCGTCGCCTGCGCTGGGCCGAGGACCTGGCCATCAACGTGGCGTTGCCACACGTTGTCGTCCGCGGCCGCTATCCGCAGTTCGATGTCGACCTGAAACTCGATCTCACAGACCAGGTTTCGTATTTCGTGAAATCGCCGATCTACGACCACCTGAGCCTGCTCGCGCCTTACACCGGTACCGTCGACGGGCTGGCGGTCAGTGGGCTGGGGACCTTCGAATACGCGAGAATCCGTACGCACCAAGCACTTACGCGGCGGCCGATACCGGCCCGGCTCAAGCTGCCGCTGGACTTCTTCACCTACCAGATCATCAATATCGACGAACGGACGCAGGTGCTGCTGACCGACGTCCGCGCGCGTGGCCGGACCGCGTGCAAGCTGGCCCACGTGCGGGTCCTCGGCGGCGAGACCGAGGTGTACTCCGACGTCCACTTCGCGGTCACCGAATACGGCGAGCCGCTGGTCGACGATCGGGGCAACACCATGCGGCGGCCCCGAAAGTTCAAGTGGTCGGTCCGCGACGGCGACCGGGAAATTCTCGCCCTGATCGGCACGGTCGACTCACCGTGGCGCCACGGCCACGGGCCGGGATACGTCGCGGCGTACTCCTATACCGGTACCTGGGGTACCGGATCGGTCTCGGGCAGCGCGTATCTGGAGTGGATCGACGTTCAACCGGCCTGAATCGGCCCGTTCGTCCCAGGCAACGGTCAACTCCGGGACAGAGGTGCCTGCCATCTGATTAGGCTGTCCCGATGACCACGCGTCCCGTCACCGGCAGAACCGGCACCAAGGGTGTGCCGCGCGGTGAGCGTGAGCAGCTGATCGTCGAGGCCGCGATCGCCGAATTCAGCCGGGCCACGTATGCGGGTGCGTCCCTGGCCGCCATCGCCGCGCAGGCCGACGTTTCCAAGACCCTGATCATCAGTTACTTCGGGTCCAAAGAGGCGGTCTACGCCGCCTGCGTCACCAAGATCGGTACCCAGATCGAGCAGGCCGTGGCCGACGTGCTCAATTCCCCCGATCACCTGGCCGGGGCCGGCGCCGCTGCCGGTGAGCCGGTCCTGGCCGCCATCTTCACGACGTTCGAGGGTCACCCTGGCGACTGGCATGTGCTGTTCGACCGCTCGGTCCCGAACGGCCCGGCGCGTGATGCGGCGCGTGAGCAGCGGACGATCCTGCGCCAGCAAGCCTTCGCAGGGGTGTCGCGGTCGCTCGGCGGTGTCGGCCTGACCGATCCCGTCGACCTGGTGGCCGCGACCGGCGTCTGGGAACACATGGTGTCGGCGCTGATGCTGTTCTGGCGCAACCATCCCGAGGAATCTGCTGCCGCGATGGTCGCCCGCGCCCACCGTGTCCTGGCGGCCATGGCCGGGCACACGCTCGACAGCGTGCGGGGCTAGGTCGGGATCCGGCCGGCGATGCCGTCGGCCAACAACCGCCGGGGCGGCTCGGTTCCGTCGAGGAGCCGGGTGATGCGTTTGACGATCTGCCAACCGTGCGGCGCGTCGGCAGCGCGGCGCAGGTGGAAGTGGCTGACGCCGGCCCGGAGGGCCTCGTAAGTCGTTGCCCGCCTGAGCAACAGCGTCGACTCGCACACCGCGACCGCCTCATCGCCGTGGACGGTGACGACCGCGGGACTCAGGAAGTGGACGCATCCGGTGGTGATGAAGCCCTGATGACCGGGTGAGCGCACCATGGCGGCGACGTCGTCCGGCCCTGTCATGAGCCAGTTCTCGACGTCGTACACCCCGTCGGGTGCCCACATGGCTGCGACGTCGTCGGCCTCACCGGCGTCGACGAGCGGGCCGTAGGAAGCGATCATCCGCTCGATGGCGCGCTCGTCTTCGATGCGGGCCAACCGCGCTTCGAGGTCGGCCAGTCGCTGCTCGGTCATCGCGACTCCGTGGTCAAGAGGTTCGTCAGGTCCGCCAGGGCACCGAGTTGTTCGCAGCAGTGCGCCGCGGATCGGGAGGCGATCACGCATGTCGCGGCCGTCGCTCCGGCCTCCTCGAGCGCGCCGAGTTCATCGAGTGTCTGTTGCGGCGCACCCATCGGATCCAGGGGCCTCGTGGCGAGCGCTACGTCGAAGGCTTCGGGAAGTTCCACGGCGCCAAGCATTGTCGCGATCTCGGCGGCCGAGAGGCCGAACGGCATCCAACCGTCGCCGAGTTCGACGGCGCGGCGCAGCGACCGGCGGGTGCGGCCGCCGACCCAGATGGGAACCCGGTATTGCAGCGCGCAGGGATCCATGACGACCGAGTCGTACGTGTAGTGATCACCTTGGTGCACGGGATGATTGGTGGGCAGTGCCCCGCGCAGCGCGGCCATCGCCTCGTCTGCCCGCGCGCCGCGGTCGTCCCAGGGGGCGCCCAGCAGGTCGAACTCCTCGCGCAGTGACCCGACGCCGACGCCGAGGATCAGCCGACCGCCGCTGAGCTGGTCGAGAGTGCCGTAGCGCTTGGCGATCTCGAGCGGGTGGTGATAGCCCAGCACCAGCACCGAGGTCGCCAAGCGGATCCGCGTCGTGCGTCCGGCGATGAATGCCAACGTGGCCAACGGATCCCAGTACGTCGCCCCTCGGATCGCCGCGACATCGGTCGGCACGACGACGTGTTCGGAGCATGTGAGGTAGTCGATGCCGAGCAGGTCGGCGACGGCGGCGATCTCACCGATCTCGGTGACCCCGGCGCCCGCTTCCCACGCTGACGCGGTGGCGGGAACCTGGATGACCACCGGTGTCTGCAGTCCTATCCGCAATGCACGCGCCCTTCCGAACTGGCGTCAGGATCGGCTACCCTCGGACGCAGAAAACTAAAATGAATTTTAGATATGGAGCGAGAACTTGTCTAGCGAGGACCCACTGCAACTGCCGCAGTACGGGCCATGGGCCGTCATCGCGGGTGGCTCGGAAGGCGTCGGCGCCGAGTTTGCGGCGCTGCTCGCCCAGGCCGGCATCAACCTGGTGCTGATCGCGCGTAAGCCGGGCCCGTTGCAGGCCACCGCGGTCCGGTGTCGGGAGTCGGGTGTCGAGGTACGTGAGCTGACGGCCGACCTGACCACCGACGAGGGCGTCGATCAGATCATCAGTGGCACAGCCGATCTGGAGGTCGGGCTCCTCATCTACAACGCCGGGGCCAACACCCACAGCGCGAAATTCCTCGACGGCGACCTGACGGAATTCCAGCGGGTGATCGACCTCAACGTCACCGCCCCGCTGCGTCTGGTGCACCACTTCGGCGCGCCGATGCGCGAGCGCCGCCGCGGTGGGCTGATGCTGGTCGGCTCGCTTTCCGGACACCTCGGTTCGGCGCGGCACACCGTGTACGGCGGGGTGAAGGCGTTCAGCCGGATCTTCGCCGAGGGGCTCTGGCTGGAGCTGCGCGAGCACAACGTGCACGTCCTCGAACTGGTCCTGGGCCTCACCAGGACACCGGCGATGGAGCGGGTCGGCCTCAACTTCGACATCCCCGGGATGCCTGCGTCCGATCCGGCGGACGTCGCCCGCGAAGGCCTGGCGAATCTCGCGAACGGACCGGTGCACATCATCTCGACGCACGCCGCCAATCCGGCGGTGCACGCCACCGCCGATCGCGACAAGGTGCTGCTGGCGTCACACGCGATGATTCAGAAGATGTTGCAGGGCACTACTTCTGGGCCACCGGCGTAGCCATGCCCCGGGCACCACTCGACCGGGAACCGGCGACGCCGAAGACCCCCGCGCAGATCGATCGCTGCGAACGCATCCTCGCCACCGCCGCACGCCTCGGCGCGCGCCATGGTCTCGAGGAAGTCCGCATGCAGGACGTGGCGGACCAGTCGGCGGTCTCCATCACCACCGTCTACCGCTACTACCCCACCAAGCATCATCTGTTCGCCGCGTTGCTGTTTCACTACACCCAGGCGGCGGCGCCGCCGGGTCCCACCACGGGCGACCCCGTCGCGGACGTCACCGAACTCATGGTCGGCATCATCCGGACCATGCTCAGCCGTCCCCAGCTGGCCCGCGCCATGATCACGTCGGTCAATGCCCGGCGCGCCGAGTCGACGGCCGGCGGCGACTACAACCTGCGGCGGAACATCCTCGGTGTCGCGGGGATCGCGGCGCCCACCGCCGACCAGACGCAGATCGCGCTCCTGCTCGAGCAGTGCGCGTACGGCATCCTGTCGTGGGCCATCACCGGCGAGACGACGCCCGCGCAGGCCGAGCGCGACATGCGCCGCGCCTGCGAGCTGCTCCTGGCGCCCTGGCGCGGGCGGACCCAAACCCGACGAAACGAGAGCCACCGATGACGACCCCCATCACCCTGAGCACCGGCGACCAAGCGCACGCAATCGAGGCCATCAAGCGCACCTTCGCCCGCCGGTTGCGCTGCATGGACACCAAGCAGTGGGAGATCTACCCGACACTGCACACCGAGGACGTCGTGTCCGAGACCTGGGATGGGTTGCCCGACAACAACAATTGGACGCCGACGGCAGGCAGCAAGAACCGCGTCATCGGCAAGGACGCGCTCACGCGCGCCATCCGCGCACTGCTCGACGGCAGCACCACCGTCACCACCGTCCACCACGGTCACACCCCCGAGATCGAGCTGACCAGCAACACCACGGCCACCGGCATCTGGGCCATGGAGGACCAGCTGTGGTGGACCAACGGCGACGCCGAAGAACACCTGCACGGCTATGGCCACTATCACGAGCAGTACCGGCTGGAAGGCGGCCGGTGGCTGATCAGCTACCGGAAGTTGACGCGGCTACGGGTCGACGCGACACCGCATTTCTTCGACTTCCTCAAGCAGCGCTAGCGCGGGCTCATTTCAGCTGGCTGGCGGCGTACTCCTCCGGCCGGTTCTTCTTCATCCACGCGCGCAGGGGCCAGAACAACACCCAGAGCACGCCGTACCCGGTGGCGTAGATCGCCGCGCACAGTGGCGCCGCGATGAGCCAGCCGGGATAGATCAGCAGCAGGCAGAACTGCAGAAACTGTTTGACGCCAACGGGATAGCCGTCGGCCATCGAGAAGAAGAACTTCGGGTGCATCGAATTCAGCAGACCACGCCAGGCCGGCGTCTTCTCTTCGGCTGGTGCCTCGTCCGCGGCAACGGCGGTGGGGTCGGGATCGGTCATCGGACTCCTCGATGAATCAGGGGATCAGAGGGTCAGGCAGGGTTTGGCGCCGTCGTACACGCCGCGCCGGTAGGCGTCGATGCGTTCGGTTCCCTGGCCGTGGTGTTCGACATCCCCGCCGTCGGTGCGGTAGAGCAGCAGCGCGGCGACGGCCTTGTCCAAATCACCCGGCGAGAGGCTGTATCTGCTGTTCGGTCGGTTGTGGAGCAGGATGCTGGCAGCCCAGGAACCGGCCAGGCAGTCTGCGCGCAGCGAGGTCTGCTTCGAGTCCTGAGGCTGGCCCATTCGCATGAGCGCCGCCACTCCGTACTGCGTCGCGATGAGCGTCGCCACCGAGAAATCGCCGCCGCTGTCATAGATCTCGGGCATCGTCTTGACGTTGTCGAAACCGACATAGTCGTCGTCCACGCAGTAGTACAGCACCGAACCCTTCATCGACTTGCCGCCGCAGTCGGGTGCCTTGTCCGGATCGATCTTGCGTGGCGCCTTCAGCGGGGTCCAGTCGTATTTGCCGTCGGTCAGCTCGGGGATCAGCTGCGTGAAGTAATCCTCGAGATCCTCTGGTACCCCTTCGATTATCGCGTCATACGGCGCATCACCCCCGGCGGCCTCGTCGGCCGCGTTGTTGAACGGCAGCTCGACGACGACCGGGTCGCCGTTGCGGTAGTCCGCGCAGGCCTTCGGACCCTTGCTGAACCCGGTGCGGAACGAACTCACCCGGTCGAATCCACTACCGTGCGCACTCAGATCATGCTTCGCGGTGCCCGGCTCGTCACGAAGGAACAGGAAACCGGCGAGGGCGTTGTCCAGATCGTCCCCACTGGGGTTGTAGGTGTCCTTGCCGTGGGCAGCCCACGCGCCGGCAAAGCAGTCGGCCTGGATCTCCTTGGTCACGGTCTCGCCCTGGAAGTTTGCGCGGGCCTGGATCGCATGACCCCACTCGTGCGCCAACACGAGTGGAATGACGAAGTCCCCGAACTTCTTTCGCAAGTCGGGGAGCAGTCCCGTTGCATCCCAGGCCACGTCATCGTCCTTGGCGCAGTAGAACGCGTTGCCGGCGACATCTGACAGCGAGTCCGCGCACGGTGGCACCGGGCCCTTCTTCGGGTCCACACCGTAGAAGCCGCCCTCGACCGGTGTGTAGTCCTTGTTGTACAGCTTGGGGAACTCGTCCTTCCAGTAGGCCTGGATCTCGCCGATGGCCTGGGCGACGATCTTGTTCACGGGATCCGAAGCGTCGCCGTGGATTTGGACAGGCGGGGCCATCGGCTTCGTCGACGGGGACGGCGTCGCTTGTGGTTTCAGGTGCTTCTCGCCGCAGCCGGCGACGGTCAGGGTGCAGACGGCCAGGAGCGCAGCTGCCCGCCAGAGGGTCCGGTGCATTCCCATCGCTTACGACGTGGGCTTGTCGTCGACCTTGAACCCATAGTTCACATCGGACCCGTCGACCTTGTTGACGGTGACCGTGACGCCGTAGGTCTGGCCGCTGTCCTTGAGCTCGCATCGCAGTGTGGCGCCGGGCGTGCCTTTGAGGTTCTCCGGGCAGGTCAAGGTCTCCGGCTTGGTACCGAACTGCTGTCCCAGCTCCTCGCTGATCTGCTTGGCGACCTGGTCCTTGTCGATGGTCTGGACCATGTCGAACTTGACGTTGTCACCTTCGATACTGGTGACGGTGACGTTGACGGTGCTGGTCCTGTCGCCGACCTTCATGGTGCAGTTGACCTCGGCGCCCTTCTGGCCGGCGAGATTCTCGGGGCAGGTCACCGAATCGGCCTTCTTGCCGTCGGCGCCGGTCATCTTTTCGACGATCTGGCTCTCGACGTCCTTCTTGCTCACCGACGGCGTCCCGCTGGAGCAGGCGGCCGCGCCGAACACGGCAACCGTGATCGCAGATGCCAGAACGAGTCTCTGACACGTCGTGTTGGTCATGTCGCCAACCCCTTCCGAGTTCGGGCGCCAGCCACCGGCGCCGCGCTGATCAAGCGGACGGCAAAAGTTAGCGCCGCCATGTTGGAATCCGGTTGGAATTTCGTGCAGGCCCGGCAACCGACCGCCGCGTTCCAACCGCACGCGCCGCGGGCTTCAACGGAATTCCAATCGGCGCTCCATATCGTGGCGCCGAGGACGTGACCGGCGTCCGTCGTCTACCCCTGAGGAGTCACGATGCAGATGTCGCATCGGCCTGTCATCGCCGTTGCCGCCGCGGTCTGCCTGAGCATCACGCTGGGCGCGTGCGGCGGCGGCGACAAGGACAAGAGCTCGACCAGCTCCAGTTCCAGCTCGTCGAGTTCGAGCAGCAGCTCGAGTGCGACGTCGTCGGCGAAGGCGGCGCCAAAACTCAAGCCGCGCAAGGCCGAGGAATCCGGCACGAACCCCACGATCGCCGACTACATCAAAGAAGAGAAGATCCAGGAGACCTCGATCCACCCCGGGGATCCGGGTGCTCCCGCCGTGGACATCGACCGCCCGACCGGCTGGGACAGCGCCGGCGAGGACACCCCTGACTACGCGTACGGCGCGCTCGTCTACACCGGGCCCGGTGCCCAGAGCACCGACTACACCGCGAACATCATCGCGCTGGTGTCGCGTCTGGATGGTCCCGTGGATCCCGACAAGCTGCTCAAGCTCGCCGGCGGCGAGGTGAAGAACCTCCCCGGTTTCGAGTCCGTCGGTGAGGAGCCCGGGACCTCGGCCGGCTTCCCGGCGTTCCGCATCGCCGGCACGTACAACCTCAAGAGCGGCGGCAAGGCCGCGTTCGGGCAGGAGACCGTGGTCTTCAAGGGGCCCGACGGCCTGTACGTGCTGCAGATCAACGCGACGAGCGACGAGAGCCAGGGCCACGAGCTGTTCGAGGCGCTGGACGCGGTGGACAAGTCTTTGAAGATCACCTTCTGACGAAATGGCGACGGCGCCACCCCGGACCAAGGCGTATCTGCTCAAGAGCCGAACCAACACGTGGTGGGTGAACGTCGAACTGGAGCTGACGGACACCCAGGTACGGTGCCTTGCTTCCGAGTACTCGAAGTGGGTCGATGACCAGTTGGGCCTGCCCGACTACAAGGCGAAGCTGTCCGCGGGTGAGGAGGTGGTGATCTTCGACTTCCCGCGGGACGCGGTGACCATCACCTGGCTACGTCAGTTGTACCGGGGCGGCTGCGAGGTCAGCCGCGGGAACTCCCGGAAATGGGTTGTGTCCCTGGTGTATCCGTCCGGGTTCGGCAGTGTGCTGGACCTGATGACGGATCGGGCCATCTGGCGTCAGTGGCGCGAGGAACTGCCCGACCGGTCCGTGAAGGCCTGATTCACACGGGCTCGACGGACTGGGCCGCCAGCCGCTGCGCGATGCCGCGGGCGAAGGCCTGTTCGCCCGTGGCATCGGCCAGGCGGCTGGCCCGGTGCACCAGGGCGCGGGCACTGTCGGGCCGGCCCTGGTGCAGCTCGATGTCGGAGAGCAGACACAGGAACATGGTGTTCATGACGGTCGTGCCGTCACAGGTGTATTCGTCGAACGCCCGGAAGGCGACGGCCGCGTCCCCCTCGCCCGAGCCGATGACCTGCGCCCAGACCCGGACGATGCGGGCACATGCGGCCCATTGCGGGCTGCCCGCCGCGGTGAACTCGACGTCGACCTGGTCGGCCAGTTCGACGATGCCGTCGGTCACGCCGAGGACTGCCGCACATTCGACGTAGGTCAGCCGGGCCGCCAGGATGTTGAACACGTCGCCGCGGCTCTGTGCGAGATGCAGTGCGCGGCGGTGGTATTCGCGCATGGCCTCGAGGTCTCCGCGGACCGCCTCGGCGATGGCCATCCAGCAGTAGACGCGCGGATGGAAGAAATGCAGCGGGTCGGTGACCGTCTCGGGCGGCGGGAAGCTGTCCATCATGTGCAGGCCGGTGCCGATCAGCATGTCGGTATTGCCGCGCAGGGTGTACAGCAGGATGTGCACGAAGTCGTTGACCAGACCGATCACCGGATCACCGGACTTGTCGTACTGGTCCTGCAGGCCGATGGCGATGATCTCGACCTCGTCGATGCGGCCGTGCGCGCACAACAGCATGGATTGCAACGCGATGGCGCCGTAGAACGCGCGGCCCTTGACTTCCTGCCCGATCTCGAAGGCCCGCTGGACGGCTGCGGCGGCTGCCTCGCTGGCCTGCCCCTCGAGGATGTTCTTCGCCCCGGCCAGGTGCAGCCACAGCGTGGCCTGTCGGTCCAGGTGTTCAGGTTTGGCCGGCAGCCGGTCGCCGATCTGCAGCGCGTGCTCGGCCAGCCCGGCGACGTCGTGGTACGCGGAGCGGTTCAGGGCCCGCTGGATGGCGATCTCGAGGATCCCAAGGGCCACATCGGGATTCAGTTCCGCACCGGCCCGCCAGGCATGGTCTGCGGTCGCGATGACGTGTTCGTACGCGGCGGTCGCGAGCGTCGGGGTCCGTGTGGTGGCGATCGCGGCGTGCACGCTGGTGCGGTCGGTGGTGGCGAGCTGGGCGATGAGTGCGTCACGCACCAGGCCGTGGCTGAACCGGTAGGCGCCGGGGCGCGCGGGCAGTTCGTCGAGCAGGCCGGTCTGGTACGCCGGACGCAGCCGGCTCTGCACCGTCGAGACCGACAGGTCGACGATGTCCGCCAGGTCGGCGACGTTGAATTCGGGCCCGACGACGGCGGCCGCACAGAGTACCCGCCGGCACGGGCGGTCCAGGACACCGAGCCGGCGGCCGACGACACCGACCACGGCATCCGACAGCGCGGGATGGCCGCGCTGCGGGGCGCCGTCGGCATCCAGCGCCCGCGCGAGTTCCTTGATGTAGAAGGGGTTTCCGCCGGCTTGCTCCCAGACCTGTGCCGAGATGGCCGGCGGGATCGTGCCGCCGACCACCGCGTCGACGAGGTCTGCCGCCGCCGCGCGGTCGATGCCGTCCAGATGCAGCGTGACGGTGTCGTTCGACCGGACGATGCGTTCGAACGACGACCGGTTCATCGGGCGGTCGGCTCCGAAGAACGTCCAGTTGCCGATGACCTGGATGGGGATGCGCGGGAATTCTTCGGCCAGCAGGACGAGGGTGTTGATCGAGGCCGGATCCGCCCGTTGCAGATCGTCGATGACGAGCACCATCGGGGCCACGGTCGAGAGCTCGCGCAGCGCCGCCACGATGCGCTCGACCAAGGCGAATCCCGTTGGTGCGAACCGGCTGCCGGCGTTGAGATCGTCGTCGCCGTGCCATTCGGGCACCAGGGCGTTGACCACGCCGGGCGTCTCCCGCAGCACGGCCTTGCGGCCGGCGATGCCGAGCTCACCGCCCAGTTGGCGCAGCAGTTGGATCCAGGTCCACAGCTGGGGCAGTTTCACCCCGCTCGGATGGCCGGCCCAGGCCACGGCGATGCCCGTTGCCCGGGCGCGGTCGACGGCGGCCTGCGCCAAGGTTGTCTTGCCGATGCCGCTGTCGCCGGTGACGAGCGTCAGCCCGCCGGCGCCACCGCTGGCTCGGCGCACCGCCGCGGTGACGGCACCGAGCTCGGTGTCCCGGCCGACGAACGGCGGTGGAGCCGCTGGGTCCGGATCGGGCTTCAGCACGTGTGGTGCGGGTGCGACCCGCAGTTCCGCGGCGCCGTCGCGAATCTTCTCGAAGAGGGTTTGGAGGCCTTCACCCGGCCGGGTGCCGACCTCGCGGTCGAGCGTCGTGCAGGCGCGCTCGAACGCCTGAATGGCATCGGCGGTGCGGTTGGACCGGTGCAGAGCCAGCATCAGATGGCCCCACAACCGTTCCTGCAGTGGATGTTCGGCCAGGGCCGCCTCGACCTCGGGTACCAGTTCACCGCCGCCGCCGAGTTGCAGTGCGGCGTCGAAGCGGGCCTCGATGGCGGTGGTGCGCAGGGCTGCGAAGCGGATGGCCTCGGGCGCGGCGAATTCGTGATAGGCGAACTCCCCGAACGGATCTCCGTGCCAGAGCGCCAGCGCTTCGGTCAGCATCTCGACGGCCGCTCCGGCCGAGTGGCGGATCAGCGCCGTCCGGCCTTTGGAGACAAGGCTTTCGAAGCTGACGAGATCGATCGTGTCGCCGTCGAGCAGATTCAGCTGATAGCCGTGGGGGTGGGACGCGAGCCGTTGGCTCTGCGTGTCGCCCCGGCGGGTATCGGGCGGCTGGTCATGCCCGGTGTCGGCGCCCGGGTCGAGGACCCGGCGGAGGTTGGCCACGTACGACCGCACCGAGGCGAGCGCTTTCGGTGGCGGCTCCTCGCCCCAGACGGCGTCGATCAGGCGGTCGATGCTGACCACCGTGCCGTGATTGGCCAGTAGGACGGCCAGTACGCACCGCTGCTTCGGTCCGCCGAGCGCTGCCGGCGTGCCGTCGACTCGGGCGGCTACTGCACCCGAGAGGTAGTACTGGACCATTTCCCCCGATTCACAGCAAATTCGGAACTGGGGAGACGATACATCCGCGCGTGACCTGCGGCAGCCCAGATGAACCTGGCAATCTGCTGGCGGCCCGGTCGGTTCAGAGGAGTTCGGGCCCGCGCCGGCGTCCGGCTCGGCTCACGATGCCGAATCCGGTACCCACCAGCAGGAACGGGACGGCGATGATGCCGAGCAGAGTCGGCAGGAACCACACCTGCCAATAGGTGTTGATGGTGGCGTCGCGCGGGTCGGCCGGGTTGTACCTGACGTCGACGTGCTCGCCGAGTCTGGCCGGTGGCGGATTGCTGCTGATCGAGCTGAGAAAGCGGACGTGGGTCCCTGCGGATGTGGCGAATTCGACGCGCGCCCGGTAGCGCGAGCTGCTGCCACCGCCGCTGGGCACCAGCTCGACGACGGTACCGTCGGCGTGCTTGTCGGACGAATTCGATTGGGCGACAAACGCTGCGCAGACCCCGGCCGCGACGGCCAGGGAGAGGCCGACGGCCAGGAACGCCTTCGCCAGGACCGGCGCGGCGGATTTCCGGGGCGCTTCGGTGCCGAGTTCGGTCGCGCTGGACAGCGCCGGATCGGGAGATGTCGTCCGGGTGCGGTGCTTGCGTAGCAGCGCAACGAGGATCGCGATATCCACGATCACGATGACGGCGATCAGCACCACGATGTACTCGATGCGCATGGCCCCTCCGGAAATGTCGACACGAAGAGGGTAGGACGGCGCGGTTGGAATCCGGTTGGCGTCAGGGCCCGAATACGCCTGTGAGGGTTGCGTACGCGTATCTCGGGTTCCGCGTACACAACCCTCACAGGGATGCGGGGACAGGCTGTGTCGGCCTAGGCTTCCGTCTGTCCCAAGGTCACCTGCACGGAGCGTTCCGCTCCGGAAGGGTCGGCGTAGGTCACGGTGACGTTGTCGCCGGGCGCTTTGGACCGGATGGCTGCGACGAGCGCTTCCGGACTGTCGATCGGCTGGTTGTCGACCTTGGTGATCACGGCGCCCTTGTCCAGGCCGGCTGCGGCGGCGGGACCGTCGGCCACGACGCCGGCCACAGCCGCACCCTGGGCGCTGTTGTTGGCGGCCAGCTTGACGCCCAGCGAGGCGTGCTGCACGGTGCCGGTGGAGATCAGTTGGTCGGCAATGCGTTTGGCCTGATCGACGGGGATGGCGAAGCCCAGGCCGATCGAACCCGGCTGGGAGCCACCGGAATCCGGGCCACCACCGAGCGAGGCGATCGCCGAGTTCACGCCGATCAGGTTGCCGTTCATGTCGACCAGCGCACCACCGGAGTTGCCGGGGTTGATCGCGGCGTCGGTCTGGATGGCGCTCATCACCGACTGCTGGCCGGTCTGCTCGTCACCGGTGCTCACCGGACGGTTCAGCGAGCTGATGATGCCGGTGGTCACGGTGCCCTGTAGGCCCAGCGGTGAGCCGATGGCCACCACGTTCTGTCCGACGCGCAGGTCCTTCGAGGATCCGATGCTGATCGGGGTCAGGTCGGAAACCCCCTGGGCCTTGACCACCGCGATGTCGTCGGCCGGGTCGGCCCCCACCACGGTGAAGGGCACGGTACGGCCGTCGGACAGGGTGACGGTTGCCTTGGTCTGACCGGCGCCGGTCATGCCGCGCGGCAGCCGGCCGCTCGGGCTGAGTCCGCTGGGCAGCGAATCCTGTTCCGCGGCAGTCTGATTGGCCTCCGCGATGACGTGGTTGTTGGTCAGGATCAGGCCGTCCGCGGTGAGGACGATGCCCGACCCCTCGCCACCCTGCTGGCCGGTCTGGACCTGCAGCTTGACGACGCTGGGCAGCACCTTGGCCGACACCGCCTCGACAGAGCCGGCCGGGGCGGCCGGTGCGGCTGCGGGTGCGGAAGCCGTTGGCAGCGCGCGGTTCTGAATGCCGGTGGCCAGCGGTACCTGCGCCGTCGGCGCCATGCTGCCGTAGTGGTCAACGGCAGCCATGGTGCCGGCCGCTCCTGCTGCGATGGCTACCGCCGCGACGCCGAAAGCCAGCAGCCCGGACCGCGAGCGCTTAGCTGGCGCCGGTGGCGCGGGCGGGGCGGGGTACTGCTGCGGCGCCCCGTACGGAGTCCGCAGCGGCTGGGTGTACTCGTCCGAGACGTGGGGGCGCTGGTAACGGTCATTGCTCCACTGGACCAGTTTCTCCTGTTCAGCGGCGTACTGCCGCGACCAGAGGTGCTGGTTGTCCGGGGTCGGCTGTTCTGACGGGTGTCTCATTGGCGTTGACTACTTTCTCGAAACGTCGGTAAGACAGGCGTGCTCGCGCTTGATGTCTCCACCGTGCCGTCGCCAACTGAGGCGTTGCTGAGAAAGAGTTCTGGACAGCCCAAGACTTTTCAGATCACAAAAAGTGTCATCTCGGCCCGTCGGCGCGGATCCAGGTGAGGGTGTTGCCCCGACCGACATAGCTCAACTCCAGTTGTGCCTCGGTCGCTTTCAACGGCACGTAGAACGCGTCGAACGACGGCGCAGGACTGGTCCAGTGCAGCCACAACACACAGATGCCGTCGTCGGGCAGCTGACCGGCACCCGGCGTCTGGCCGATGGGCCGGACGCGCCAGGTGCCCGACTCGTCCCTGGCGCCGCGGGATCGCAGCGCACCGTCGGGCGCCAGCGTCGTGGTGGTCGGATCGTCCGGGCTGGCCCAGGCGCCGACGAACTGTTGTGCCGTGACCGATGTGCCCGGGCAGGCGGGGTCCCCGGGGGCAGCGGCGGCCGAGGGCATGCCGCAGGCGGTCAGCGCCACCACCAGTGCGGTGACCGCAGGTGCGGAATATGGCCATGCGACGCGACTCATGGCTTCAGCGTATGGCGCACAGACCGGACCTCGATGCCGTCTTCGCATGTTCCGGCGTCGTTGATCGCGATTCCGTGAACCCCGGCTGAACTTCGGCCCTGATTCCGGTGTCGGACTCGCCAGATGCTCCGTGCTGGGCCACGATCGACGGGTGCGTCCGACCCGACTGACCGTTGCCGGCGAAATCCCGGACACTGGTATCCCCGACAACTTGTCGACGACCATGACCATCGCCGAGCAATACGACTGGCACCAGCAGTACCTGCGCCGGCACCGCGTATCGCGACGGAATTTCCTGCGCGGATCGGCGGCCGCCGCGGCGGTGGCGGCCCTGGGCCTGGCGCCGTTCGGGCGCCGCGCCTACGCACAGGACGCGCCGCTGAGCGTGGCCAACCGCCGGGTCGGTTTTGGTGGTGACGCGGACAGCCAGCTGCGGCTGGCGGCGCAGTTGTCGCGAAATCCCGGTGGCACCAAGGTGTTCGTCGACCACGGGCCCACCGATCAGTTGGGCGCGACCATCGAGGCCGAGGTGCGCAACCTCGTCACGCAGATCCCGACCAGCGATCGCGGTGTCCTTGCGGCCGAGCAGTTCTACGCCCATGTCCCCGTCGACGGATTGCCCGGTGGCAGCGCGCATTTCTACCGGTGGCGCACCGAGGACGGCTTCGTCAGCGACGTGCGGTCGGCCAAGACGGCGATGCCCAGCGTGCGAAAGACATTGGCGCCGTTCCGGTTCACCATGATGGGTGACCAGGGCACCGATGACATACCGCGCCAGCCTGCCGGGCTCAAACGCGGCGACTACGACGACAGCTATTACAAGCCGGACAACGAGCCCGACGTCCCGCACACCGCCAACGTGTTCAATCAGATCGTCGCGTCCAACCCCGAATTCCATCTGCTGGCCGGGGATATCGCGTATGCCGACCCGTCCGGTGGCGGCAAGCCGTTGTCGTTCGTCCCGTCCGGGGGCAAGGCCGCGCACGGCTTCGACAAGTACAACCCGTTCGTCTGGGACGTCTATCTGGGGTCCATCGAGGCCAGTGCGGCGAGTACGCCGTGGATGTTCGCGACCGGTAACCACGACATGGAGGCCTCGTATCCGAGTCACGGTTACGGCGGTCACCTGGCGCGCATGGACTTTCCGGACAACGGGCCGGCGGCGTGCCCGTCGGTCTATTCGTTCACCTACGGCAACGTCGCGGTGCTGTCACTGGACGCCAACGACGTGAGCTTCGAAATCCGTTCCAACACCGGCTATTCCGATGGCACCCAGAACTCCTGGGTCGAGCGCACCCTGGCCGCCTACCGCGCCGACCCCAATATCGACTTCATCGTGTGCTTCTTCCACCACTGCGCGTACTCGACCACCGACTCGCACGCCAGCGACGGCGGTGTGCGGGCGGCCTGGTGCGAGTTGTTCGACCGGTATCAGGTCGATCTCGTGCTGCAGGGACACAACCACGTCTACGAGCGCACGGACCCGATCCGCGGCGACCGCCCCACCAAGGTCGCCGGGGACAATTCGACCGTCGACGCGGAAACCGACGGCACCGTCTACTACACCGTGGGCTGCGCCGGCCGGCCCCGATACGGTTTCCAGCCCGGTGAGCCCGAGAGCTACCGCGGCCACGAAGCTCCCGACACCTTCGTCCCGAACAGCTATGTCTGGACTGCTGAAGGGAAGAAGAAGGCGGAGGCGGTCGGCTGGTCGCGCGTGCGTTTCCGCAACTACGCCTTCATCCGCGTCGATGTCAGGCCGGGGCAGCTGCTGAGCGAAATGGACGTCACCGCGGTCGACGAACACGGCCGGGAATTCGACAAGGTCACCTATCGCCGCAGGGTGCGCGCGTAACCATTCGCTGGGCAGCGGACGCCGCCGCCTCTTATGGTTAGCCGGTGGAAGGGACACCGTTCGGCCGGTACCGGCTGATTGAGCTGCTCGGTCGTGGCGGCATGGGTGAGGTCTGGAAGGCCTACGACACCACCATGAAGCGCGTCGTCGCGATGAAGGTGCTGCCGCCGACCTTCGCCGACGACGAGCAGTACCAGGTGCGCTTCCGCCGGGAGGCCCACGCCGCGGCCGGGCTCGATGAGCCGCATATCGTGCCGATCCACGACTTCGGTGAGATCGACGACCGGCTGTTCGTGACGATGCGGCTGATCGACGGCAAGACCGTCCAGCAGCTGTTGGCCGACGGCCCACTGGCACCCGACCGCGCGGTCTCGATCGTCGAGCAGATTGCTGCCGCGCTCGGCGCCGCGCATGGCGTGGGGCTGGTGCACCGCGACGTGAAACCCGCCAACATCCTGGTCACGCCAGACGATTTCGCGTACCTCATCGACTTCGGCATCGCCCGCGCTGCAGGCGAAACCAAACTGACCCACACCGGTGCCACCATCGGCACCGTCGCCTACATGGCACCCGAGCGCTTCACCAGCGACCGGTGCGACGCCCGGTCCGACATCTATGCGCTGACGTGCGTCCTGCACGAATGCCTGACTGGAGCACCGCCATTTCCGGGCGACAGCATGGAGCGGCAGATCACCAGCCACCTCTATTCGGATCCGCCACGGCCGTCGACCATGCGGCCGGGGATTTCGGCATACATGGATCAGGTCATCGCCACCGGCATGGCGAAGGACCCCGAATTGCGCTACGCCACAACGAAAGACCTTGCCAACGCCGCGCGTTCCGCGCTGACCGGACCGGCGCAGCCCGCTCAGTTCGGTCAGCCCGCTCAGCAGACACCGCCGGCGTGGGCCGCCCCTTCGGTCCCCTACCCCACGACCGGCCCCGAGTCCTACCCGGCGCACGCGCACACGCAGTACGCGACGCCGGCGCAAGGTCTGGGTGCCGGATCCGCGCAGTGGTCGCCGCCGCAGTTGGCGAACAACCAACCGGCCCAATCATGGTGGCGCAACTCGGCGGTGGTGATCGTCGCGGCCTTGGTCACGATCGTCGTCCTCGGGGGCGCCGGCATCGCGTACGTGATGTGGCCCGACAGCGGTTCGGGCGACCAGCCTCAGGCCACCAATCAGCCCAGCGCACAACTGTTTCCGTCGATGCCCACGGGTCCCGGGGGCACCGCCGGGTACCCGACCGGTTCGATGTCGACTCCCGCCTCCACCGCGGCGTCGATGCCGGCGGGACCGAGTCAGCTGCAGACCGCCGACGGTCTGACCAACCTGATCGGGACCATCAAGGCGAAGTTCGGCGACGCCATGGGATTCAAGCTCGTGGTGTACCCCGATTACGCGGTCATGGATCGCGTCTCCCCCACGAACAAGCACGTCGACCAGAGCTTCATGTATCGCGGCGGCAGCTGGAACAAGTGGGGCTCGGACACCAGCACCAGTTCGTTCGACGTGCTGGCGGACCTCGGCGCGATCAACGCGCAGGCCGTGGCCGCCACCATGCCCGGTGCACCGCAGCAGCTGGGTGCGGAACCCGGCTCGCAGCTGTACCTCATCATCGAGGGCGAAGAGGGTGGCGGTCTGGGGCTCGCGATCCACTCTACGGCGCCCGGAACCGGATACATGCAGGTCAACGCCGACGGGACCATCAAGCAGATCTATCCGCCGTAACCGGCGACACCCCTGCTGCGCAATAACGGAGCGATTGCTCTGTTATGGTGAGCCGGTGCCCCGGCCTCGTGTGTATGACCTCGACTCGGTGCTCGACGCTGCCGAATCGCTAGCCGTCGAGGCCGGGCCGGCCGGTGTCACCACCCGTTCGGTGGCCGCCGCGGCCGGCGTCTCCAACGGCGCGATCTATCACAACTTCGGCTCGCGAACCGAGCTCGTCGCCCGCACCTGGCTGCGCGCCGCACGCCGATTCCTCGACGTACAAACGGAATTGGTCGACGCCGCCCTGGCCGACGCGGCCGCCGACCCCGTGGACGCCGTCGTCGCCGCCGCGCAGGCCCCCGCGGTGTTCTACGAGCGTCAACGGCAGTCGGCCCAACTGGTGTGGCGG
The DNA here is from genome assembly GCF_045310895.1 of Mycobacterium sp. SMC-18. Classification (NCBI taxonomy): domain Bacteria; kingdom Bacillati; phylum Actinomycetota; class Actinomycetes; order Mycobacteriales; family Mycobacteriaceae; genus Mycobacterium; species Mycobacterium sp. SMC-18. Next base: position 214,417 of record NZ_JBJIAL010000002.1, read on the forward strand.
GTGCAGCGCGATCAATTGCTCGGACCCGACCTGCCGGCGTCCCTGGCGGCTGAACTCAAAGACCTCGACCGTCAGCTCATCGACCTGATGGTGCGGCTGTCGTCGCACCTCTGGAACCGGCGCGACGGCGCGGCGGTCGATGCCATCACGGTGTGCATCGTCGACCTGCCGACCGCAATCATCTTGTCCCGCAACAGAATCAGCAACAGCTGGGCACGTGAACGGCTGACCGCAGCCGTACGTGCCGTCCTCGCCGACGAACCCACCCCAACCAGGAGGAAACAACCATGAGCATCACCGTCAGCTACCAGGACAAGATCGCCGTTCTCAACCTCGGCGATGACGAGAACCGCTTCTCGCTGGGCTTTCTCGACGACGTCAACGGTGCCATCGACGATCTCGTCGCGGGCGGCGCCCAGGGACTCGTGACCACCGGCGCCGGCAAGTTCTACTCCAACGGCCTGGATCTCGACTGGCTGATGGCGCACGGCGACCAGATGCAGTCCTACGTCGGGCGGGTCCACGCGCTGTTCGCGCGGGTGCTGACGCTGCCGATCCCGACGGCCGCCGCGGTCAACGGACACGCCTTCGGCGCCGGTGCGATGCTCGCCATGGCCCACGACTACCGGACCATGCGCGCTGACCGCGGGTTCTTCTGTTTCCCCGAGGTCGACATCCGGATTCCGTTCACGCCCGGTATGGCCGCGCTGATCCAGGCCAAGCTGACGCCGCAGGCGGCCATCGCGTCGATGACCACCGGCCGGCGCTTCGGTGGCGACGACGCCGCCAAGTACGGCATCGTCGAGCTGGCCACGGCCGAGGACGCGGTCGTCTCCTCCGCCGTGGATCTCGTGATTCCGGTGGCTGGCAAGGATTCCCAGACCATGGCCGCCATCAAGGCGACGATGTTCGCCCCGGCGATCGCGGCGCTGCAGGCCGGGTAACCGCCCCCAGGTGCGGCCTGATAGGCATAAGAGCGTGGGACAGAACGAGCGCAAGAAGATCGTCATGACCGACGACGAAATCGTCGAGTTCATCGATCGCAGCCGGACCGCGACCATGGCCACCGTCCTGGCCGACGGCCGGCCGCACCTGGTGGCCATGTGGTACGCCGTGCTCGACGGCGAAATCTGGTTCGAGACCAAGGCCAAGTCGCAGAAGGCGGTCAACCTGCGTCGGGATCCGACCATCACCGTGATGATCGAGGATGGTGACACCTACGGCACCCTGCGAGGTGTGTCGATCGACGGGACCGCCGAGATCGTCGAGGATCCCGACACCTGTCTGCGCGTCGGCATCAGTGTGTGGGAGCGGTACACCGGCCCCTACACCGACGAGATGCGCCCGTTCGTCGATCAGATGATGAACAACCGCGTCGCGGTCCGGGTCGTGCCGAGCCGCATGCGCAGCTGGGACCACCGCAAACTCGGCATGCCCGACATGCCGATCAGCGGCTCGACCGCGCAGTACCTGAACCAGCAGTGATCTCGGCGCGCCCCGTATCACTCTCCGATACGGAGCGCGCCCAAACCACTCAGGCCCGGTCGACCAGCGGCGCGTACTCGGGATGCTTGGCGATGTACCCGCTGACCATCGAGCATTGCGGCACGATGCGTAACCCTGCGGCACGGGTGGCGTCCAACGCCTCGGCGACGAGGATCGTCGCCAGCCCGCGGCCGCCGTACTCGGGCTGAACTTCGGTGTGCGGGAAGATTCGTCGGCCACCCCGGTCGATGTAATCGATCAGCCCGACCGTCTTGCCTTCGACGGCGATGGTGAATCGTCCGGCTTCGGCGGTGACTGTGGTCGGCGCTCCGGTCTTGTCGGTCGTGCTCGCAGTGGCCATAGAACCCACGGTAACCCTCTTGCGTAGAACCGCCGCCCGCGCTGCCGCCCCCTCAAACGGCAGCGTGGGCAAGCGGGTACTACGCGACTTCGAGGAAGATGCGGCGCTGGCGGCGGACCGGGTAGCCGTTGGCTTCGGCCAGGGACCGCAGCTGCTTCATCGCGAACGTCCGGCCGCGACCCTCCTCGGCCGGGATGACGATGCCGGCCCAGAGGCCTTCGGCGCGGGGCAGTTCGACGGCGTCACGCGCGCAGGCCCAGCGGCGCGGGCACTGGCGGCAGAGGGCCTTGGCCTCGTCGCTGGCGATCGTCGTCCACTGCTCCGGGCTCCGGGTGCACTCACCGAGCGGCAGGCCGTCCATGGCAATTGCGGTCATCGGAGTACTCCTTTGTTGTTGCGCTGCGACTGTTCCGTCGCGGTTGGGAAGAATCTATAGCACCAGACTGCAGTAATGCAACAGTTAAACCGTAGCGTTAGATATATCCGCAGGTCAGCGCGCTGCGAGGGCTCAAAAATCATCGGAATGGTCCGGAATAACATTGGTGAAAGTCGTGCTTTGGGGAGGGTGTACGGTCTAACTGAAGCGCTTGGCGCGAGACCGATACGGTTCAGTGACCGTTAACGCAATAGTTATGCGGGGCCGAACGGGTTAAGCTGTATCGGACTGCCGACGGTGCTCCGGATTTCGTGTTGAGCGCGGGCCGCAAGGGATGGGAGGTGACATCGGGTGCCGAACATCGATCCCGATGACGTCACCGAATACATCGCCCTGCCCGCAGTCGACCCCGGAATGGAGCGCGCCGGTGCGGCCGCCGCCGCCCGGCGGCGCGAGTTGGACATCAGCCAGCGCAGCCTTGCGGCCGACGGCATCATCAACGCCGGAGCGCTGATCTCATTCGAAAAGGGCCGCAGCTGGCCGCGGGAACGAACGCGCCTGCGTCTCGAAGAGGTGTTGCAGTGGCCGCCGGGAACCATCGCCCGGATCCGCAGCGGCGAGCCGGTCCCGACGACGCAGGTGCCGTTGGCGCCTCAGGCACAAGCTGCCCCAGCCCCGCCGTTGACCAACGCGGGCGAGGTTCCGCTGATCGCGCAGGCCGTCGTCGCCGCGGTGAACACGTTGGGAGCCACGGCCGACGCCCTGCCGGCGATCGAGGATTCTGAATTCACGCCGTGGGTCACGCAGATTCTGTCCGACCTGCGGCAACTCGAGGCCGTCGCCGCCAGCGCCGCCCGGCTCGGCCCGGTGTCGCCGCCGCTGATCAAGGCGTTGGGACTGGTGCGCGCCCGCATCGACGAACTGACGTTGCTCGGCGCGAAAGCGCCCACCGCGACGCTCGGGCAGCGGCTGTATGCAGCGCGCCGCAGTGCCAACCTGACCATTCAGGAGACGGCCCTGGCCGCCGGGGTTCCCGAGTCCGTCGTGGTCGGTGCCGAGGCCGAAGCGGCGGTGTCGGACCACGACAAAGAGCTGGTCGAAAAGCTGCTCGTGCAGCTGGTGTAGCCGCCGCGAGCGTCAGGAACGGTCGCGGTGCCGATCGTCACCGGTCGGGAAGTTCGCCGCCAGCGCGGCTGCGATCTCGATGAATTTGCGCCGCGTCGCCGGCGCCATTTCCCGGGTGCCGGCGATGACGCCGCCCGGCCGCAGGTGCGCATCGAACGGTACCTCGACGACGGCCTGCCCCTGCCCGGCGAACTGCTGGGCCAGGACCGAGCGGGTGCGTTTGTCGGCGTGGCCGTCGGAATCGTTGAGTACCACCACAGTTCGCTGCAGGAGACCATTGAGGCCGTGTGCCGCCAGCCAGTCGAGCGTCTGCCCGGCCGCGCCGGCACCGTCGACCCAGGGCGACGACACCACGATGAGCGCATCCAGATCCCGCAGCACCTCCTGCGTGACAGGGCTGTCCATCGTGGAGCTGCAGTCGATGATCGAGATGGTGAAATGGCGGTCCAGCCGCGAGGCGGCCTCGCGGTAGACGGCGGGATCCAGCACCCGGCGGCGGGCCGGGCTCGCCTCACCGGCCAGCACGAACAGCCCGGCGGCATTGCTGCCGACCCGGTTGCGGATGTCGGCGAAACTCTCCAGGTGCTGGTCGGACGCCAACTCCCAGTACGAGCTCAGGGCCTTGGGGTCGACGCGACTGCCGAGCTTGCCGAACGCGGTGTCGGCATCGACGGCCACTACCCGATCGTCCTGCCGGAGCTCGGCGAACAGCGACCCGATCGAGGCCGACACCGTCGTCTTGCCGACGCCGCCCTTGCCCATCACGCCGACCTTGTAGTGACCCGACAGCGCCGACCGGATCCGGTTGATCTGCTGTGCTTCCTGGATCTCGTCGGGTGACGGACCGAGGTTTACCAGCCCGAACGTCGCCTTGAACAGCGTCTTGCGCCAGCCGCGACCGGGCTCGGGCTTGCGGGTCCGGAGCAGGTCGTCGCGGCGGATGGCGTCGGCGTACGACCCGGGTGGCGTGAACTGACCCTGAGGACCGTGCGGCCAGGGTTGGTGCGGGTGCGGTCCCGGCTGCATCGGACCCGGCGGTACGGGACCGGGCTGCGGTGGGTAGCCGGTCCTGCGCTGCAGCGGTTCGGTGTGCTGCATGCCGGTGTTGCCGGCCGGATTTACCCGTGGCCAGGCCGGCGGCGTGTTCACGGGATGGCCGGCGAAAGCGCTTTCCGGGGGGTTGTGCTGCGGTTCGAAGTGGTCAGTCACCGAATACGCGCTTTCTCTCCTCGGTTCGCTCGACGCAGGTGCCAAGACGCAGATGCCATCCCAGTATCGACCACGCCGGCGCCGCCGGCGGGATGGCTGGGCCCAATTTCGTCGGCGCCCGTTCGGCCGACGGTCTGGGCCCCTTGGCTGCGGTGCTGCTGATTGGGTTGTCCACCAACGTTTTTCGCTGCGTGTCGACCGCGTCGACTGAGTGCGCGCCGTCGGTGAATTGGTGCGGATCCGGCGGCGGACCCGCTGGTAGGCTCGATGCGGGTTGTGGGGAAGCGCTGTGGGGGTGGTGTGGGGCCGCCCGCGCAGGTCAGATGCCGTGACTCGCGTAGGAGTTTGGCCATCGGCCTGCCGTCCGTCAGGTGGCGTACCAAGATGGTCACGGAGGACAGCGATGCCCGGCGCCTGGCGCCGGGAACAGGGGGTGGAGCGAGATGCAGCGGGTGGACACATGCGCCGGGCGTGATGCCGGGACGTCTGGGTCGGCTATGGCGCCGGGACGGTTGTCGTGACCGGCCCGTACACCGCGGCCAGCACCGCCTCGGGCGGCATCGACGACGTCATCGCGGTCGAGGTCACCATCGACGGCATGCTGGTCATCGCCGACAAGCTCGAGCTCATGGATTTCCCGATAAGCCTCGGCATCCGGCCGAACATTCCCCAGCTGGACCTTCGGGACCGGGTCTGGGAACAGGTGCGGCGGGATCTGACGGCGCAGGGCGTCCTCGACATCTACGGGAACCCGCATCCGGAAGTCGCCGCGATGGTCGACACCCTCAGCCGCGCCGACCGCACCATCGAGGGCCGCTGGTGGCGCCGCGACGTCGGCGGGAAGATGCTGCGGTTCGTGGTCTGTCGCAAGGGCGAACGCCATGTCGTCGCGGCCCGCGACGGCGAGATGATCGTCATCCAGCGGGTCGCCCCGCAGGTGGGCCTGGCCGGCATGGTGAATGCCGTGCTCGGCTCCGCCAACCCCGCCAACGTCGAGCCTCTGACCGCGTCGACCAGCCGGCTCAGTGACGCCCGCACCCCCGACCAGCTCACCCAGTTCGGCATCAGCCTGAGCTCGGCGCGGACCTATTCCGAACTCATCGCCAATCCCGACTCATGGGTCGAGCTCACCGCCAACGAGCGGCACGAGGGCGGTACGCACAGTGAGGCCGACGTGGCCGCCGGCGTTCTCGACTCCCGGCTGGGCCGCATCGTGTCCCTGCCGCGCAAGGTCAGCGGGGAGCTGTACGGCAGCTTCCTGGCGGGCACCGACGAGAACCTCGAACGCGCCCTGCAAGGGCTGTTGGAGTTCCTGCCGTCGCGGTCCTGGTTCGACACGGCCTCGGCGGGCGCCGCCGGCGACGATTACCAGGACTGACGTTGGCGGCCCACCATGATGACGGGTTCGATGACGAGCCGTCGGGCGACGATCCGGACGACGGCTCGGACGATGATCTCGGCGGCGCACTCGACTACCTCTACGCCGACGACGACGTCGTCCCTCCCGACGCCGGGGTCATCGAGGACGATGCGCCGTCCGCCGATGACGCGCCTGTCCCGTTCGGGTACACGGTCACCAACCCGCCGCAGACGGTGACCGTCACGGCCCTCATGGACGGCCGGATCCACCGCATCCGACTCGCTCCGGGCGTCACCAACATGACGGAAGTCGAACTGGCGGACGAGATCCTCGTCATCGCCGGACTCGCTCGCCAGGACGGCAGGTCGGCGCAATACGACGTCATGTACTCGGGACTGCGGGAACTGGGTCACGACCGCGCAGAGGCGAAGGATTTCCTGTCGCGCAGTCTCGACCTGCCGTCGCCGGAAGAGGCCGCCGCGACGCGTGCCCAGATCTTTGCCACCAGATATTCAGGGGAAGTAGACGCCAATGAGTGACCAACTCGCCGCCATGTTCAACAACGCCGTCGGCATGCTGGACACCGCACCGGCGCGTTCGATGCAGCTGTTCAGTGAGATCACGTCTGTCGACGAGACTGCGTGTGACGCCTGGATCGGGCGCATTCGCTGCGGCGACACCGATCGGACCACGTTGTTCCGCGCTTGGTACTCACGCGGCAACCTCGGCATGCTCGCCGGCCAGGCCGAGGTGTCGCTGGCGCAGGTCAACGCCCGGGTGCGTATCGGCGGCGAGCTCGGCGACATCACCTATCCCGTGAACTCGCCCCTCGCGCTGACGCTGGCGTTCGCCGTCAACGAGGCGGCCGAGGGCAATTACGCCGACGCGCTGGAAGCCGTGGAGGGCGCGGCGGTCGGCGGTTCGGAGCATTTGGTGGCGTGGGTAAAGGCCGTCATCTACACCGGCGGTCAGCGCTGGACCGATGTCATGGAGGTGCTCCGGGGTTCGGAGAGCTGGCCGGACGCCTTCCTGACCGGTGCCGCCGGCGTGGCCCGTGGCGTCGCGGCAGCCAACCTCGGCCTGTTCACCGAGGCCAAGGACAAGCTGACCGAAGCCAATGAATCGCCGGCCGGAACGGCGTGCGGCCGGCCCATCGCGTGGTACCTGGCAATGACGTTCCGCGAGCAGGGCAACGAAGAGGGTGCCCGTCGCCTGCTGGAATGGCTGCAGGCCAACTTCCCCGAGCCGAAAGTCGCTGAGGCGCTTCGCGATCCGAACTACCGGCTGCAGACCACCACGACAGAGAAGATCGCCGCTCGGTCGGACAAGTGGGATCCGAACAGCGTCGTGGCCGACACCTCGGCGCGCGACAAGATGCTCAGTGACGCGCAGGCCGAACTCGACCGGCAGATCGGCCTGGCCAAGGTCAAGGAGCAGATCGAGACCTACCGCGCCGCAACGCAAATGGCGAAGATCCGGGCCGCGCGTGGCATGAAGGTCGCGCAGCAGTCCAAGCACATGATCTTCACCGGACCGCCGGGAACCGGCAAGACGACCATCGCGCGCGTGGTCGCCAACATCCTCGCCGGTCTCGGGGTCATCGCCGAGCCCAAGCTCATCGAGACGTCCCGCAAGGACTTCGTCGGCGAGTACCTCGGCCATACCGCCGTGAAGACGTCCAAGGTCATCGACCGGGCCCTTGGCGGCGTGCTGTTCATCGACGAGGCCTACACGCTGATCCAGGACGGACTGCAGGGCGGTGACGCCTTCGGCTCGGAAGCCATCGACACCCTGCTGGCCCGTATGGAGAACGACCGCGACCGGCTGGTCGTCATCATCGCGGGCTACAGCTCGGACATCGACCGGCTGCTGGAAGCCAACGACGGTCTCCGCTCCCGCTTCGCCACCCGTATCGAGTTCGAGTCCTACTCCCCCGAGGAGATCGTCGAAATCGCGAAAGTCATTGCCAAGAGCAATGATTCGCTGATCAACGACGAAGCGGCCAAGCAGGTGCTGGAAGCGGCGACCACGCTGTACCAGCACGAGCTGAACGGCAAGCCGGCCATCGACATCGCGGGTAACGGCCGCTATGCGCGCCAGCTGGTCGAGGCCGGTGAGCAGGCCCGCGACATGCGCCTCGCCCGCTCGATGGACATCGAGAGCCTGAGCGTCGAAGCGCTCGGCGAGATCACCGGCGACGACATGGCTTCCGCGATCAGCGGGGTGCATCGGCGCCTGAGTATCGGCGAATAACCGATGGCTGATTTCCGGCTCACCACCAAGGTTCAGGTCAGCGGCTGGCGCTTCCTGCTCCGCCGCGTCGAGCACGCCATCGTGCGGCGCGACACCCGGATGTTCGACGACCCGCTGCAGTTCTACAGCCGGTCGGTGTCCGCAGGCATCGTCGTCGCGGTCATTGTCTGTCTCGGTGCGGCGATGCTGGCGTACTTCAAACCGCAAGGTAAGCGCGGCGGGGACTCGCTGCTCGTCGACCGCAGCACGAACCAGCTGTATGTGGTGATGCCCGGGGGCTCGGGGCAGATCCGTCCGGTCTACAACCTGACGTCGGCGCGGCTGGTTCTCGGCCACACCGGTGAGCCGCAGGTCGTCAAGCCTGCGGAACTGTCCAAGATGCCGAAGGGCCAACCCATCGGCATCCCCGGTGCGCCCTACGCGACGCCGGTGAACGGCACGTCGGGCACCTGGTCGGTGTGCGACACCGTCACCAAGCCCGAGAGCGTCACCCCGACCGTCGAGACCTCGGTGCTCGTCGAACCCGTCGTTCTGGGCGGCGGCGTCGGCCCCATCCGGCCAGATCAGGGCGTGCTGGTCAAGTACCAGGACAAGACCTGGCTCATCACCAAGGACGGACGGCATTCGATCGACCTGGCCGACCGCGCGCTGACCTCTGCCGTGGGAATTCCGGTCGGTTCGAAGTCGGCGCCCATCTCGTCCGGCCTGTTCAACGCGCTGCCGAACGTCGGCCCCTGGGCCCTGGCCCCGATCCCGGCCGCGGGCGCGCCCAACACCGTCGGCCTGCCGCCGAACCTGGTGAACGGCACGGTGTTCCAGACCGTCACCGACAACAGCAAGCAGCAGTACGTGGTGCTGCCGGACGGCGTCGCGAAGGTCAACGACACCACGGCGGCCGCGCTGCGCGCCACGAACTCGTACGGGCTGATCTCGCCGCCGTCGGTGGAATCCAGCGTCGTCGCCAAAATCCCCGAGCAGACCTATACGTCACCGCTGCCGGCGAAGCCCATGACCATGCTGCTGCCGCAGGACGATCCGACGGTGTGCTGGGCGTGGCAGCGCGAAGCCGGTGACCAGGGTGCCAAGACCACGGTGATCGTCGGTCGGCACCTGCCGATCTCGCCGAGCTCGATGGGCAACGGCATCAAGCAGATCAGCGGTGACGCCACCGTCTACATCGACGGCGGTCAGTTCATCCGGCTGCAGTCGCCAGACCCGCGGTACGGCGAGGCCCAGTACTACGTCGACGCCCAGGGCGTCCGATACGGGATAGCCAACGACGACACTGCGAAGGCCCTCGGCCTCAGCGGCGCCACCACGGCACCGTGGCAGGTGGTCGGTCTGCTGATGGAAGGCCCGGTCCTGTCGAAGGAGGCGGCGTTGCTCGAACACGACACGCTGCCGGCTGATCCGAAACCGCGGAAGGTGGGCGGCAGCAACGAGGCCGCGGCGCCGCCGCATCCGGGAGGTGCGTCATGACGACCAAGAAGTTCACCCCGTCGATGAAGCGCGGTCCGCGCCTGACCCCGGGTGAGATCAACGTGACGCCGCCCGACGACCTGGGCATTGAGATCCCCGCGTCGGGCATGCAGAAGGCGATGCCGTACGTCATGGGCGGCGGCATGCTCGGAATGATCGCGATCATGATCTTCACCGGCGTCCGTCAGCTGTCGCCGTACATGCTGATGATGCCGCTGATGATGATCATGGGCACTGTCGGCTACATGGCCAGCGGCGGTGGCGGCGGCAAGAAGGTGCCGGAGATCAACGAGGACCGCAAGGAGTATCTGCGGTACCTGGCCGGCCTGCGGACCCGCGTCACGTCGTCGGCCGACGCGCAGGTGACGTTCTTCAGCTACCACGCACCGCATCCCGAGGACCTGCTGTCCATCGTGGGCACGCAGCGGCAGTGGTCGCGCAGTGTCAGCGGCAACAACGCCGACTTCTTCATGGGTGCCCGCATCGGCATCGGCGCCCAGGCGGCGGTCGACCGGTTGCTCAAGCCGAACATCGGGTCGGACCTCGCGGGCCCGATGGCCGCACCGCAGGCTCATCTGGAGCCGGTCAGCCACATGTGGGTGACCAAGTTCCTGCGCACCCACGGTCTAGTGCACGACTGCCCGAAGCTGGTGATCCTCAAGAGCTACCCGACCATCGCCATCGGTGGTGATCCGGAAGGGTCGCGGGGTCTGCTCGCCGCCATGATCTGCCACCTGGCGGTCTTCCATCCGCCGGACCTGCTGCAGATCCGGGTCCTGATGGACGATCTCGACGATCCCGACTGGGCGTGGCTCAAGTGGCTGCCCCACGTGCAGAGCCAGACCGAGTTCGACGACGCCGGGCCCAGGCGCCTGGTGTTCACCAAGCCGGACGGGCTGGCGGACCTGACGGCGCGCGGTCCGCACAGTGCCGACGCGCCCCCGTCGGGCCCATATGTTCTGGTGGTCGATCTGACGGGCGGCAAGGCCGGCTTCCCGGTCGACGGTCGCGCCGGCGTCACCGTCATCACCAAGGGCAACCACCGGTCGGGCTATCGCATCAAGGTCAATCCCGACGGCTCGTGCGAGGACCGCACGGCGTCCCAGCCATGGCGTGAGGTGACCACCGTGACCGACTCGGTGACCCCGACGTCGGCCGGCCGGTTGGCGCGCAAGCTCGCGGGCTGGTCCATCACCGGCACGATCATCGACAAGGGCACCCGCGTACAGAAGAAGGTGTCGAGCGAGTGGCACCACCTGGTCGGCGCGCGCTCGGTCGAGGAGGTGACGCCGCGGCGGTGGCGGATGTACTCGGATACGGATCAGGACCGGTTGCGCATCCCGTTCGGCCACCAGCTCAAGAATGGCGAGATCATGTATCTCGACATCAAGGAGGGCGCCGAATTCGGTGCCGGTCCGCACGGCATGCTGATCGGTACGACGGGTTCCGGTAAGTCGGAATTCCTTCGTACCCTGATCCTTTCACTGGTGGCGACGCATCATCCGGATCAGATCAACCTGCTGCTGACCGACTTCAAGGGCGGTTCGACATTCCTGGGTATGGAGAAGCTGCCGCACACCGCGGCTGTCGTCACCAACATGGAAGAGGAAGCCGAACTCGTCGGCCGTATGGGTGAGGTGCTCACCGGTGAGCTGGACCGCCGGCAGAACATCCTGCGTCAGGCCGGTATGCAGGTCGGCGCGGCCGGTGCGCTGTCGGGCGTCGCCGAGTACGAGAAGTACCGCGAGCGTGGGGCCGATCTGCCGCCGCTACCAACGCTTTTCGTCGTCGTCGACGAGTTCGCGGAGTTGCTGCAGAACCACCCGGACTTCATCGCGTTGTTCGACCGTATCTGTCGCGTGGGCCGGTCGCTGCGTGTGCACCTGCTGTTGGCGACGCAGTCACTGAACACCGGTGGCGCCCGCATCGACAAACTGGAGCCGAACCTGACGTACCGAATCGCGTTGCGTACCACGAGCTCCGCCGAATCCAAGGCGGTGATCGGTACGCCCGAGGCGCAGTACATCACCAACAAGGAGAGCGGCGTCGGCTTCCTCCGTGTCGGTATGGAGGATCCGGTCAAGTTCAAGAGCATCTACACCGGCGGCACCTATGTGCCGACGGCGGCGGAGAACGACGAAGGTGACGACGCGCCACGAGTGGTGGCGCAGAACAACTTCCGGATTCGGCCGTTCACCGCTGCGCCGATGGCAGATTCGGGAGTCGGACGATGACGAACACCGAACAGCGCGCGTTGCGCGAAGTGGTGCTGAACCAGCTGACGACCGGCGAGAGCCGGGCGTACAAGATGTGGCTGCCGCCGCTGCTGGATCCGATGCCGGTCAACGAGCTGGTGGAGCGCGACCAGCGGGCCCCGCTGCGCTTCGGTCTGGGCATCATGGACGAACCGCGTCGCCACAAGCAGGAAGTGTGGGGCATCGACACGTCGGCGGCCGGTGGCAATATCGCGGTCGGCGGAGCGCCGCAGACCGGGAAGTCGACGTTCCTGCAGACACTGGTGCTGTCGGCGGCCGCGACCCACTCCCCCAGACAGGTGCAGTTCTACTGCGTCGACCTCGGTGGTGGTGGCCTCATGTACCTCGAGGATCTGCCGCACGTCGGTGGCGTCGCCACCCGTTCCGAACCGGACCGAGTACAGCGTGTCGTCGCGGAAATGAAAGCCGTTCTGCGGCAACGTGAATTGACTTTCAAAGAGCTCCGTATCGGGTCGATTGCCAGTTACCGGCAGTTGCGTGAAGATCCGAATCACCCTGCGTCGCAGGATCCGTTCGGTGACGTCTACCTGATCATCGACGGCTGGCCGGCCTTCATCGGTGAGTTCCCGGACCTGGAGCCCGTGGTCCAGGACCTTGCCGGTCAGGGCCTGGCGTTCGGAGTGCACGTCATCATCTCGACGCCGCGCTGGACGGAACTGAAATCCCGTGTCCGTGACTACCTGGGCACGAAGGTCGAATTCCGCCTCGGTGACGTCAACGAGACGCAGATCGACCGCATCACCCGCGAGATTCCGGCGAACCGCCCCGGCCGGGCGGTGTCGATGGAGAAGCACCACCTGATGATCGGCGTGCCCCGGATGGACGGGGTGCACAGCGCAGCCGACCTCGTGCCGGCCATCACCGCTGCCGTCGACCACATCGCGTCGCTGCACACCGACATGGCACCGCGCGTGCGCGTGCTGCCCGAGCGCATCTACCTGCACGAACTCGACCCGAATCCGCCCGGACCGGAGAACGACTACCGCACCCGGTGGACGGTGCCGGTGGGCGTGCGCGAATCCGACCTCTCGGTGGCGTACAACCACATGTACAACACGCCGCACCAGCTCATCTTCGGTGCGCCGAAGTCGGGCAAGACCACCATTGCGCACGCAGTGGCGGAGGCGATCTGCAAGCGCAACAGCCCCGATCAGGTGCGGTTCATGCTCGCCGACTTCCGGTCTGGCCTGCTCGACGCGGTGCCCGAGACACACCTGCTCGCGGCTGGTGCCATCAACCGCAACATCGCTGCACTGGAAGAGTCCATCAAGGCGCTGGCGGTGAACCTGAAGAAGCGGCTGCCGCCACCGGACCTGACGACGTCCCAGCTTCGCTCACGGTCGTGGTGGAGCGGTCCGGACGTGGTGCTGCTGGTCGATGACTGGCACATGATCGTCGCCGCCAGCGGTATGGGGTCGCCGATGGCGCCATTGGCGCCGCTATTGCCCGCCGCTGCCGATATCGGTCTGCACATCATCGTGACATGTCAGATGAGTCAGGCGCACCGGTCCACGATGGACAAGTTCGTCGGTACCGCTTATGGCGCCGGAACGCCGACGATGTTCCTGTCGGGCGAGAAAGCGGAGTTCCCGTCGAGCGAGTTCAAACTCCGTCGTAGGCCCCCTGGCCAGGCGCTTCTGGTGTCACCGGACGGTAAGGAGGTCATCCAGGCGGCCTATGTTGATCCTCCGGCGGAATAAGTGTAGGTGACCCCCCAAAACCCTCGGTAGTATCAGTTTCAGACGTTCAGCAACGCTAAACGCCCGCTGATCGGCCTAGGGGGAACGGGGGTTCCGTGGGGGATCTTCAATTCTTATCTGTGCCGTTCGCACAATTCCATACCGCGATCTTGAATTGGTAAGGAGAAAAGAAATGCAGCCTTTGCAACATGAAGAGGGCGCGATCGGCGTCGGCACGCAGGTTGTCGCCAACGGAGCGCGTGGCGTTGCGACCGGCACCGCCACCATGACGGAGGCCAGCACCCTGGTCCCGGCCGGTGCAGACGAAGTGTCGCTGCAGGCCGCCATGGCATTCGCCGTCGAAGGCGTCGAGGTCATGGGCATCAACGCCTTCGCCCAGGAAGAGCTGGCGCGTGCCGGCGCGGCGTACGTCGAGGCGGGCGCCATGTATGAGGCCACCGACGTGGCTACGTCAGCGACCCTGATCTAGCCACCGCGTACGACGAGCCCACAAAGAGCCTGAGGACAGCACATCATGGGGCTTCCCGCCATGCCGGCGATGTTCTACGGAGCATTCCCGCCGGAGATGAACACCGGCCGACTCATGGCCGGTGCAGGCCCTGCGCCGATGCTGCAAGCAGCTGCAGGGTGGGAAGCGTTGGCCGTTGCGCTGGAGACGCAGGCGGTGGAGCTTGCCGCCAGCTTGGCGGAGCTGAGCGCGAACTGGTCCGGCATGGGCAGTGAACGGGCCGTCACGGCAACCACGCCGATGGTGACGTGGCTACACACCACTGCTGTGCAGGCACAGAAGCGCGCGATGCAGGCATTGGCACAGGCGGAGTCATACAGCTTGGCCTTGGCCACCACTCCGCAGCTGCCGGAAATCGAGATGAACCACGTCACGCACGGTGTACTCGAGGCCACGAATTTCCTGGGTATCAATACGGTGCCCATCGGCTTCAACGAGGCGGACTACGCGCGCATGTGGGCGTTGGCGGGCTCGGTGATGGAGACGTATCAGGCCGAGACCACCATGAACACGTTGTTCGAACCCATTCTGCCGCCAAAGCCCATCGTGATACCTGGAGTCGGCGAGGCGACGGAAGCGGCGATTGTCGCGCGAACCGCGATGGGGGTATCCGAGGCAGTGGCGCGCAATTTGGTCATTTCGCAGGTGGCCAGCCAGGCGGCAATCGAAGACGCGGCGCTGATGGTCGGAAATGCTGCGGCGCAGGCGAATTTCGCGGGACAGCGGGCCCAGGGCCAGGCGTCCAAGGCCGAATCGGCCGCGCAGCGTGCCAGCGAGCAACAGGACAAAGGCCAGCAGGGCGCGCAAATGATGATGCAGGTGGTCTCGCAGGTCGGTTCGCAGGCCGCGCAGCTGCCGCAGCAGCTCGGCCAGCTCATCACGCAGCCGGTTCAGCAGTTGAGCCAGCCGATGCAACAGATGACGCAGATTTTCAGTCAGCTGGGAAGCAGCTTCGGACAGAACAACGGGCCGCAGATCGGCCTCATGGGCGCCAGCCCCTTCTCCAATCACCCGCTGGCGGGTGGTTCGGGCGCGACATCGGGTGCGGGCTTGGTTCGCGCCGCGTCACTGCCGGGCATGGGCGGTTCGGCCCCGCGGACGCCGCTGATGGCCTCGCTGGTCGGTGGCGTCGATAACGCCTCGACCGCTTCGTTGGAGGCCGGCGCGGCAGCGGGTTCTTCCGGCGCCGGAAAGGCGCCGGTGAGCAGTGCCGGCGGTGCCGGGGCCGGAATGGGTCCCGCCGGCAAAGCAGAGAAAGGCGGGGGGACGAGGGAGGCCCTCAAGGCACCCGGGGTTCTGGTACAGGACCTCGACGACGATGACGACGACTGGTGAGTCGTCGCTTAACACACAGGCTTTCCGGCCCAGGGGGGTCGGCAAGGACTCGCCATTCCCGTGGTGAGGACACAGGAAACAGAAAAGGTGATCCAGCATGACGAGCATGAATACAGATGCCGAAGTCCTCGCCTCAGAGGCAGCGAACTTCGATCGCATCGCGGGCGAGCTGACCGGCGTCAAGACCCACGTCGACGCGGTGGCAGGCCAGCTCGCGACGCACATGAAGACACCCGAGGCGGGCATGGCGGCCCAGGCTGCATTGACTCGCTTCGACGAGGCCATGACGCAGCAGCTGAAGGAACTGGCTGACATCTCTACCAACATCCAGACTGCCGGCGTGCAGTACACCGCGGCCGATGCCGACGCCGGGTCGTCGCTGTCGAGCCAGATGCAGATCTAGCCAGACCAACCACTACGTACAACGACTCAGAAGCGGAGAAGACAAATGGCACAGGACTGGAATTTCGCCGGCATCGAGGGCAGCGCTGGCGACTTGGCCGGCGCCGTGAGCACGACACAGGGCTTGCTGGACGAGGGCAAGGCCTCGTTGGCGAAGCTGGCTTCCGTGTGGGGCGGCTCGGGTTCGGAGGCCTACCAGGCCGTCCAGCAGCGGTGGGACAACACCGCGATGGAGCTCAACAACGCGCTGCAGAGCCTCGGGCATGCCGTCAGCGAGGCCGGTGGCCAGATGCAGTCGACCGAGCACGGCGTCACCGGAATGTTCGGCTAGGCGATCCACGCGACGCAACACAGGAGGTGGGCAGGTCGGCGTAGGGTCGACTCTGCCCACCTCATGTGCGTTCCCGGTGTAATCCACACACAATCGAGAGGTACTCATGTCCGCCGACTATGACCGGCTTTTCAACAACTCGCCGGGCCAGGCCGACAACGAGGAAGCCACGCGAACCGTCGACCATGCGACCCTTGCTGCCGCCGCGCAGATGTCTGCCTCCGCGGCCGCTGCCTCGGCTGCAGGGGCCGAATCGCCGTCGGGCCCGCCCGTTGCCGGCCAGCCACAGCAGCCGCCGGGCATGGTCCCGCCGCCGCGGCCGTCTGAAGTGACGACTCAAATGCCGCCTACGCCACCGCAATTCATGCAGAACGGCCTGATGCGCTCGCCGCAGGGCGCGCCGATGGCCGGCGCGCAGTACGAGCAGCCGCAGCACGCCCCGATGATGATGCCGCCCCCACCGCGGCACATGCAGCCGCCGCCACAGCACTACGCCATGGATCCCCAGGCCGACATGCAGTGGACCGAGCAGCACATGCCGGACCAGACGTCGGCCGCCACCATCGGCGACCACCGCGCCATCGACGCGCTGTCTCACGTCGGCGTGCGGGCCGGGGTGAAGATGCCGTCGCAGCGTGGTTGGCGCCACGTGCTGTACCTGCTCACGCGGATCAACCTGGGCCTGTCGCCCGACGAACTGTACGAGTTGGACCTCTACACCCGGATCCGACGTAATGCCCGCGACTCGTACCAGATCGGTGTGCTCGGGCTGAAGGGCGGCGTCGGCAAGACGGCTGTCACGGTCACTCTGGGATCTGTCATGGCGAAAGTCCGCGGTGACCGAATCCTGGCTGTCGACGCCGATCCGGACGGTGGCAACCTGGCCGACCGGGCCGGCCGGCAGTCGGCCGCGACCATCTCGGATCTGTTGTCCGACAAGGAACTTGCGCGCTACAACGACATCCGCGCGTACACCAGCATGAATGCCTCCAACCTCGAGGTGCTGTCGTCGGCCGAGTACAGCGTCGCGCGCCGCGACTTCAACGAAGAGGACTGGTCGGCCGCGGTCAAGATCGTCTCGCAGTACTACAACCTGGTGCTCGCCGACTGCGGCGCGGGTTTGTTCCACCAGGCATCGCGAGCCGTGTTGTCGACCGTGTCCGGTCTGGTGATCGTCGCTAGCGCCTCGATCGACGGTGCCCGCCAGGCAGCGGTGACCATGGACTGGTTGCGCCAGAACGGATATCAGGATCTGCTGGGCCGGGCGTGTGTGGTCATCAACCACGTGACACCGGGCAAGACCAACATCGACGTCGACGACCTGGTGCAGCAGTTCGAGCGGCACGTGCCGGCCGGCCGCGTCGTCGTACTGCCGTGGGACAAGCACATCGCCGCCGGTTCCGACATCCAGTTCGACCTGTTGGGCAAGACCTACCAGCGGCGCATCACCGAACTCGCCGCGGCGCTGTCCGACGACTTCGACAGGCTCGAGCGCCGGTGACCGCATCGGCCGGCCCCGCAACCGCCGCGCCCACCGCGGCAGCTGACAATCCGACAAGGCAGTCGACCACCCGGGTCACCATCCTGACGGGTCGACGCATGACCGATCTGGTCCTGCCGGCGTCGACGCCGATCGAGACCTACATCGACGAGACGGTCAACGTCCTCGCCGATCTGCTCGACGACACCCCGGCCGATGTGTTGGCCGGGTTCGACTTCAAGGCCCAGGGCGTCTGGGCGTTCGCGCGCCCGGGGTCGCCGCCGTTGAAGTCCACCGAGTCGCTCGACGACGCCGGGGTCGTCGACGGTGCCCTGCTGACCTTGGTGTCGGTGAGTCGGACCGAACGCTACCGGCCGCTGGTCGAGGACGTCATCGACGCCATGGCGGTGCTCGAAGAGTCCCCAGAGTTCGACGGCGCCGCGCTGAAACGGCTTGTCGGACTGGCCATCCCAGTCGCGACGCTCGCAGTTGCTGGTGCGTCGTTGTGGTCGTGGTCGCAGTCCGGCCACGGTTGGTGGTGGCCGGTCGCGCTCGGCCTGCTGGGCGCGCTGGTGTTGGGCGGCAGCTTCGTTGCCAAGAGCCGCTACGACAACGTCGATCTGTCCGAGAGTCTTCTCGTGGCCTCGTTGCCGCTGTTGGGTGGCGCGGCCGCATTGGCGGTTCCGCTCCCTCGGGGCATCAACGACATGGGTGCGCCGCAGCTCGCCGGGGCGGCGGCGGTGATTCTGATCGTCGTGCTGGCGACCCGCGGCGGGCCGCGCAAACGTGCTGCGGTGGCAGCTTTCCTGGCGGTCATCGCGGCCGCGGTGACCGGCGCCGCCATCGCTTACGGATATGGCGGAGCTTCGTGGGTTCCCGCCGGTGCCATCGCCCTCGGACTGATCGTCGTGACCAACGCGGCGAAGCTCACGGTCGCGGTGGCGCGGATCGCGCTGCCGCCGATCCCGGCCCCGGGTGAGGTGATCGCGAACGAGGAACTGCTGGATCCGGTTGCCGCGCACAGCAATGTCATCGACGAAGAGTCGGCGACATGGCGCGCGATCATCGATTCGGTGCCTGATTCCGCGGCCCGCCTGACAGAACGCAGCACGCTGGCACGACAGCTGTTGATCGGCTTCCTGAGCGCCGGTGTCACGGTGCTGACCTACGGTGCCATCGCGATCGTGGTGCAGGGACACTTCTTCGTGCACTCGCTGATCGTCGCGGGACTGGTGACGGTCGTCTGCGGCTTCCGGTCGCGGCTCTACGCAGAACGGTGGTGCGGCTGGGCACTGTTGGCGGCGACGGTGGCCATCCCGACCGGGGTGATGATCAAGTTGGTCTCGTGGGATGCCGACAGCGCCTGGCTGGTGATAGTGCTGTACGTCGCCCTTGCGCTGGTGGCGCTGATCACCGTCGGTGCGACGGACGGCGTCGGCCGCGTCTCGCCGGTGACGAAGAGGATCTTGGAGCTGACCGATGGAGCGGCGATTGCCGCGGTGATTCCGTTGCTGCTGTGGATCGCCGGGGTCTACGACAACATCCGGAACATCCGGTTCTGACGGGTCTTTCGGCCGCGCCCGGAGCGCGATACCGCTGCAGGACCGACATGTTGGCGCCCGTACCGTGTCTTGAGTAGTCAATTTTTAGGGAGACCACGATATGTCCGAAAATCACGAGGCCGGCCCGGCGAGTGAGCAGCCGCCGACGGCCGGTGATCTCGAGGAGAAGACCCAGTTCGTCGATCGGTCGGCGTTCCAGTCGCCGAGCGCAGCCTTGCCGGGGACGGGCGACCAGACCCAGGTCGTTCCCTCGACCGCAGCCGCCCCCGAGACGGGTGACCAGACTCAGGTCGTTCCGCCGACCGTCGCGGCCCCGCAGTGGCAGCCGCCGCAGCCTCCCGCCGCGCCGAACCCTTACGGCCAGCAGGTGCCGCCCGCGGCCCCGCAGTGGCAGCCGCCGCAGCCGGGCTATCAGCCGCCGCAGTCGCAGTTCGGCCAGCCCGGAGCACCGGTGCCACCGCAGCCTGAGCAGCCGTGGAACCCCGCGGGTGCGCCCGTGCCGCCGCCGCCCCCGCCCGGGTTCGGCGCTCCGACCTACGGTGCCCCCGGGTTCGGCGCTCCGGGTTTCGGCGCTCCGATCCCGCCGGGATTTGGTCCGGGCGGCGCCCAGCCTGGTTTCGGCGCGCCCCAACCCGGTGGCTACCCCGGCCCGGGTGCACCGCAGTTCGGCGGGCCGGCCGGTCCGCAGCAGACGCCGGTCGACATGGCCAAGTCGCTGCTCACCAAGGGTGATTCGTTCATCTTCCGGTTGATGACGCGCGGTGTCCGCGGCGAACTGATTCAGCAGCCGTGGTTCCAGAACATGCGGAACAACCCGCAGGGTTCCAACCAGTTCGTCTATCTCGGCTATGGCGGAGCGGTGCTGATCGGGCTGTTCCTCAGCCTGTTCGGTGGCATCGGTTCGCTCATCGCCAGTGTGGTCTGGCTCGGGTTGGCCTACTGCTTCCTGGCCCTCGGCACGAAGCTGGCAGCCCAGTTCGTGGCCTACGGGATTTGTGGTGTGGGTGCGGCCGCCAGCCTGCTGGGTCTGTTGATCGGCATCATCGGCCTGGCGGGAGTGAGCAGCAGCCCCTACATCAGCGGTAGCCTCACGGCAATGTTGATACTGGCTGTGGTGATCAACGGTGTCATCGCAGTTGTGCTGGGCTACATCGGAATTCAGGTCCACAAGGGTATTCAGAAGATCGCTGCCGGTCAGTTCTGACAGCCCGACCGATGAACGGTGCACCCTGACATCGGGGTGCACCGTTCGCTGTTCTGAAGCTGCCGGCAGGCCATAGTCTGAATCGAACGTCAGGGGGCACGATGACAGGCGGTTTCGGATTGCGGGTGATACGCGGAACGGCGCTGCGACGTTCGGTGGCGGTATGCGTGGTGACGCTGCTCGCCGGCTGTGCGCCGACCGTCGCCGGCACCGCGGTCTCGCCTGTCAACGACCCCTTCCACGTCGCCGACCTCCCGGCCAAGGATGGCCCGAGTGGGTTGCGCGACAACGCGCCCGCAGCGGTCGGCAAGGTGCAGAACACCAACAACAGCGACGTCGACCGGCTGGCGTTGCAGGCGATCAATGACATCGCCGAGTACTGGCAACACGACTACAGCGCATCGGGTTTGAAGGGCTCATTCAAACCGATCGAGAAATTCCTGTCGTATGACGCCCGCGATCGGAGCAGTCCGGAGGCGTGCGGCGAGGACACCGCCGGCCTGGTGAATGCCTTCTACTGCCCCAGCGAGAAGCTGATGGCGTGGGACCGCGGCATCATGGTGCCGACCGGGCGAAAGTACTTCGGCGACGTCTCAGTCGCGGGTCTGATCGGGCATGAATACGGCCACGCGATCCAGTACATGGCGAAACTGGTGACCCGCAGTACGCCGGTCATCGTCCGTGAACAGCAGGCCGACTGCTTCGCCGGCGCGTATCTGCACTATGTCGCGGCCGGTGATTCCAAGCGGTTCATGATGAGCACCGGTGACGGCCTCAACCATGTGCTCGCCGGATTGATCACCGTCCGGGATCCCACGCTGGGGCCGCACGACGACGACATGCTCACCGACGGCCACGGCACCGCGCTGGACCGGGTCAGCGCGTTCCAGCAGGGCTTCACCGTCGGGCCGCAGGCCTGCGCGGCCATCGATCTGAACGACATCAAGCAGCGCCGCAAGGGTCTGCCGATGGAGCTCGAAGATGAGCCGATGGACGACGATCACCGGTCCGCAGACCTGGCGATCGACAAGGACACGATCGGCACTCTGGTCGAGTTGCTCGGGGTGATCTACTCCCCGAAGCAGCCGCCGAAGTTGACCTACGAGCCGGCGAAATGTGATATCTCACAGGGTGATTCGCCTGCCTCGTACTGTCCGTCGACGAACACGATCTCGGTGAACCTGCCTACCCTGCAACAGATCGGCACACCGGCCGACATGGCCGAAAAGACGCTCATCCAGGGTGACAACACGGCGTTCTCGATCATCGTGTCGAGGTACATGATGGCGCTCGAGAACCAGCGTGGCGTCAAGCTGGACAATCCGACAGCCGCGCTACGCACGGCCTGCCTGACTGCGCAGGCCCAGCGCCAGATGGCCAAGCCGCATGACCTGCCCAGTGGTGCCAGCCTGCAGTTGACCGCAGGTGACCTGGACAAGGCCGTCGCCGGGCTGCTCACCAACGGTTACGTGGCCACGGCGGTCGACGGGCAGGGTGTTCCGGCGGCATTCACCCGGATCGCGGCGTTCCGGGCGGGGCTGGCCACCGACGACGAGGGCTGCTACAAGCGCTACCAGTGAGGAGAGTGCATTCGTGAGCTCCGTCCCGCCGCTGATCGTGACGCTCGGTGGCGCCATGTTCACCTTCCCGCCCGGCAAGGAGGTCACCGTCGGCCGCGGCGAGGCCTCGGACGTCAGGATCCCGGACGCCGGCCCCGGTGCCAAGCATGTGGTATCTCGGTTGCACCTGATCATCCGGGTAGACCCCGGTGTCGGTCAGTGGGTGGCAATCGACAAGTCCCGCAACGGAATCTTCGCCAATCGGATGCGCGTGCCGTCGGCCGTCATCAGTGACGACCTCGTGCTGGCCGTCGGAGCTCCGGACGGGCCGCAGCTCCACTTCCGTACGGCGACCCAGGTCATTCCGGTCGCCAAGTACCGGCAGCCACCGGCGCAGATGGCATCCCCGCGTCCGACGCAGCGGATCCCTCAAGCGCCACGGCCGGTTCCGCCGCAGCCGCCGCCTCCGCCGCCGCGCCCGCCTGCAGCCGCCCCACAACGCTCGTCGGGACCGCCCGCGGGCGCCGTCACCATCGGGCGGCATTCGACAGCGACCATCAGAGTCGACGATTCGCTGGCCTCCCGAATCCACGCCTACCTGATACCCGCCCCGACCGGAACCCAGCTGTACGACAACGGCTCGGGCAACGGTACTTTCGTCAACGGTCACCGCGTCGAGGCGGTCACGCTGCGCCCCGGGGACGTCATCACCGTCGGCAACACCGACCTGGTGTTCACCGGAGGTACCGCGGTCCAGTCGCGGCAGGCGGTCGCGACCGGTGGCATCGAGGTACGCCAGGTCGGCCTCGCCATCGAGGGCCACCAGCTGCTGACCAACGTGTCGTTCGACGCCCGGCCCGGCACTCTCACGGCGGTGATCGGCCCCTCGGGCGCAGGCAAGTCGACGCTGATCAGGCTGCTCGGCGGCGTCACCAAACCCACGTCCGGGCAGGTCACCTTCGACGGACACGACGTGCACGCCCACTATGCGTCGTTGCGGTCGCGGATCGGCATGGTGCCCCAGGACGACGTGGTCCATCGGCAATTGACCGTCAGTCAGGCGCTGAACTATGCCGCCGAACTCCGGTTGCCGCCCGACACGAGCAAGGATGACCGCCACGCTGTGGTGGAACGGGTGCTCGCTGAGCTCGAGCTCGCTGCGCACCGCGACAAGCGGGTGGACAAGCTTTCGGGCGGGCAGCGTAAGCGCGCTTCGGTGGCGCTTGAATTGCTTACCGGCCCATCGCTTTTGATCCTCGACGAGCCCACTTCCGGTTTGGACCCGGCGCTGGACCGACAGGTCATGCAGATGCTGCGCCGCCTGGCCGATGCCGGGCGCACGGTGCTGGTGGTGACGCACTCCCTGACGTACCTGAACATGTGCGATCAGGTGCTGCTGCTGGCGCCCGGCGGCAAGACGGTGTACGCGGGGCCCCCGCAAGCGGTCGGATCAGCGATGGGTACACAAGACTGGGCCGACATCTTCGCCTGGGTTTCGGCCAATCCCGACGCGGCGCATGCGGTGTTCCTGCAGAACAATCCGGCCGCCGACCGACCGGCGGCGCCGCCGGAGCCCGCGGGTCCGCTCGGTGCACCGGCCCGTACCAGCACCCGCCGTCAGCTGCTCACCGTTGCGCGCCGGCAGTTGCGGCTGATCTTCGCCGATCGGATCTACACCACCTTCCTGTTGCTACTGCCGTTCATCCTGGGCGCGATGTCGCTGATCGTGCCGGGGGACACCGGATTTGGGGTGGCGACTGTAGGCCACTCCCCCAACGAACCGAATCAACTGCTCATCGTCGCCAACATCGCGGCAGTGTTCATGGGGACCGCACTGACGATCCGTGATCTGGTCGGCGAGCGCACCATCTTCCGCAGGGAGCAGGCTGTCGGTTTGTCGGCCGCCGCCTACCTTTCCGCCAAAATCGTTGTCTACAGCGCATTTACTGCCATTCAGACAGCAATCGTGGTGGCGATCGTGGTGATCGGCAAAGGTGCACCCACCCAGGGTGCCTTGCTGTTGGGCAGCCCGACTCTCGACTTCTATGTGAGTCTGACTGTGGCAGCAATTGTTTCGGCGATCCTGGGTCTGCTGCTGTCCTCGGTGGCGCGGTCCAGTGAGCAGATTCTGCCGATGCTCGTCGTCGTCATCATGCTGTCGATCGTGTTCTCCGGCGGCATGATTCCTGTCACCGGACGTGTCGGTCTGGATCAGGCATCGTGGTTCCTGCCGGGGCGGTGGGGCTTCGCAGCGTCGGCGAGCGTGGTCGACCTGCTGAAGATTGCTCCGCTCATGTCGGTCGACGATCAGCTGTGGCACCACGAATTACGTTGGTGGGCGCTGGATATCGGGGTGCTGGTGCTGCTGGGCGCGGTTGCCGGATTCGTGGTGTACCGACGGCTGCGGCTGCCGAGCTGCGGCGCCGAATCAGGTGCGCCGAAAGCGGCGCTGATCGTGGGCGCCGTGGTCCTGGCCGCGGGATTTGTGGCCGGCATGACCTACGTGACCCGCGACTCCGGAAACCGGCCGACGCAACCGACGGCACCCACAGCACCACCCAAAGCTGTTGCGCCGCCGGGGCACCGCATCGACCTGGCGACCCTGCTCCCCGACGGCAAGGCGGTGAGCGCCGCCATGCAGTCGCCGCCGATGGCGACCGCGACCATCGTCACCGCGGAAACTCCGCGAGCAGGGACAGCCACTCCCCCGCCGTGCGCCGGTGTCGCGGACGCAGGTGGCGCCACAACCTTCGGCCCGGGGTTCACCGGGATGTCAGGTATGGAACTGCGTAACCCGGCGGACCCGAATACCTGGATGGTTGCTTATGCCGTGGGCTATCCAGGACCGCAAGCAGCGGAACGGATTCCGGCCGCCGCGACATGGTTGGGATGTGCGAATACAGGTGTGACGTTCACGGCCGACGGCCGACCGGCGCGGCAGCTGGCCGTCGGTGGGGTCACATCCGACGACGGCACCCTCACCGCGGAGTTCACCGAACCGGGGCGCAGCTGCCAGCACGTGCTGACCACCAAGGCCGATGTGGTGGTCGACGTGCTGGCGTGCAGCCCGGGCGGCGGCACGCAGGCGGCGGAGCTGGCCAAGCAGATCGCTGACAAAGTCAGCTGACGGAAGGATCAGATGAATCCCTGGCGTACTGGAATGCTCATCGGAGCGGTCGTCGTTGTGGCGGCGGGTTGTTCGGTCACTGACCGGAAAGTGTCGGGTACGGCCACGACGGCCACAGGTGCCGCTTCCCCGGCGACGTCGACATCAGCTGTAGCCAAACCGATCGATGATGCCGGCCTGCCGAGGCTGTTGGGCTCGCCCTCGGAGATCAGCGACCTGGTGGGCGTCGCGATGACGCCGGAGGCGATCTTCAGAAAACCGGATACGAAGCTGCGGGTGGAACCGATCCGCTGTCTCGAAGCGGTCATGCCGGCTCTCGACACCATTGGGTACTACGGCCGAACAGGTTTCGCAGGGCAGCTTCTTCACGGGGATCAGCATGCGCAAGTGGTGCAGGTGGTGGCCGCATTCTCGACGGACGCGGAGGCGGCGGGCTTTCGTGAGGCGACTACCGGACATTGGAGGTCGTGCCAGGACCAGCAGGCGACTGTCACGGGTGGTCGGGTGCCCCTGACGTATGCGTTGGAAAGAGTTGAATCGGTCGATTCCGTCGCGAGCGTTCCGGTGTCGGGGACAGCCAGCGACGGGACCCGGGTTCCATGTCAGCACGCATTGGGTTCGCGCAGGAACGTGATCATTGACGTGCGGGTATGTGCTCCGAACGTGGCAAACAAGGGGCGCGACCTAGTCGCGAAGATCGCCGCCGGCCTGTGAATCAGCGGATGACACTCATCAGCGGAACGAAGTTGGCGTTGAGATACTCGGTAGCCAGGTAGCCGCCGGGATCGGCAAGTGCTGCAACGCTATTAGGGTCATCCACGATGATCATCGATCCGCGGTAGGCGGCCAATTGGTAGGGAAGCCCCGCTGCCCCACCGTTACCGGCGGCTTTGTCGGTGCGGACCACGACCAGTACTTCGCTGTGAATCAAGAACAATTTTCCAAGGTCGGGCATCGAACGGGTTGAACTATTGTCGCCTGGCTTGCGACGCAATTCGGGGTCGTAGTTCAGGCCGAGCGAACTGAGATAGTCGGCCGCGTTGGACGGCGTCAGCGTCTGGCTGACGCCATCGTCCGACACGTGGATCACCTGGACGCTCTTCCCCGCGGCTCTCGGATTCTGATTCTTCAGGTCGGTCTGCTGGGACGACACCTGATCAATGAGGTTGTCGGCGTCCTTGTAGCGGCCGAGAATCTTGCCGATCCATTTGAGCTGGGTCTGCCAGTTCCATGCTCGGCTGGTGTCTTTTGGCTGAGTCACGGTCGGGGCGATCGCGGCGAGGCGCTGGTAGGTCGCGTCATCGATCTCGCCGGTCGCGATGATGACGTCGGGTTTGGCGGCCTGAATGGCGCTGGTGTCGATGAAACCGACGGTGTCCTTGACCGACGGGGTTCCGGTGATCTTGGACTGCAACCATGAGGGCAGGGAAGTGCCTGCGCCGGCAATGGCCACCGGTTGTAGGCCGAGCGACAGCACGGCGTCGGCGTCGCCGGGGCCCAAGGCGGCGACAGCTGTTGGCGCCTTTGTGATTTCGGTGGTGCCGTGGGCGTGCGTGAATGATTGCGCCGTGTACGCCGGGGCGTCGGGCTTGCCGATCAGCATGATGGAGGCGACGACCGCGATGACGGTGATCACGGCGGCGCCGGCGGCACCGATGACTATTCGACGCTTGCGTGGACTCTTTTGTCGAGCAGCCGGAGGTTGGGGTGCCGCCATCTGGCCAGGCAGCGGGCCGGGCGGGTAAGGACCGCTGAACTGTCCGCTCGGATAAGTCAATACGCCATCGGGCGGTGTTGGCTGACGCGGCGGCCATGACTGCGAACCCGGAGGCGGTAGCCGACTGGGCGGCTGTAGCGCAGGGCCCGGGTTCGCGACGGCCGCGGTGGCCGCGGCCGCGAGTTCGCGGGCAGTCTGGTAGCGCGCGTTGGGGTCCTTCGCCATGCCGCGGGCGATGACTTCGTTCAGCGCCCACGGAAGAGTAGGCACCCGATCCGTGACGCGCGGTATCTCTCCTGTCACGTGTGCTGCCGCGATCGCGGCGATGCCACCCGGCAGTCCTCCATACGGTGTCCGGCCGGTGAGTAGCACGAACAGGCTGCAGGCAAGCGAATAGATATCGGCTCGAGAGTCGACGTGCTGCCCACTGAGCGCTTCAGGTGGCGCATAGGCGATGGACGCCATGACCGAGCCGTCGGTGGTCAGGTGCGCAGCGTCATCAAAGGCGCGAGCAATCCCGAAGTCCGCCAGGAAGACTCGTTCGTCATCACCGGGATCTTCGGCGTTGGCCAGCAGAAAGTTGGCGGGCTTGACGTCGCGGTGCATGATGCCCCGCCGATGCGCGTAATCGAGAGCCTTGGCGACCTCGGTGATGATGCGGGCCGCCCGCGCGGGTGACATCCGCCCGGACCGGACTTCCTGGTCGGCGTCGGTGCCCGCGACGTATTGCATGGCGATCCACAGCTGACCCGCCTCGGTTTCGCCACGGGAGTAGACCGCGACGATATTGGGGTGGTCGAGCGTGGCGGCGACATTGGCTTCGCGGAGGAAGCGCTCCCTGAACTGGCCGTCGCCCTGGATGGAAGTGGTGAGAACCTTCAGCGCGTCGCTGCGGGGCAGCTGGGGATTCTTGGCCTTGTACACCACACCCATGCCACCGACACCCAGGACGGATTCGATGGTGTAACCGGCCACGATGTCGCCGGGGTTGAAGGTCGAGGTCATTGTGGTCCGATTATTTCGCAGTCAGCAGCAGATACTGGGACGCCATTCGTTGTGTGGCGTCGAATGGTTGCAATGATGCTGCCGTATAGACCCACCGGTCCAGCGCTGCCGCGCAGGAGTAGACCCGGGCTTTGACGTCAGCGACATCGGTTGCCTGGCACTTCGCTGAGGGCAGGCCGGGCACGGCGGGACCAGGTTCACTTGGGTTCTTGGCGTCAGGCTCGGCGAACTTTTGCGCCAGCTGCGTCGCTGCGGCGGCGTCTTTGGCCCGGTACAGATGGGTGCCGCGTACCGAAACGACGTCAACGCCGGCTGGTGTCAGGGCGGTGCTCGTGAGTAACGGGTCGTCACTGAAATGAAGGATGCCGCGTGGCCCCCATAGGCCCTGATTGCTCTTGTGTTCCTTCGTGGGAACTGTCCGGCTGAGTAGGCCTTCGGGATCGGTTTGCATGGTGGCGAACTGCGCTGGATCGGTTGGCTGGAACTTGTCGATGCGTGAAGTCTGCATATCCAGCACCTTTGCAACGAATTGTGTTGCGGTGTCGCGGTTTACGTCACTCGAAGCGTATTGATACAGCACGTATGGCCCGTGCGGAGTATAGGAGCTGACTGTGAAACTTCGCTCTGACGTGGTGGCTGCGTGCGCGAGCGCCTCGGGATGTCCTGGAATTGATATCGGTTGATTGGGTGAGGCTGGATCTATTGTCGGGGCCTGTGCCGCGAATTGGCGGGCAGCGTCGTTGGCCAGGTCGGCTGTTGGGAATCGCAGTACCAGAATCACTAACTGGTTGTCGTGATCCGCGCCGCGAATGGTGCCACGACCTGAGCCGAACCCGTTGATCAGCTGATGATCTTTGGCGATCTGCTTCATCGGGCCGGGCTCGACGCTGTTTAGGCGGTCGGCGTCGAGAAATACGCCCGTCACGTTCACCCCGATGCTGATCAGGGTGGGATCGACTTCCCACGGTCCGACGACAAATTCGCCAAGCCGTTCGGCATCGATGAGGCGTCCAGATTCGGCGCCTGGTTTCAGCGCGGGCCCGGGCTTGGGTGCCGTCGGATAGTTCCCGGGGTTCAACAGGCTGACGATGGCGTCACCAGGCCTGAACGAGGGGTCTTTCGTCGCGTCGCCGTTCGTTATCGTTGTGCAGGCGGCCAGCAGTGCCACTGCGACCGTCGCTACGGCCAACTTGGCGGTCTTCATGACGTTCCCCATCGTCTCCCGACTGCGCCGGCTCCCCGTTGCGTTGCGCAGTGACTCTCCGCGAACTGTACGCACTCGAGCGCCTGAGTGCCTCAGCCCGCCGCGGCAACGGCCGGACGGCCTGAAGGCGGCCGAACGCGAGTTGAACCAGGTGCCGCTATTTCGCGGTCAGCAGCAGGTATTGGGATGCCATTCGTTGTGTGGCGTCGAACGGCTGCAACGAGGAAGCCACGTACACCCACCTATCGAATGACGCGGTGCAGTCGTAGACAAGCGCTTTCACTTCCGCATAATTGATCGCCCGGCACTTGGCCGCGGGGAGTCCGGGTACGGTCGGGCCAGGTTCGCTGGGGCTGCTACCGCCAGGCTCGGCGAGCTTCTGCGCGAGCTGCGCCGCGGTCGTGGCGTCTTTGGCCCGGTAGAGGTAGGTACCGCGTACCGAGATGACGTCGACGCCGGCTGCCGTCAATGCCGCGGCGGTTTGGACTGGGTCGTCTTCGAAATGAAGGAGGCCGCGTGGCCCCCACAAGCCCTGGTTTGCCTTGTGTTCCTTGGTGGGCACCGTCCTGCTCAACAGTCCTTCTGGATCGGTCTGCATGGTGGCGAACTGACTGGGATCGGTGGGCTTGAAGTTGTCGATTCGACTTGCCTGAAGGTCTAACGACTTGGTCGCCAGTTGCAATGAAACGCCGGGGCTTTCCTGTGCTGTGCCGCTTTGAATCAACACATATGGGCCATGCGGGGAGATGATCGAGGTGGCGAACGTTCCATCAGGCATGGTGACTTGGAGCGCCTGCGATTCCGGATGTCCGGGTATCGGGAGATTGAGTTTCGTCGAGGGATCGTGGATGCCCGGGTGCCGTGTGTAGAAACCAGATGCTGCGGCAGCCGCTTCGTCGGGGCTTGGAAAGCGCAAAACGGTGTTCTGCAGTTTGCGGAGGTGGTCGGCGTCGACGTCCGTGTGGCGGCCGGAGCCGAATCCGTAGATCAAGTGGTGCTGTTGCGCCAGTTGGTCGAGCTCGGGCGACAGGAGCGATACGACACTGAACAACAGACCGGTCGAAGTGAAGCCGACGTGCAGTAGCTGCGGGTCAATCTCCCATGGCCCGACCACGTAGTCACCCATGCGTTCGCCGTCGATAATCCGGCCGCTCTCGGGCCCGGGTTTCATGGCTGGTCCGGGCTTCGGCACCGTCGGGTAGTTGCCCGGGTTCAGCAGGCTGACTATGGCGTCACCCGGCTTGAATGACGGGTCTTTCGTGGCATCGCCGGTCGTCACCGTGGTGCAGCCGGCCAACAGTGCCACGGCCGCGGTCGCCGCGGCCAGCTTGGCGATCTTCATTCAGTGACCGCTACGGCTGGGCGGGCGGATTACCGGCCGTGATCTCGGCGACGAGCTCGTTGAGGCGGGCCCGGTCGGCGTTGATGGACTCGGTGGCCTTCGCCGTCGCGTTGCCCAAGGCCTCGTTGATGCGGGCTTCGACGGTTTCCGCGCCGAGGCGCAGCAGGCCGTCCTCGATGAACAGGTCCGTCAGCCAGTGGTGGCCGTTGAGCGTGACCTCGACGGTCTTGGCCTCGTCGGTCGCGGTGAACGACTCGGTGTTCATCTTGGCGAGCTGCTCGTCCATGACCGACTGCAGACGCTGGGCCTGCTGGAGAACCGCAGCGACCTCGGGGTGCATCTCGATCATTTGGTGTCCTTCTTGTCATCGATCTTGGTGCGACGCCGGTGTCCGATGACGCCGTCGGTGAAGGCCCGGTCCTCCTTGTACAGGACCTCGTCGGGCGACAGGTTCGCGTTGCGCTTCTTCTCCTTGCCGCCTTCGCGGCCAGCGCCGTGGCCGCCCATGCCGCCACCCATGCCGCCACCCATACCGCCGCCGCCGACCGGAGGGCGGCCCGCGGCCTGGCTGGCGCCACCGGCTGCCGCACCACCGGCACCCACCGCGGGCGCGACGGCTGCCGGCTGCATGGGCTGGCCGCCCAGCCCACCGCCACCGCCTCCGGACCCGCCGCCCGCGCCGCCGCCCGCGGACGCCGGGCTCACGCCGGGGCCGTCGGGCAGACTCGGCATCTCCGGCTTGTCGCCGCCCAAGCCGCCGGGCATGCCACCGCTCGGTGAACCCTGTCCGGAGCCGCCTGACGGCGAGCCGCCACCGGAAGGTGAACCGCCAGAGGGTGATCCGCCGCCTGCGGGCTTCTGCTCACCGGCAGAAGCCGGGCTGACGCTCGGCGACTCCGGAATCGATGGCGTCGCACCACTCGGGGTGCCACCGCCGCCACCGGCCGATGGTCCACCTCCACCAGGTCCTTGGGGCGCGCCTGTGCCGTTGCCGTCTTTCTTCGCCACGTCTCCCGGCTTGACGGCCGGCCACGGGCTCGACCCGAAGTTGGGTGGTGGCGGGGTGACGAGGGATCGGATCGTCGCCTGCTGCGCGTACTTGGCTCGTACGGTGTCGGATTCTTGCTGCTTGGTGGCGTGGCCGGTGAAGAAGTCGTATGCCGCCTGACCGACTGTCGCGAGCACGCTGGCGTTCTCGTAGTCCGCCACGTCCTGCATGCTGGGATGCTCGGGTCGCCTGCCGCCATGGATCGTGGATAGTTCGATGGCCTGGACGGCCAGGTTGTTCGCTGCCGCGGTCATCGCCGTCAGCCACGTCGAGTAGTCCTTCAGCGCCGTCTCCGCGGCTTCGGCAGCGTCGCCTTCCCACTCGACGCCCGCCATGTTGAACTTGCCGTTCAGTTCAGCCAGTTTCGCTGCCACTGCAGTCATTTTCGCGCCGAACTCGATCATCGAGGCGCCCTGGTCGCCGCCGTTGATCTGCTTGGCGGCCACCTCCCAGTCCATGCCGGGATTGCTGGGGTGCGATTCGGCTCCGCCAAGCGATTCGAGCATCCAGGGCAAGCTGCCGACCGGGTCTGAAGGGGCTGGTGCCGGGGGCAGGTTGGGCGTGATCGGTGCACCACCGCCAGCGCCCAGCTCGGTGGCATTGATGCCGGATTTCCCGGCTGCGTCGGCAGCGTCGTAAGCCGCGGCGGCCGCCCGTAGGCAGGCCGCCAGTCGCCGATTCTGAGCCCGCCCAGCCTTGAGTGCGGCGTCGAGCTGCTGCAGGTTGTTCTTGAGGAAACCGGTGGCCTCTTGCGCGATGGTCAACTCGCATGGCGCATTGGGCGCCGGCGGCAAGGTCGGCAGGTCTACGTCGACTTCAGCGGCCTTGGCGTTCAGCGTCTCCGAGGAGACTTTCAGTTTTCCAGCCATCTACTTGCTCCCCCTCACTTCTCCAGCGCCATCTGGAACCGGCTCTCCTCGCGCGGGTTGATCAGCTGGATGGGCAGCTGACGGTGGCGCGGGGTATCGATGAAGTTGTGGCGCAACAGAATTCGTGAAATACCCGGGTGTGGACCGAGGTAGGTGGTGGCGTTGGGCCACACCACCTTCGGAACGTTCCCGATCCGGGCGTTGATGAACCCCGCGAATTCCTTGAACTGCGGCGCCAAGGTGACGACGGCCCCTGCCGCCGCCGAGCGGACCACGAACTGGGTGAACACGTGTGCGTCGCCGAGGTTGATCGTCGAGTCCACGTTGTCGAACGGCATGTACACCGGGTAGCGGTCGGCGGTCTCCCCCACGAGGACGCCGGCCGAGCCGATCGGCAGCTCGTAGTGCCGGTCGGTGATCGGGCTCAGCCCCTCCAGCGCGGCGCGTTGGCCACCGAACAGACACGAGAAACCGCGCGGCGTCGTCGGCGTGGCCAGCGTGGTCAGCAGCACGGTCGCCGTCGGCGCTTGACCCGGCTTGACCCGGACGCGGGTGATCGTGTGGTCGGCGCGCGCCGACCACCACATGTTGGGACCGCCGGGTGCCGAGTAGGCCGCGGTAAATGTGCTGCGGCCCTTGATGGTTGACCACGTCTCGCGCTCGAAGCTGATCGCGGTCGCGCGGTCGTACTCCTCGAAGCTGCGGGCGGGGCGGGCGTCGATGCCGTGGCTGGCCAATTGATCGGCGATGCGGGTGGTGGTCGCCACCAGGTAGCTGGCCAGGCCGGAGACCCCGGTGCCGCGGCGCAGGGCCGACCGGCGGGTCTCGTCGGGGTCGGCGCGCAACACGATCCAGGTCCGCCGGTTGGCGGGGGCGGCGTAGGGGCCGACCACCTGCTCGTACAGCGCGACGACACTCGAGGGCGCGGTCTTGCCGACGCGGTAGCCGGCCGAGACGATGTCCGCCTCGAGATCCGGTGCGTGCGCCGCGAGCAGCTGCTCCACCAGTCGGGTGTCGAGGTTGTCGTCGGTGAAGGCCTCGCCGTTGACGATGACGGTCGGGGTGAACGAGCGCGGCACCAGTTCGACAAGCGAGACCAGGTGGTCACCCAGCCAGCGCACCGCGACGTGGTCGCCGGGCATGACCGTCGCGCCGACGGCCGGTTCCGACGGTGCCGGCGGGGCGACCTTGCGTCGGCGCTGCCAGGCGAACATCGCGGCGATCCAGCCTGTCAGCCGCCGCCCGCGGATGGCGAGGACCGAGAACAGCGCGATCAGGACACCGAGGGTGATGCCCAGCCACAGCAGATTGAAATGCATGCACAGCAGCACGACCGCCGGCACCAGCGTTGCCGCCCACAGCAGGTGCCCCGTGGTGAAGCGGAGCCCGAAGTGCCTCATCGGCGCCTCAGCGCACGGCGGGTCACCGCACCCAGGCCGAGCAGCACGATCAGCGCGGCACCGGCCACGACGACCATCGTGATCGGCCCGCGGTCCGGCGGCGGGATGTACACCGGCGGCGGAATGCTCTTGACCTGGTAGGGCGCCTGCTTGGGGCCGGCGGGAACGTCCCACGTCAGCGCCGCCACCGGGTCGATGACACCGGCGCCGACGTAGTTGTCCACTCCCCCACCGGGATGGCGTGCCGTCGCGGTGATGCGGGTGACGATCTGTGCGGCGGTCAGGTCGGGGAAACGCTGCCGCAGCAGGGCCGCCAGGCCCGAGACGTACGCCGCGGCGAACGATGTGCCGTTGATGGGGATGGGGCCGTCCTGTCCGTTCAGCGCGTTGACGGGATTGCCGTCGTAGCCCAGTGCGGTGTCGCCTTCGGCGGGGGCGGCGGCACCGACCCAGGGGCCGGACATCGAGAAGTTGCTGGGCTGGCCCTGCGGCCCGATGCCGCCGACGGTCAGCACCAGCGGCGAGTACCAGGCCGGCGAGACGATGGTCTGCACCTGCTTCCAGCCCCGCGGGTCCGACGGCACACTGACGTCCGGCGGCGGGTTCTGGTTGCAGTCCTGGCCGGTGTTGCCGGCGGCCACGATGACCACGGCGTTCTTGACGTTCACCGCGTAGGCGATGGCGGAACCGACGCCGGTCTCGTTGATGGCCCGGGTCACCTTGTAGCAGGCGGCCTCGGAAATGTTGATGACCTGTGCACCCAGGTTCGCCGCGTGCACGATGGCGCGAGCGAGGCTGCGCAGCGACCCGGCGGTCTGGGTGGTGTTCGGATCGTTGGGATCGCTGCGGGAGTCTTTCGGCTGAAATGCCTCCGAGGTCTGGCGCAGCGATAGGATGCGGGCTTCGGGCGCGACGCCGATGAACGCGTCCGTCGGTGCCGGACGGCCGGCGATGATCGACGCGGTCAGGGTGCCGTGGGCATCGCAGTCCGACAGGCCGTTGCCGCCCTTGTCGACGAAGTCGCCGCCGGGCTCGGCGGGGACCCGCGGCGAGGCGTTCACGCCGGTGTCGATGACGGCGACGGTGACGCCTGCTCCCGTCGCAAACTTCTGTGCCTCGGCGAGGTGCAGATAGTCGGCCGCCCACGGCTTGTCGGCGAAGTTGGTGTTCGGCAGCACGGTCGGTGCGGAGCAGATCTTGCGCTGCTCCATCGGCTGATCGGGGCCGGTGTCGTCGGGCGGGACGGCGCCGGGGTCGATGGCCGGCGGTTCGATGGCGAGTGCGGGCGGGGCGCTGGCGACAGCCAGCAGCAACGCAGCAGCTACGGCGGCTAGACGACGCACGAGCAACCGCCCCCACCATGGGGACGACCGCTCGTGATGTTCCGAGTCCCCCGTGACATTTTTCCCGCTACGACACCGCCGCGAACCGCGATGCCCTCCCCATACGCATGTAGCACGAATTCATACTAGTGGTGCGTAGTGGGGGCTCTGTGCGCTTTCTGTGGCTGCTGGGAGTGACCCCGAGCCGTGCCCGTCAGGCGTCGAGGTCCTGTGCCACCAGGTCAGCGACGGTGGCCAGGGCGGTTTCGTCGTCGGAGGCCACCGTCACCTGCGCTCCGTTGCCTGCCCCGAGCGTCATGATCATCAGTGCCGAGCCGGCGTCCACGGGTTCCCCGCCGTCGACCGCGAGGGTGACCTGGGCACCGGAATTGATGACGGCCTCGGAGATGACGGCCGCCGGACGGGCGTGCAGGCCGATGGCGGATCCGACGGTGACGGTCTTGCTGGGCATTGCTTCTCCTTGTGATTGTTGGGTTTGTTGCTTGATCGGGACGTTCTAGCTGTTGGCCGGCTGCAGGGCCGCGGTGGTGTCGACCGGCGGGAGCGACCGGCCGGCGCTCTTGGCGGCGATCACCGCGAGCGCGCTGCAGACGGCGCCGACGACGACGGCCACCACGAACCAGATGAGGTTGCCGATGGCGAAGAAGACGAAGATGCCGCCGTGCGGTGCCTTGGAGGTCACGTCGAACGTCATGACCAGGGCGCCGGTCACCGCGCCGCCGAACATCATCGACGGGATGACCCGCAGCGGATCGGCGGCGGCGAACGGGATGGCGCCCTCGCTGATGAAGCATGCGCCGAGAAGCCATGCGGCCCGG
Organism: Mycobacterium sp. SMC-18; assembly: GCF_045310895.1. Classification (NCBI taxonomy): domain Bacteria; kingdom Bacillati; phylum Actinomycetota; class Actinomycetes; order Mycobacteriales; family Mycobacteriaceae; genus Mycobacterium; species Mycobacterium sp. SMC-18. The sequence goes on from NZ_JBJIAL010000002.1 coordinate 250,295, forward strand.
CCGTTTTCGCGTTCGGGTTCGGTGAACAGCCGGGGCCGGACCGCCGAGGCCAACGCCATGGCCAGCGGCGGCACCATTCCGGCGGCCATGACGGCGGCCATGATCCGCAGCGACGCGACGTCGGTGATGTTCAGTCCGGCGGCGGCGAAGGAGTAGGCGGCCTTGTTGACCGGTCCGCCCAGGTCGAAGCACATCATCAGGCCGAGGATGACGCCCAGCAGGATCAGTGAACTGCCGGACATGCTGCCGAGCCAGTGGGTCAGCCCGGAGGTGACGGCGGCCAGCGGACGGCCCAGCAGCAGGAACATCGACAGGCCGACGATCAGCGAGGCGCCGAGTGGGATCACCACCACCGGCATCAGGCCGCGGAACCACTGGGGCACCTTGAACGAGCTGATCCACAGGGCGGCGAACCCGGCGATCAGGCCGCCGACGATGCCGCCGATGAATCCGCCGCCGACGGTGACGGCCACTGCGCCCGCGGTGAAACCCGGTGCGATACCGGGGCGGTCGGCGATGGCGAACGAGATGTACCCGGCGAGCGCGGGGACCAGGAAGCCGAAGGCCAGCCCGCCCAAGGTGAAGAGCACGGCACCGAGGTACTGCATGAGCCCGCCTGCGGGCAGGTTGGTCAGCGAGTTGGTGGTCGCGATGATGTGTGCGAGCGAATCCGATTGCCCGGCAGGCTTGTTGGCGATCTCATATCCCGCGAACAGGAAGCCGAGCGCGATCAGCAGACCGCCGGCCGCCACGAACGGGATCATGTAGCTGACGCCCGTCAGCAGGATCTGGCGCAGCCGGGTGCCCCAGCCCAGCCCGCCGCGAGTATCGGTGGTGGCGGCCCCGGCGGTCTCGCCCTGGACTCGGGGGGCCTGCGGATCCTTCGCCGCGGCAACGGCTTCGGCAATCATGGTGTCGGGTTCGTTGATGGCCCGCTTCACACCGGAGGCGACGACGGGCTTGCCGGCGAAGCGCTGCTTGTCCTTGACCCCGACATCGGTGGCGAAGATGACGGCGTCGGCCGCGGCGATGGTTTCGGGGGACAGTGGGGTGGACCCGGACGAGCCCTGGGTTTCGACGCTGAAGTGCACCCCGGCGCGGCCGGCGGCCAGTTTCAGGGCATCGGCGGCCATGTAGGTGTGGGCAATTCCGGTGGGACAGGCCGTGATCGCGATGATCGAGGCCGTGGGCGCCGGTTCGGCAGCAGGTGCGGCGGGGGTCGGCGCCGGGGGTGTGACCGCGGCTGCCGGTGTCGGGGCGACCACGCCTTCGACGAGTTCGACCACCTCATCGGCGGTGCCCGCGCCCCGCAGCTGTTCGACGAAGTCCTTGCGGACCAGGGCCCGGGCCAGGCTGGACAGCAGCTTCATGTGCTCGGCACCGCCGGAGTCCGGGGCGGCGATGAGGAAGGCGAGGTCGGCGGGGCCGTCGGGTGCGCCGAACGGGACCGCGGGCGCCAGGCGGGCAAACCCGATCGTCGGTTCGTCGACGTGGGGCGATCGGCAATGGGGGATGGCGATGCCGCCGGGAAGCCCGGTGGCGGACTGGGCTTCGCGCGCCAGGGCGGCTTCGACGAGTCCGTCTCCGTTGGTGGCGCGGCCTGTTTCGGCCATCCGGGCGGCCAGCAGTTCGATCACATTCTGCTTGTCGGGGCCGGCGTCGACGTCGAGTGCGACGAGGTCCGAGGTGATGATCGGCATGGGTGTTCCTTTTGAATAGAACGGATCAGAGGTGGGCGGAGGCGGACGTGACGGCGTGGACCTGAACGGCTTTCACGTCGATCTGGTCCGGGCCGGGCAGTGCGGAACCCGGCAGGGCGGCAGCGGCGCTGCCGTACGCGACGGCGGTCTGCAGCCGCTGCGCGGGTGCGGCACCGGCGATGGTGGCGGCGAGATAGCCCGCGAGCGACGCGTCACCCGCTCCGACGGTGCTGCGCGGCACGATCGACGGGGCCGTGGCGGCCCAGGTGCCGTCGCGGTCGACGAGGACGGCGCCCGCGCCGCCGAGGGTGACGAGCACGGTGCCGGCCCCGCGGTCGACGAGCTGCCGCGCGGCGGATACCACCGGCATCGGATCGCCCTGTGCGGCAGCGTCTTCCAGCTCCGATGCGGAGCGCCCGGTCAGCCAGGCCAGTTCCTCGGAGTTCGGTTTGATGAGGTCGGGCGCCGCGGATTCGAAGGCTTCTGCCAGGGCGGTGAGCGGACGTTCGGAGGTGTCCACCGCCACGCCGCATGGCAGTGCCGCCAGCCGGGCCGCGATGCCGGCGTACCAGTCGTCGGGCACCCCGGGGGGCAGCGATCCGGACAGCACGACCCAGGTGGCCCCCGCTGCGTGGTCGCAGACGGCGGCGGTCAGGGTCGCCAGTGCGGCGGCATCCAGGTGGGCCCCCGGCTCGTTGAGTTTGGTTGTGGTGCCGTCTTTTTCGGTGATGGTGAGGTTGCTGCGCACGGTGCCCGGGATGGTGATGTTGTGGAACGGCACGCCGCGCGTCGTCAGCCCTGTCAGGATCGGATCGTGGTCGGCTGCCGGCAGCAGCGCGAGGGTGTCGACACCGTTCTGGGTCAGTGCGCGAGATACGTTGACGCCCTTACCTCCTGGCTCGGTGGAGACGGGGGTGAGGCGGTGCACCGCTCCCCTGGTCAGCGGCTCGTCGAGCGTGACGGTGCGGTCGAGGCTCGGGTTCAGGGTGACGGTGACGATCATGATTCACTCTCCGCGCAGATGACGTCGACGCCGGCGTCGATGAGCTCTTGGCGCTCGTGGGGGCGGATATCGGTGTCGGTGACGACGGTGCGAACCGCCGACAGCGGCGCGAAACTGACGAGGTCTTCCCTGCCGAACTTGCTCGAATCCGCCGTCACCACAACATGGTTGGCGCAGTGGACCATGGCGCGCTTGATGGCGGCCTCGTCGCTGTCCGGGGTGGAGAAACCGTGTCGGACGCTGATGCCGTTGGTGCCGAGGAAGGCGACGTCGACGCGCAGTGAGTCGAGTGTCCGCAGGGCCTGCTCCCCCACCACGGCCTGGGTGAGGCTGCGGACGCGGCCGCCCAGCAATTGCAGGGACACCGTCGGGTTGGATGTCAGCTTTGCGGCGGCGGGAATGGAGTTGGTGATGACGACGAGGTCGCGGTCGGTGGGGATGAGCTCGGCGATGCGCGCGGTGGTGGTGCCGGCGTCGATCAGCACCGTCCCGCCGGTGGCGGGCAGGAAGGCGACGGCTGCGGCCGCGATGGCGGCCTTCTGCTGGGTCTGCGTGGAATCGCGCTGGACGACGCCCTGCTCGACCAGGTGCAGGGTGCGGGCGGGCACCGCTCCCCCGTGCACGCGCCGGATGACGCCGGCCTTGTCGAGGACGTCGAGATCGCGGCGGACGGTTTCGGTGGTGACGTCGTAGGCCTCGGCCAGGTCGTTGACCGAGGCGCGGCCGTCGGCGAGGACTCGCGCGGCGATGGCTTGCTGCCGCTCTTCCGCGTACATGACCCTCCAATTGTGTGGGAATCCATCCGGTTCGATCTTTGTATTGTTTGTTTTACGCTTGGATGTGTTGACTTGTCAACGGTTCGGAGTAATCTACATCACATGAGCCAGACATTTGTGAGCCCGTCGCCAAGGGTCGTCGACGTGGAAACCAGCAGTGCACCTGTAGTCCTGCGCGGCGTGCCCGCCGTCGGCGGAGTGCGGTACGCGCCGGTGCTGTGGCCGGGTCCCCGGCCCGCGCCGGAGGCCGATGACGGCGCCGCCGAGCTGGAAGAGCCGGAACGGGCGGGGGAGCGGGAGCGCTTCGCCGCGGCTTCGTCGGCGGTCGCGGACCGGCTCCGCAACCGCGCGGCGCGCGCGACCGGCGCGGCGGCCGAAGTCTTGGCCACGACGGCGACGCTCGCGCAGGACCGGGCCTGGGCGGCGGCGACGGAGAAGCGCATCGCCGACGGCATGTCCGCAGTCCGCGCCGTCGTCGCGACCGCGGACCAGTTCGTCGAGATGTTCACCCGCATGGGTGGATTGATGGCCGAGCGGGTCGCCGACCTCAGGGATATCCGGGATCGGGTGATCGCGGATCTGCGTGGCCTTCCTGAGCCGGGGGTGCCGGTGCCGGATGTGCCGTCGGTGCTGTGTGCCGAGGATCTGGCGCCTGCGGATACTGCCGGCCTGGACCCGAATCTGGTGGTCGCGTTGGTGACCAGCCTGGGTGGGCCGACCAGTCACACCGCGATCATCGCCCGTCAGCTCGGCATCCCGTGCGTCGTGGCCGTTTCCGGGCTGGAGAAGGTGCAGCCGGGAACGATGGTGCTGGTGGACGGCACCAACGGCACGGTGGAGATCGAGCCCGACGCGACCCTGGCGGCCGCGGCCGTGGCCCAGGCGCGCCGCGAGGCCGACCTCGCCGACAGCTGGCGTGGCCCGGGCGTCACTGCTGACGGCCATCGAGTCGCGGTGCTCGCCAACGTGCAGGACGGTGCCGCGGCGCATGCGGCGGCGCAGACGCCTGCGGAGGGCATCGGTCTGTTCCGCACCGAATTGTGCTTCCTGAACCGCGATCTCGAACCGACCGTCGACGAGCAGGCGCAGATCTACGGCGACGTGCTGGCGGCATTCCCGGACCGGAAAGTGGTGGTGCGCACGCTCGACGCGGGTTCGGACAAGCCGCTGCGTTTCGCCGGGCACGCCGATGAGGCCAATCCGGCGCTCGGTGTCCGCGGCATCCGCATCGCCCAGGGCAATCCGGAGCTGCTGACCCGCCAACTGCAGGCCATCGCGGCCGCGGCCGACGCCACCGGCCAGCGTCCGTGGGTGATGGCCCCGATGATCGCGACGCCCGCCGAAGCGAAAGCCTTTGCGGCACAGGTGCGGTCGTTCGGCCTGACGCCCGGAGTGATGATCGAGGTGCCCGCCGCGGCGTTGTTGGCGGATCGGATTCTGCGACACGTCGACTTTTTGTCGATCGGCACCAACGATCTGACGCAGTACACGATGGCGGCGGACCGGATGTCGGCCGACCTGGCCACGCTCAGCGACCCGTGGCAACCGGCGGTGCTGGCGTTGGTGGGTACGGCCGCCAAGGCGGGTGCCGAGCAGGGCAAGCCGGTCGGGGTGTGCGGGGAGGCCGCGGCCGATCCGGCGCTGGCGTGTGTGCTTGTCGGATTGGGCGTGACGTCACTGTCGACGGCGGCTGCTGCGGTGCGTGCGGTCGGCGCCGCGCTCGCCGGGGTGACGCTCGAGCAGTGCCGGGCGGCCGCGGAAGCGGCGCTGGCGGCCGAGTCGTCGGCGGACGCCCGCAGCGCGGCGCTCGCTGCGCTGGCAAGCCGCTGACCAGCGGTTATCGGATGCGCACAGCACCCGGAATTAATCGGACTGCAGTCCGGTTATAGGTGACATGCCTGCTATCACCGCTGACACGATCAGCTTGCCGCGTATTGCTTCCGCTGCGCCGAGTGACACAGAACGCCCGGTGCGGTCCATCACCACCGGCCCTCGTGGCTATGAGGGCGAGGGCTTCCCGGTGGTCCGAGCCTTCGCCGGGGTCAGCCCGGCCGACCTCGACCCGTTCGTCCACCTGGACCAGATGGGTGAGGTCGAGTACGAACCCGGTGAACCGAGGGGCACCGACTGGCACCCGCACCGCGGGTTCGAGACGGTGACCTACATGATCGACGGCCGCTTCGCCCACCAGGATTCCCACGGTGGCGGCGGTCTGATCACCGACGGTGCCACGCAGTGGATGACCGCCGGGTCGGGCATCCTGCACATCGAGACGCCGCCGGCCGAACTGGTCGAGAGCGGCGGACTGTTCCACGGCCTGCAGCTGTGGGTGAACCTGCCCAAGAAGGACAAGTTCGCTGCCCCCAGGTACCAGGCCATCGAGGGCCCCGACGTCACCCTGTTGTCGTCGGACGACGGCGGCGCGCTCGTGCGCGTCATCGCCGGCGAGATCGGCGACGCCAAGGGCCCGGGCGGTACGCACACACCGATCACCATGGCGCACGCGACGATTGCGCCCGGCGCGCGCCTCGACCTGCCGTGGAACCGCAACTTCAACGCGCTCGTCTACATCCTGTCCGGACGTGGCAGCGTCGGACCCGTCGGCCATCCCATCCACCAGGGTCAGCTGGCGGTGCTGGGGCCGGGCGACCGGATCACCGTCGCCGCCGACGAAGGCCAGGATTCCAACCGGCCCGCGCTCGAGGTGCTGTTGCTCGGCGGTCAGCCGATCCGGGAACCGGTCTTCCACTACGGCCCGTTCGTGATGAACTCCAAGTCGGAGCTCATCGAGGCGTTCGAGGACTTCCAATCCGGCAAGTTCGGCACGATTCCGCCGAACGCGTTGAAGCCGCACCGCCCCGGGCACTGATCACGCGGGCGCGGTCTCCGGGTAGAGGAGTTCGAGCTCGCCGAGGCTGGCGGCGACGGTCACCAGAGGCAGCGCGGCCTCGACCGACAAGTTTCCGCCGCCGGTCTCGGCGCGCAGGGCGAGCACGAAATCGTCACTGATGGGTGTGCGCGCTGCGGCGTCGGCGTCTTCGGTGCCCATGATCCGGGCGCAGATCGACGCGGTGTGCGCTTCGAGGACCTCGCGGGCGGCGCGATACGGGGCCAGGGGCGGTGGCACGACGTCAGCGATGAGGTCGGCCGCCGCCCGCAACCGGACCGTCTGATTGGCCGCCCGGACCACCGGCGCCCGCAGTTCTGTCGCCCCGCTGCTCTCCGAAAGGAAGTGGCGCACCGCATCATCCACGGTCCGGGAGGCCGTCAGCGCGTCGAAGCTCAGGGCGTGCACCCGGTCTGTGGCAGCCTCGGAGGCGCCGCGGGTCACTCGCCGCACGGCCGCGGTCAGATACCGGGTACCGGCGACGCGCGCCGCTTCCAGCGCGCGCTGAACGACCGCCGCCGACCCGCGCGGCCACAGCAGCAGCGACACCACGATGCCGACCGCGGCACCCACCAACACGTTCTCGAGCCGGATCAGCCCGACGCGCCAGCCGGCCGGGCTGATCAGGTTGTAGATGGTGAGCACCAGCATGGTGAACATCGCCTGGCCCGCCACGAACGAGAACACATCGGGCACATAGGCCGAACCGAACGCCACGATGGGCAGGACGAACCACAGCAGGACGGGGTTCGCGCCGATCAGGTGGATCACCACGGTGCCGAGGAGGAATCCGATCGCGGTGCCGCCAACGGCGCGCAACACGCGGGTCCCGGTGGTCAGCGCGCTGCTGCGCAGTACCGACAGCGATGCCATGGCGATCCAGAAACCGTGCTGCAGGGGAAACAGATGGACGACGGCCACCGCAACGGCCAGGCCGATGCCGGTACGAAGGCTGTTCTGAACCACCACCGCTCGTGTCGCGACGAATCCCGACGGGATGGCTGACACGGCCTGGGATTCGGACAGCACGCGGTCGAGGTTCCCGGCCGCCGGCAGTCGCCGACCCAGGACGCGGGCCCACACCGGCCGGGCGTCGGCGTCGGCTGCCAGTCCGATGACGCGTCCGGTCGCCCCGATACAGGCCGAGAACGTGCGCAGCCGCAACAGCTTTCGGCCCGTCGCGACGGCCAGCAGGTCGTCCGGTTCGGCGCGGATCAGCTCGATGTCCTCGCGGTAGCGCCCGCGCGTGGCGGCCCGATGCGCGGTCAGGGCGTCGGCCAGGTCGGCGCGGTAGCGATCGCGGCCCGCGGCGCGCGGTGTGCTCAGCACCCGGGCGCAGTCGTTCAGTACCCGGATGGCCGGTTCGCGGGTCTCGGCGAGCAGGGAGCCGGTGGCGTCCGTGGCACGGTCGCACAGCCAGCGCAGGTCGTCGACGACCCGCACCAGGGCGCGGCTGCCGGCGGTCAGACCGACCGGGCGGAAGTCGGCGCCGAGGAAGTTGTCGCCCAGCACCTCCATCGCATCGAAGAGCTCCTGCGCCGTCGCGGACCCCTCGAGCCGGGCGGCCAGCAGGCGGCACACCTGCGCGGCGTGCTTGCGCAGGTCGTCGTGATGCGTGGGTGGCAACAGGAACAGCGCGGCCGGGACGGCAATGGCCCAGGCCACGGCCCAGCCGAGCAGTCGATCGGGGACGGGTCCCGCCGGCGTGCACACCGGCAGCACGAACGTCATCAAGGTGGAGCGCTGCCCGGCGGCGATGATCTCGCTGAGGACACCCGAGAACGTCACGAGCAGCCCGATGGCGAACATCGCCGGCACCGCCAGCCACGGATGGGGGGACAGCAAGGTGCCCAGCGTGATCAGGACCGCGCCGTTGAAGCCGAGCCCGGCGTAGGCCAGCGCCCGCGCCGGCCGGTTGCCGGGGAAATCCACCACCACCAGCAGCGCGACGGCGCCGAAGATCGCGAACATGGTCGTCTGCGACCGGCTTCCGACGGCGGTACCGACGGCCAGTCCGACGATCGCGACGACCGGGAGCACCACACCTGCGCGGGTCGCGCGCCGGAGGGCGTCGTATTCGGGGTCCTTGTCGCGCAACCGGCTGACGAGCTGCTGCCGGCGCAACGCCGGCGACTCTCGCGACACCACGCCCGCCATGGCGCCCAACATTAATTTGGCTGACGTCGACATGCGCCGGCAACAACACGCCTGTGGCCGCGGTGTTTCGCAGGCGCCGGCACACCGGCGGTCGTTCCTGGCCGGGCTACCGATCGGCGCCGGCCCGCGGCCGGGAACCGCACGCCGTGCAGCTTTCGGTTGTTGACAGATCTGCAAGTTTGCTGGGAGCAGCAATTTCGACGGCTGTCCCGCGCATACGAGCAGGGTCGGGCCGAGATCTATGGCACAATTTGACGATGCCGTACATCGCCACCCGTGGCCCGGGTCGCCCTCCCGCGGCGAAGGCGGCCGAAACTCGTGAGCGCATCCTGCGCGCCGCACGCGAGGTTTTCAGTGAACTTGGTTATGACGCAGCAACATTCCAAGCCATTGCGATCCGTGCGGATCTGACGCGCCCAGCGATCAACCATTACTTCGCGAACAAGCGTGTGCTCTACGGCGAGGTCCTCGATCAGACCAACGCCATGGTCGTCGCTGCGGGCCGTCGCCGGGCCGAGGAAGAGACCACCTTCATCCGGCGCCTGTCGTCGTTTTTCGTCGCCGCCATCCAGGCCGATTCCGAGGACCGGTCCGCTGCGGCGTTCCTGGTGACCTCGATCCTCGAGGCACAGCGACATCCCGAATTGCGCCAGGAGGAACACGACGCGCTCGTGGCCTCCCGTGACTTCGTGACCTGGGCCGTCACCGACGCCGTCGAACGCGGCGAACTGGCCGTCGACACCGAGGTGTCCACGGTGGTGGAGATGCTCATCGCGGTGATGTGGGGCATGGGGTTCTACGCCGGCTATGTCGGCAGCCACCAGGAGCTGACCGCCGTCATCGAGCGGCTCGAACTATTGCTGGCCAACAAGCTGTGGCAGGTCACCGAATAGACCGGCATCAGCTGGTACACCTGGTACATGGGCAGCGAGCGCTCCGACGACGACACCTGGGATATCGCGAGCAGTGTGGGTGCGACGGCGGTGATGGTGGCCGCCGCGCGGGCCGGGGAAACCGAACGCGATGACGCGCTGATCCGCGATCCGTTCGCGAAGATCCTGGTGGCCGGCGCGGGTACCGGCGTGTGGGAGACGATCCTCGACGCCGATTTCAACAACCGGATGGCCGGCGCCGATCCCGAGGTGGCCGCGGTCCTCGAGCACATGGGCAACTACCAGGCGGTGCGCACGCACTTCTTCGATGCCTACTTCGCCGACGCCGCCGCGGCCGGTATCCGTCAGGTGGTGATCCTGGCGTCCGGGCTGGATTCGCGGGCCTACCGATTGGACTGGCCGGCCGGCACGACGGTGTTCGAGATCGATCAGCCGAAGGTGCTCGAGTACAAGGACGAGACCCTGAAGGCGCATGGCGCGACGCCGGCGGCGACGCTGCATCAGCTGCCGATCGACCTGCGTAACGACTGGCCGAAAGCATTGCGGGAAGCCGGGTTCGACGATTCGGCGCCGACTGCCTGGCTGGCGGAAGGGCTGCTGATGTACCTGCCGGCTGACGCGCAGGACCGCCTCTTCGAGAACATCACCGCGCTGAGCGCGCCGGGTAGCCGCATCTCGGTCGAGACGGTCGGCGAGCACGCCGCCGAACGACGCCAGCGGATGCGGGACCGGTTCGACAAGCTCGCCGGCCAGTTCGGCATGGGGCAGGTGATGAACGTGCAGGATTTGATGTACGAGGATCCCGATCGCGCCGACGTGGCCGAGTGGCTGGACGCGCACGGCTGGTCGTCGACGTCGGTCACCTCGCAGGAGGAGATGCGCCGGCTGAATCGTTGGGTGCAGGTCGATACCGTCGATGACAAGGCGTTTTCCACCTTCGTGACGGCGCGCAAGGGCTGATCGCCAGCAGTTGACCCTTCTGCCCAACCGGCTGGTTGGTTAGGATTCCGGTGTTGCCTGGCTCACGTAAGGACGTTCGTCATGACCACCGAATCTGTCGCACCCGTCGCGACCACTGATATTCCGGCTGTCGTGGCCGGTCTTCAAAAGACTTACGCCACCGGGCGCACCCGCGACCTGCAGTGGCGCAAGCGCCAGCTACTTGCGCTGGCCCAGGCGATGGAGGAGAACGAGACGGCCATCGCCAAGGCGCTGGAGGCCGATCTCGGCCGCAAGCCATTCGAGGCCTGGCTCGCGGACAGCGTCGGCACCATCGCCGAGGCCAAGGACGCCGCCAAGAACTTGCACAAGTGGGCGAAACGTCGCTACCGCCTGCTGGAGCGCTCGCAGCTGCCCGGCCGCGGCTGGGTCGAGTACGAGCCCTACGGCACGGTGCTGATCATCGGCGCCTGGAACTTCCCGTTCTACCTCACGCTGGGCCCGCTGGTCGGTGCCATCGCCGCGGGAAACACGGTGGTGCTCAAGCCATCTGAGTTCGCCCCGGCCTCGTCGCGGCTGATGGTGGAACTGGTCGAGAAGTACCTGGACACCTCGGCGATCGCGGTGGTCGAGGGCGACGGCATGGTCAGCCAGGAGCTGATCGCGCAGGGCCTGGACCGCATCATGTTCACCGGTGGCACCGAGATCGGCAAGAAGATCATGGCCGCCGCAGCCGAGCACCTGACGCCGGTGACGCTGGAGCTCGGTGGCAAGAGCCCGGTGATCGTCGCGGCCGACGCCGACATCGACGTCGCCGCCAAGCGCATCGCCTTCGCCAAGGTGATCAACTCGGGCCAGATCTGCGTCGCGCCGGATTACGTGGTGGCCGAGAAGCCCATCCGTGACGAGTTGGTCGCCAAGATCCGGGACGCCGTCGTGGCGTTCACCGCCGACGATGCCGACGGTCTGCCGATCGTCACAGAGCGGCAGTTCAACCGGCTCAGTAGCTACCTCGGCACGGGTGGCGAGGTCGTCACCGGTGGCGGCACGAACCCGGCCCGGCTCACCATCCAGCCGACCGTCGTGGTCGACCCGCCGCTCGACGCACCGGTCATGACCGAGGAGATCTTCGGGCCCATCCTGCCGGTGATCACCGTCGACTCGCTCGATGACGCCATCGCGTTCGTCAACGCCCGGCCCAAGCCGCTGGCGGCGTATCTGTTCACCAAGGCCAAGGCCGTCCGCGAGCGGTTCATCCGTGAGGTCCCGGCCGGCGGCATGCTGGTCAACCATCTGATCTTCCAGGTCTCGACGGCGCGCTTGCCGTTCGGCGGCGTCGGACCGTCCGGCATGGGCGCCTACCACGGTCGCTACGGCTTCCTGGAGTTCAGCCACGCGAAGTCGGTCATGACCAAGCCGACGCGGCCCGACCTGGGCAAGCTCATCTACCCGCCGTACACCGACAAGGCGTGGAAGATCGCGCGCAAGTTCTTCTAGAGATCGCAGACCCGGCGGCACGGCGGTCAGCCGGTCGCCGTATACACAAGGGGTGGCCCCACCCGAAAATAGATGGGGCGGGCTGTCCAATTTCTGTTCCATGAGAGGAAACCCATGCCCGGAGTGCAGGATCGCGTCATTGCCGTCACCGGAGCCGGAGGCGGCCTGGGTCGTGAATACGCGCTGACGCTGGCCCGCGAAGGCGCTTGTGTCGTGGTCAACGACCTCGGCGGCGCCCGCGACGGCACCGGCGCCGGCCACAACATGGCCGACCAGGTCGTCGAGGAGATCAAGGCCGCCGGCGGCCGCGCCGTCGCCAACTACGACTCGGTGGCCGAGGCCGAGGGCGCCGAGAACATCGTCAAGACCGCGATCGAGGCGTTCGGCAAGATCGACGGTGTGGTGTCCAACGCGGGCATCCTGCGCGACGGCACCTTCCACAAGATGACCGCCGAGCAGTGGGACATCGTGCTCAAGGTGCACCTCTACGGCGGCTACAACGTCATCCGTGCCGCCTGGCCGCACTTCCGCGAGAACGCCTACGGCCGCGTCGTGGTCGCCACCTCGACCAGTGGTCTGTTCGGCAACTTCGGTCAGGCCAACTACAGCGCCGCCAAGCTGGGCCTGGTCGGCCTGATCAACACGCTGGCCCAGGAAGGCGCCAAGTACAACATCAAGCTCAACGCCGTCGCGCCGATCGCCGCGACCCGCATGACCGAGGACATCGTGCCGCCGGAGGTCTTCGCCAAGCTGTCGCCGGAGTACGTGGCGCCGGTGGTGGCGCAGCTGTGCAGCGAGGAGCTGCCCGAGACGGGCTCGATCTTCATCGTCGGCGGCGGCAAGGTGCAGCGCACCGCGCTGTTCCAGAACGACGGTGTCACCTTCGACCACGTGCCCAGCGTTGACGAGGTGGCCGCCAAGTGGGGCGAGATCACCGACCTGTCGGCCGCCAAGGCTGCTTCGTTCGCGCTCGGCTGATAGGTGAAAGCGCTTGTCGCACAGTCGCTGACGGGTCCATCGGGCCTCGCCTACACCGATGTCGATGACGCCGCAGACCCCTCGGGCAATGCGGTCGTCATCGATGTCGGTGCGGCCGGCGTCTGCTTTCCCGACCTGCTGCTGATCCGCGGCGAGTACCAGCTCAAGCTCCCACCCGGGTTCACCCCCGGCATGGAGGTGGCAGGTACCGTCCGGTCGGCGCCGGAGAGTTCTGGTTTCGTTGCCGGCCAGCGGGTTTCGGCGTTCACCATGATGGGCGGCTACGCCGAGCGCGCGCTGGCGCTGCCGGATTCGGTGATCCCGACGCCCGACGGCTTGGACGACGCCACGGCGGTCTGCCTGCTCGGCAACTACTACACCATGTACTTCGCGCTCGCTCGCCGCGGCAAGCTGCTGGCGGGGGAGACGGTGCTGGTGCTGGGCTCGGCCGGTGGCGTCGGGGTCGCGGCCATCCAGATCGCAAAGGCCATGGGCGCCAAGGTGATCGCCATGGTGCACCGGGTCGAGGCGCTGGACTTCGTGGCCTCTGTCGGTGCCGACGTGGTGCTGCCATTGGCCGACGGCTGGCGCGAAGCCGCGCTGGCGGCGACCGACGGTCGGGGAGTGGACCTGGTGGTCGACCCGGTCGGCGGTGAGGCGTTCGATGAAGCGATTCGGGTGCTGGCGCCCGAGGGTCGCCTGCTGGTGCTGGGTTTCGCTGCCGGACAGGGCATCCCGTCGGTGAAGGTGAACCGGCTGCTGCTGCGCAACATCAGCGTCGTGGGTGTCGGGTACGGCGAGTTCATCCGCCAGGTGCCCGGTTCGGCCGCCGAGGTCGGGGCGGGCCTGGCGAAGCTGGTCGAGGCCGGGTTGCGGCCGCCGGAGCCGATGCGCTTCGCGTTGTCCGACGGTGCCGCCGCCCTGCAGGCGTTGGCAGACGGCAAGATTCACGGCAAGGCTGTCCTGGAGCCGTAAGTGAACACCTTGGGAACAGTGCTGGTGGCGCTGGTCATCGCGATCGGCCTGGTCGGCATCGTGGTGCCGGTACTGCCCGGTGGATTGCTCGTGTTCCTGGCGATCGCGGTGTGGGCGGTGGCCGTCCACACCGCGACGTCATGGGTGGTGCTCGGTGTGGCGGCGGCGTTGTTCCTGGCCGGTGAGGTCATCAAATATCTCTGGCCGATGCGCCGGATGCGTCGCGCCGACGTGTCCACCCGCAGCCTTGTCGTCGGCGGAATCCTCGGCGTCATCGGGTTTTTCGTGATCCCGGTGCTGGGCCTGGCCCTGGGCTTCGTACTGGGCGTCTACCTGTCCGAGTACTCGGCGCTGCGGGACACCAGCCGGGCCTGGACGTCGACCAAGCACGCCATCAAAGGTGTCGCACTGGCCATGGGGGTGGAGTTGACGGCCGCGCTGCTGGCCGCGGCGGCGTGGGTGACGGGATTGGTGGTCGGTAGTTGAGCGCAGAGAGACGGACTTTCGACGCGTCGGCCGGTGAGCTGCTCCTGCACACCGGCGTCACCGGCAGTGCGGCGCGGATGGGACACCGGTTGACCATCGCGATGCGATCGTGGGCGGCGACCGTGGACGTGGACGGAGACGAACCCGTTGCGGTCGAGGTGACCGTCGACCTGGACTCGCTGGACGTGCTGACGGGCGAGGGCGGTATGACGCCGCTGTCGGGTGCCGAGAAGACACTGGTTCGCAACAATGCGCTGAAGACGTTGCAGGCCAAGCGCTTTCCGCGGGCGACGTTCCGCTCGTCGTCGATCGAGCGGGATGGCGACTCGTGGCGGCTTGTCGGGACCCTGGACCTCAGCGGTCAGAGCCGCGAGCAGAGCGTCGTCGTCCACGCGGTGGGGGACGACGCGGACCTGCGGATCACCGGTGAGGCGGTGGTACGGCACAGCGACCATCGCATCAAGCAGTTCTCGATGTTGATGGGCGCGATGAAAGTGGCCGACGAGGTCCGAGTGACACTCACCGCGCAACAGGCGAACCCGACCTAGCCCCTCAGCACCGTCCGCAACCGCCTCACCTGCTCATCGGTAACACCAATGGCGGCAAGGTAATTCGATAGCGAACCATACTCGGCTTCGACGACGGCCAGGGCCGCGTCCAGGTACTCCTCGCGGACGCCGAGCACCTCTTCGGTGAGCCGGGCTTCGGCGAACGTCACGACCTCGGCAGTCTCACCGGCCCGGGTCCGGATGGTCTCGAGGATGCCTTCGCGCAGCTGCGGTACGGCGTCGTTGCTCCGCAGGAAGTCGGTGAGGATCGCGTCACGCTCGATGCCGACGGCCCCCAGCACCGTCGCCACCGTGAAGCCGGTGCGATCCTTGCCGGCGAAGCAGTGCGCGATCACCGGCCGCGAGTCGGCGAGCATCGAAATGACCTGGCGTATCGCAAGATGCGCGCCGGGCAGGGTGGGGAAGCGGCGGTACTCCTCGACCATGAAGCGACCGGCGGCGACGGCGACGTCCTCGTCATCGGGCTTCGCGGTCATCATCTTCTCGAAGGCGTTCTCGTGCGGTGCCTCGGCGGTATCGGTGCCTGCCGCGGCCAGCTCGTGGAACGGCAGCAGGTGGATCGCGACGCCGTCGGGCACCTGGCCTGGGCCGCGGCGCTCGACCTCACGCAGCGACCGGAGGTCGGCTACGTCGGTGATGCCGTAGTGCTGCAACGCTTTACGGCCGTCTTCGACGAGCCCGCTGAGCTCGCTGGAGCGGAACAGCCGGCCGGGGGCGATGCCCGTCTCTTCGGCGACGTCGCGGAAGTTCCAGGCGCCGGCGAGTTCCAGACCAGTGGACCGCATCACTGACCCAACACCGCGGCCGCCAGTGCGGACTTCTCGCGGCCCAGTTCGGCGCGCGCGATGGTGCGCATGTGCACCTCGTCCGGTCCGTCGAACAGCCGCATCGCGCGGTGCCAGGCGTAGAGCCGGGCCAGCGGGACGTCGTCGCAGATCCCGGCGGCGCCGTGCACCTGGATGGCGCGGTCGATCACATCGCACGCGACCTGCGGGGCCACCGATTTGATCTGTGACACCAGGACATGCGCGGCCTTGTTGCCCTGCTGGTCGATGGTCCAGGCGGCCTTCTCACACAGCAGCCGGGCCTGGTCGATCTCGTTGCGGGACTTGGCAATCGACTCGCGCACCACGCCCTGCTCGGCCAGCGGCTTGCCGAACGCCACGCGCTTCTGCACCCGGTCGATCATCAACGCCAGGGCCCGCTCGGCGGCGCCGAGGGCGCGCATGCAGTGGTGGATGCGGCCCGGCCCCAACCGGGCCTGCGCGATGGCGAAACCGGAGCCCTCTTCGTGCAACAGGTTCTCCGCCGGTACTCGGACGTTGTCGAAGACGATCTCGCAGTGCCCGTGCTGGTCCTGCCACCCGAACACCGGCAGCGACCGCTGGATGTCCACACCCGGGGTATCGGCCGGCACCAGGATCATCGACTGCTGGGCGTGCGACGCGGCGTCGGGATTGGTGCGGCCCATCACGATCAGGATTTTGCAGCGCGGGTCGGCGGCGCCGGTGATCCACCACTTGCGGCCATTGATGACGTAGTCGCCACCGTCGCGCAGCATCGTCGTCTCGATGTTGCGGGCGTCGGACGACGCGACGGCGGGCTCGGTCATGGCGAAGGCGCTGCGGATCTCACCACCCAGTAGCGGATCGAGCCACTGCTTGCGCTGCTGCTCGTTGGCGAACAGGTGCAGGGTCTCCATGTTGCCGGTGTCCGGCGCCGCGCAGTTGATGGCCTCGGGCGCGATTTCCATGCTCCAGCCGGAAATCTCGGCCAGCGGGGCGTACTCGAGATTGGTCAGCCCCGACTCCGACGGCAAGAACAGATTCCACAGGCCACGCTTGCGCGCCTCGATCTTGAGCTCCTCGACCACCGGCGGCACCGTGTGGTCCTGCGGGCCCTTCTCCTCGCGGTAGGCGTGGTAGGAGGCCTCGGCCGGCAGCACGCGCTCGGTCATGAACTCGGTGAGCCTGTGCTGGTAATCCTGCGCTTTTGCCGACAACGCGAAGTCCATGACCGCCACGATAAGCCACTTGGTTAGACATGTGGAAGCGCGGCCCACTCCTCGGGAACAACGCGGACGTCACTGAGGTCGATGGCCACCATGAGCTCGTCGGCCAGCGGTCGGCCGGCGGCGTCGCACCGGTAGGCGCGGCGCCGTGTCGGCACCATGATGCCGTCGGCTTCGACGATCTCACTGACATAATGGTGGGCGGCGAACCCGCCGGCGATCTCGACGCGGTAGTCATGGCGCCGGATGAGGAAATCGCTGCCGAAGAAGAAGTCCTCCTCCCGGCTGTGACTGGCGAAGCCATCGGGATAGCGCACCCGCAGGCCGCGCCACCGCTCGCCGTGATCGAGGACGGGTTCGATTTCGGTGACGTCCATGCCCGGCAGTGCCATGAAGAACGGCGTGGTCAGGTACATCCACAACGCGTAGCCGTTGAAGTAGGCCCGCTGTAACGGATTCCACGGTGTGCTCAGCTCGTGGTCGGCGAAAGTTGTTCGCGGATCCGTCTGCACGGCCACCACCCGGCCGTCGAGCTTCTCGATGGCGACGCGAGCCGGGGTGAAGTCGGTGCGCTGATCCGGTGCGCCGAACGGCCGCACCGACGCCCACTGGCGTTGCGTCGCAACGGACATCCGTCGTGGCGCCGGGTCCTGCGGCAGTCCCTTGATGCCGAACAGTTTGCCACCGGTGACGATGGTCGCCTCCACAGAGCTCAGACTGCGCCACCGGTCCAGCCCGCCGTGCGCTTCCAACACCGAGCTCAGCAGATCTGTTGTCATCTGAGGCCTTTCGCCGCCGTTGCCTCCTATGCAACACAACCCGTCGCGGCGTGGCGTCCGCCGAAGGTGGCCCTGTCACTACCAGGAGTCGCGGGGACGGACTGGCGGGCCGTGGGCCGGAATGGTGTCCGGGGTATCCGGCGCTGTGTGAGGCGAAATCTCCCCACCACGGAGCCCGCCGTGCCGCCGAGTGGCAACTGAATTCGATCAGAGGAAAACGAATGTCTACGTATCGCGCCTTTCAGGTGACTGGCCAGGCCCATTTCGAGCTGGTGGAGCGGCCCTTGCTCGAGCCACCTCCGGGTCAGGTGCGCTTCCGCGTACAGAGCTGCGGGGTGTGCCACAGCGACGTCCTCGCCGTCGAGGGCCAGCGGCCCGACCCGCACCTGCCTGTGATACCCGGTCATGAAGCCGTGGGCGTCATCGACGCCATCGGCGCCGACGTCACCGGTTGGCACGTCGGTGACCGCGTCGGCGTCGGCTTCCTCGGTGGCCACTGCGGCGTCTGTTCATCCTGCCGCCGTGGTGATTTCGTCAACTGCAACGATCAGCCCTGGTTCGGCACCAACACCGACGGTGGCTATGCCGAGGTGGCGTATGCCCGGGCCAGCGGACTGGTCCGCATCCCCGAGGGAATCGACTCCGTGGCCGCC
The DNA here is from genome assembly GCF_045310895.1 of Mycobacterium sp. SMC-18. NCBI lineage: Bacteria > Bacillati > Actinomycetota > Actinomycetes > Mycobacteriales > Mycobacteriaceae > Mycobacterium > Mycobacterium sp. SMC-18. Next base: position 268,598 of record NZ_JBJIAL010000002.1, read on the forward strand.
TCGCCGCTGCTGTGCGCCGGCATCACGACCTACAACGCTGTGCAGCTGGTCCATGCGGCGCCGGATTCGCTTGTGGCCGTGCAGGGTATCGGCGGTCTGGGACATCTGGGCGTGCAGTACGCCCGCAAGCTCGGCTACCGGGTTGCGGCCATCGCCCGGGGCACCGACAAGGCCGCGCTGGCCGCCGAGCTCGGCGCCGACCACTACATCGACAGTGCGGCAACCGATCCCGCTGAGGCGTTGCAGGAACTCGGCGGCGCTGAAGCCGTCGTGGCCACGGCGTCGAGCGGCTCGTCGATGGCGCCGCTGCTGGCCGGACTGAAGCCGCGCGGCCAGCTGATCGTCGTGGGTGTCGCCGGAGACCCGATTCCGGTGAACACCGTGGATTTGGTCACCGCCAGCCGATCGATCGTCGGCAGCCTCACCGGCACCCCCGTCGAAAACGAGGACGGCATGAACTTCAGTGCCGCGCACGGGGTTGCCGCGATGACCGAGGTCCTGCCGTTCGACGAAGCACCGAAGGCCTACGCGCGCATGATGTCCGGGGACGCGCGTTTCCGCGTTGTGCTCGATATGCAGGACCGGTAGCGCCTGCGTGCTCAGGCAGCTGTCGCGCGGTCGAGGTACGGCGTGATATTGCGCAGTGCACGGGCGACGTAGTCGTCCTTCTCGCCAACGGGTGCCACGTAGCGCAGGGCTTCGACAGCGGCGTCGACGCCCTCGCTACGGGCGATGAGCCACCCCGCCAGATACGCGGACGACAGGCAGCCGCCGGCCGTCGCGACGTTGCCCTTGGCGAACAGCGGTTGGTCAAGAACGTCCACTCCGGCGGCCTGCACCCAGGGCTTGGTCGTCGAGTCGGTGCACGCCGGAACTCCGTCCAAGAGGCCGAGTTTGGCGAGGACCAACGTGCCCGAGCACTGTGCAGCCAACAGTTGCCGGGACGGGTCCAGTTTCAGGCGCGCCATCAAACACTGGTCGGCGACCACCTCGCGAGTCCGAATGCCACTGCCGACGATGACCGCATCGGCGGTGCACGCCTGTTCCAGATCGATGTGGGATTCGATGACGACGCCGTTCATCGAACCGACTCGAGGGCTTGGGCTGGCGATGGACACGCGCCAGTCCGCCTTGCGGACTCGGTTGAGAACGCCCAGTGCGATCAGCGAATCGAGTTCGTTGTAGCCGTCGAAGGTGAGGATGGCGATGTGCATGATCCGAGCCTAGGGTCGCCAATTCAATACGATCAACAAATTGTCATGCATACAATGCGGGCATGGGTCGGGCTCGGTACAAAGCCGTCGTGGACGCGCTGGCTGCCGACATCCGCGCCGGCGTGATCCCTCCCGGCGCAAGGCTGCCGACCCACCGCGAACTCGCCGCGCGTGAAGGGCTGGCGCTGGTCACCGCGACCCGCGTCTACGCCGAACTCGCCGAGATGGGACTGGTCAGCGGTGAAGCCGGCCGGGGCACTTTCGTCCGGGAATCGTCGCTCCCGCTCCGCGACGACGTTTCGGAGCGGGCATTCGCCGACGATGTCGTGGATCTGAACTTCAACTATCCCTCGGTTCCGGGACAGGCCGACCAGCTGCGAAATGCGTTGCGGGGCCTGGCCTCGTCGGGTGATCTCGACGCCCTGTTGCGGTACCAGCCGCACGCTGGGCGGCTGCACGAGCGGGCCTCGGCCGCACTGCATCTGGAGCGACGCGGCCTGAGCGTCCCGGCCGAACGCGTGTTGATCGTCAGTGGCGCACAGCACGGGCTGGCGGTCACCGCGTTGGCGATGCTGCAACCCGGCGACGTGGTGGCCGTCGATGCCCTGAGTTACCCCGGCTTCAAGGTGCTGGCCCAGGTGCTCCGGCTCGAGATGGCGCCACTTCCTGCCGGGAACGAGGGACCCGATCTCGATGCGTTCGAGGAGCTGTGCCGTACGCGGCCGGTCCGGGCGATCTACACCATGCCGACGCTGCACAACCCGCTCGGCTGGGTGACACCGGCACCGTGCCGCGAGACCCTCGTCGGGATCGCGCGCCGGCACGGTGTGACGATCATCGAGGACGCGTCGTACGCATATCTGGTCGATCGCCCGCCCGCACCGCTGGCGGTACTCGCCCCGGAACTGACCGTCTACGTGTCGGGGCTGTCGAAGAGTGTGGCCACCGGCCTGCGCATCGGATTCGTGGTTCCGCCAGCACAATTCATCGGTGCCTTCGAACGCGCGATCCGGGGGACGACGTGGAACACACCACCGTTGGTCACCGCGATTGCCGCCGGTTGGCTCAATGACGGCACCGTCACCCGGCTGGAAGCGGACAAGCGAGCCGACGCCCGGCATCGGCAGGTGGTCGCGCGCGAAGTGCTGTCCGGACTGGACGTCGTGGGGAATCCGTCTTCGTACTTCCTGTGGCTTCCGCTGCCCGGTGAGGCGCGCGCCGATCAAGTGGCGACCGATCTGCTGCGCGAAACGGTGTCGGTGTCCACCGCAGAACCCTTCGCCATGACCAAGAACCCGCCGCACGCGATCCGGGTGGCGTTGGGTTCGGTGCAGATCGACGTCCTGGCTCGATCACTCGCGACCGTGAAGCATGTCATCGACGCCCACACGTGGTGACAGGTCGGAGTCCGCGAAGTCCAGGATCATCGCCGCGACGGCGTCCGGGAATTCCACATGCAGCCAATGACCGCCGGACTCGATGGTGCGGACGTCTGGCCGACCAAAACGCGAGGCGATGGCGTCGGCAAGCTCGCCGGTGACGAAACCGTCTGCGCCGCCGCGAATCACGAGCACCGCGCCCGGGAATGCGCTGGCGGCGGGCGCGTCGGCCGCGCCGTCGTTCCACACGTCGACGTAATGGCCGGCGACGCCCGGCACCAGGTGCCTGCCGATGTCGGTGAGCCGGTCGAGCTGGGCGTCGGTGAGATGGGGGGAGATCGCCGCCCGCGAGAGGCGCTGCGCGGCACTGTCGCCGTCGATAGCGTGGAACTGCGCGACCACGCCGCCGGGTAAGCGGGTGCCGCCCAACGGAACTGGGGTGAGCAGCACCAAGCCCCAGACCCGATCGGGATGCGCGGCCGCGACCAGCTCGGCGATCTGCGAACCGAGGCTCTGGCCGACCACGATGACCGGTCCGGCGATGCTGTCGATGACGGCGCCCGCCTCGGCGGCGAGCGATTCCAACGTGATGGCGCTTGTGTCCCTGGCGGTTCCGGCGCGACGACCGAACTCCGGCAGGTCGTAGCGCACGGTCGCGACTTTGTCGCCCAGGCCGTCGATCACGCCATCCCACACGGTCAGGTCGTCGAGGAAACCGTGAATGAGAAGTACGGTCGGGGCATTCGGGTCGTGAGCCAACGTCCGGACGACAGGGAACTCGATAGGGCACCTGATCTGCATGTGCGGCGCTCCTTTCGTCTCGCTTCCGGCACAACATCCACGATGACGGCACTCGCCGGAGGTTTGGGTCACCGCGGTGATCCTGGTACCGGCAGGGTCAGCCAGCGAGGGCCGAACTCAGGCTGAAGCGTGAACCGTCAGCTCAGTCACATCGCAGATCAACAGCGGATTCCCTCCCCGCGACGACTTCGGGGAGGGAATCCGGGTTCAGGCGGTCAGCGGCCCTGCAGGGCTGAGACGCGGTAGATGCCGTGGTGCCAGAACACGCCGGGCAGCGGCATGCCGGCGGGCGGAGCCGTGATCGACGGGGTGGCGACGATGGCCGGCGGACGGACATCGGGCCCGAGGGTCGTGGCGCCGGCAGCACCGGCCAGGCCGAGTGCCGAGCCGCCGAGAACGCCGGCGGCGATGATCGAGAGGCCGAAGGTGCGGGCTGTGCTGCTCATGTGAATTCTCCTGTGTCAGTGGGTTTTTCGTGTCTTGCTCCGGTGTGTTCCGGTGATGACTCAAGAGTGCCTGGCTGCGGAGCCCGCGGGTATCGGGTAATCGGCCGAGTTGTCGGAGGATTCCCGTGTCCCCTGATCGGGGGACACGCGGCCGTCAATTTGCGATCGGAGTTACTTTTCGCTGGTTGCCGTGCGACGCTGACGGCATGAACGACGAACGGGTTCGCGTGGTGGTGGGTGACGACCACCCGATGTTTCGCGACGGCGTCGTCCGCGCCCTGACGGCGAGTGGCGCCATCGAGGTGCTGGCCGAAGCCGACGACGGCACGTCGGCGTTGGAGGCCATCCGCACCCACAAGCCTCAGGTCGCCCTCCTGGATTACCGCATGCCCGGCATGGACGGCACCGAGGTGGCGGCAGCGGTGCTGCGCGACGGCCTGCCGACACGGGTGCTGCTGCTCTCCGCGCATGACGAGGCGGAGATCGTCTACCGGGCCCTGCAGGAAGGCGCGGCCGGCTTCCTGCCGAAAGAGTCGACACGTAGCGAGCTGGTCAACGCGATCCTCGAATGCGCGAAGGGCCGCGACGTCGTCGCGCCGAGCCTGGCCGCCGGGCTCGCGGGTGAGATCCGTCGGCGGGCCGAGCCGGACGCCCCGGTGCTGAGCCCGCGCGAACGCGAGGTGCTGCAGCTGATCGCCAAGGGGGCGACCATTCCCGCCATGGCCAAGGAGCTGTACCTGGCGCCGTCGACGGTCAAGACCCATGTGCAGCGGCTCTACGAGAAGCTCGGCGTCGGGGACCGCGCGGCGGCCGTGGCCGAGGCGATGCGTCGAAAGCTACTGGACTGACGTGAGGCCGATGCTCAGCCGGATCGGGGAGTACCTGGCTGCCGAACCAGTGCGGATTTCGGCCGGGCTACGGCTCCCGCTGATCGCGCTGATCGGTGTCCTGGTGTGGATCTGGGAAGTCGACCACTGGCTGCCCGAGCTGTACGCCGTGATCCTGGGCCTGTATGCCGTCGCCGCGGTGATCTGGCTGGTGGCGGTGCTACGCGGACCCGTGCCGCGCTGGGCAGACTGGGCATCGACCGGCATCGACCTGGTGGTGATCCTGGCGCTGTGCCTGGTGTCCGGCGGCGCGACCGCGGCCCTGCTGCCCGTCTTCTTCCTGTTGCCGATCTCGGTGGCGTTCCAGGACCGTCCGCTGATGACCGCGGCGATCGGCACCCTCACTGCCACGGGCTATCTGGCGGTCTGGATCTTCTACTCCAAACACGACGACCGCATGGGCCTGCCGAACATGGTCTACACGCACTTCGGCTTTCTCGTGTGGCTGGCGGTGGCCACCACTGTGTTGTGCTTCGTGTTGGTGCGTCGACAGGAGCGCGTGCAGGCCCTACAAGAGGTGCGTCGCCAATTGGTTTCCGAGGCCATGCAGTCCGACGAGCGGCACAACCGGGAGGTCGCCGAAGGGCTGCACGACGGCCCGTTGCAGACGCTGCTGGCGGCCCGGCTGCAGCTCGATGAGGTCCGGGAGCGGACCCCCGGGCCGGAACTCGACGCGGTCTACGCCGCGCTGGAAGACACGGCGACGGCATTGCGGTCGACGGTCACCGAGTTGCATCCGCAGGTGCTCGCCCAGCTCGGGTTGACGCCGGCGGTGCGGGAACTGGTGCGGCAGTTCGAATCTCGCGGCCGGATCGAGGTGCGGGCCGACCTCGAGGAGGTAGGTATGCCGGATTCGCAGCAGCTGCTGTACCGGGCGGCCCGCGAGCTGCTGACCAACATCGGCAAGCATGCACAGGCCACGACGGTGTCGGTGCGGTTGGGCCGCATAGGCGATCGCGTCGTCCTGACCGTCGCTGACGACGGCGTCGGGTTCGACCCCGGTGTGGTGTCACGGTACGTGGCCGACGGGCACATCGGGCTGGGCTCGCTGCTGGCGCGGCTCGACGCGATGGGCGGCTCGATGCTCGTCGACTCCGCGGTCGGCGGCGGAACTCGGGTGACAGTGACGTCGCCCCCCGAGCGCGAGCTGGGTGGCACTAGATAATTCGTCGCTGGGAGGGGCCCGCGGCGGTAGCGTCACGCCATGAAACTGCGCATCCTGGTCGGTCTGCTGGCCGCAGCGGTGGTGGCCTTGGTCGTCAACGCCGTGGTGGCGGACCACACCGGTCGCGCTGCGGAACCATTCGCCGGGGGCCACGTGCTCACACTCGACGGCCCAGACCTGAACGTCCGCGAGTACGGGCCGCCCGGTGACCGGGCAATCGTTCTGCTGCACGGATATTCGGCGTCCATCGAATGGTGGGAGAAGGTCGCCCCGGCCCTGGCGGCCCATCAGCGGGTGATCGCCGTCGACCTCGTCGGGCATGGTGGCTCCGAGGCGCCGACCGATGCCGCGCCGTATCACGCCGACGGTCAGGCCGCGGCCGTCCATCGCGCGCTCGAGGCGCTGGGTGTCCGGCACGCCGAACTGGTGGGGCATTCGATGGGCGGCGAGGTGGCTGCCGCATTCGCCACCAAGTACCCGGAAATGGTTGAGCGCGTTGCGGTTTCCGATACTCCCGCCGGCGAAGATCTGGTCGAGATGCCGTTGCTCGGCAGGATGCTGTGCTGGCCCGTCATCGGGCCCGCGCTGGACCGCTTCCGCGGCGTCGATGCGATCAGCGAAAGCTCGCTGCAGACCGGGTTTGCCGCCGACTACCCCGTTCCGGCGCTGGCATTCCGGTCCCTGAAACAGCTCAACTACGCGGGGGTGTGCGACTCGAAAGACCCCGGCCGGCCCGTGGTGGAGACGTTGAAGGAGCTGGGCAAGCCGGTGCTGGTGCTGTGGGGCGACAAGGACGTCCTGACGCCGACGGCGTCGAACGTCGCGCGCTACACCGCCGCGGGCCTGCCGCCGCACCTCATTGCGGGTTCCGGCCACAGCCCGATGGTCGAGAAGCCGGACCAGTTCCTCGCGGCGATAGGCGATTTCGTCCGCTGACGAGTGCCCGGCGGCCCGCGCCGGCGCAAGGCGCGAACACAATGTGACGCTGTGAGCTTCGCCGTGTCGCTATTTTGCATCACGGCGCTCACAGCCGCACATTGTGTCCGGCACCGACACGAAAAAGCCTCCAATCCATCGGGATTGGAGGCATTTTCGTGTGTAGCGCTACAGCGCGGCGAGGATGTCGTTGACGCGGTCGCGGGCGTCGCCGAACAGCATCTGGCTGTTGTCGCGGAAGAACAGCGGGTTCTGCACGCCGGCGTAGCCGGAGGCCATGGAGCGCTTGAACACGATGACGTTGTTGGCGTTCCACACCGTGAGCACCGGCATGCCGGCGATCGGGCTGCCCGGGTCTTCGGAGGCGGCGGGGTTGACGGTGTCGTTGGCGCCGATGACGAGCACGACGTCGGTGTCGTCGAAGTCGTCGTTGATCTCGTCCATCTCGAGGACGATGTCGTAGGGCACCTTGGCCTCGGCGAGCAGCACGTTCATGTGGCCGGGCAGGCGGCCGGCGACGGGGTGGATGCCGAAGCGGACGTTGACGCCCTTGTCGCGCAGCTTGCGGGTCAGGTCGGCGACGCCGTACTGGGCCTGGGCGACGGCCATGCCGTAGCCGGGCGTGATGATGACCGAGCTGGCGGAGGCGAGCATCTCGGCGGCGCCTTCGGCGGTGATCTCGCGGTGCTCGCCGTAGTCCTTGTCCTCGGCGGGGCCGGCCTCGATACCGAAGCCGCCGGCGATGACGGAGATGAAGGACCGGTTCATGGCCTTGCACATGATGTAGGACAGGTAGGCACCGGAGGAGCCGACGAGCGCGCCGGTGATGATCAGCAGGTCGTTGGACAGCAGGAAGCCCGAGGCGGCCGCGGCCCAACCGGAGTAGCTGTTGAGCATCGACACGACCACGGGCATGTCGCCACCGCCGATGGAGGCGACCAGGTGCCAGCCCAGCAGCAGCGCCAGGACGGTGACGCCGACCAGCAGCCACAGGTTCGGGGAGATGCAGAACCACACGGTCAGCGCGATGAACACCACCAGCGAGCCGACGTTGAGGAAGTTCTTGCCGGGCAGCATCAGGGGCGCGGACTTGATCTTGGCCGACAGCTTCAGGTTGGCCACGATCGAACCGGTGAAGGTCACCGCGCCGATGAACACGCCGATGAAGACCTCGGCGGAGTGGATGCCGAGCATGCCTTCCTTGGCGAGCTCGAGGGCGCCCTGGCTGTTCGGGTCGAACTCGGCGTGCAGGTAGCCGCTCCAGCCGACCAGCACGGCGGCCAGACCCACGAAGCTGTGCAGCAGCGCGATCAGTTCGGGCATGCCGGTCATCTCGACGATGCGGGCGCGCCACAGGCCGATGGCGGCACCGATGGCCATGGCGCCGATCAGCAGCGCCAGGCCCAGGGGCTCGATCTGCTTGTTGATGGCCAGGACGATGGTGGCGACCAGGGCGACGCCCATGCCGGCCATGCCGAAGGCGTTACCGGCTTTGGAGGTCTCGTGCTTGGACAGGCCGGCCAGAGCGAGGATGAACAACAGGGCGGCGACGACGTAGGCCGCGTTCGCCACGTTGGTGATGGTTTCTGCGTTGAACATGAATCCGTTCCAAAGGTTCTTTAGGTCAGCAGGCTCTAGCTGCGGGAGAACATGGCCAGCATGCGGCGGGTCACCGCGAAGCCACCGAAGACGTTGATGCTGGCGAGCAGAATCGCCACGGCCGCCAGGGCGGTGATCGGGGTGTTGTGATGCCCGATCTGCAGCAGCGCGCCGACCACGATGATTCCGGAGATCGCGTTGGTCACCGACATCAGCGGGGTGTGCAGGGCGTGGTGTACGTGCCCGATCACGTAGTAGCCGATCACGATCGCCAGCGCGAACACCGTCAGGTGGACCTGCAGGGCGGCCGGGGAAGCGGCGATCAGCAAGAACAGCACCGCGGCGGCGGCGAACGTGATGCCGAGGCGACGCTGCGTCGACATCGGCTCCTTGGCCTGAGACACCGCGGGCGCGGCGGCAGGCTGGGCGGCGGGGGCGGCGGAGACCTGCACCGGCGGCGGGGGCCAGGTGATCTCGCCGTCGCGGACGACGGTCACGCCGCGCTGTACCACGTCGTCGAAGTCCAGGACGACCTGGCCGTCCTTCTCCGGGGTGAGCAGCTTGAGCAGGTTGACCAGGTTGGTGCCGTACAGCTGGGAGGCTTGTGCGGGCAGGCGGCCGGCCAGGTCGGTGTAGCCGATGATCGTCACGCCGTTGTCGGTGACGATGGCCTGGTCCTTGACGGTGCCCTCGACGTTGCCGCCGTTGGCCGCGGCCATGTCGACGATCACCGAACCGGGCTTCATGGAGGCGACCATGTCGGCGGTGATGATGCGCGGTGCCGGGCGGCCCGGGATCAGCGCGGTGGTGATGATGATGTCGACGTCTTTGGCCAGCTCGGCGTAGAGCTCGGCTTCGCGGGCCTTGTAGTCGTCGCCCATTTCCTTGGCGTAGCCCGTGGCCGACACTTCACCCGCGTTGGGGTCGACGGACACGTACTCGCCGCCGAGGGAGGCGACCTGATCGGCGACCTCGGGGCGGGGGTCGGTGGCCTTGACGACGGCACCGAGCGAGCCGGCGGCGCCGATGGCGGCCAGACCGGCGACACCGGCACCGACGACGAGAACCTTGGCCGGCGGGACCTTGCCGGCGGCGGTGACCTGGCCGGTGAAGAACCGGCCGAAGGCGTGGGCGGCCTCGACGACGGCGCGATAGCCGGCGATGTTGGCCATCGACGACAGCACGTCCAGGGATTGGGCGCGCGAGATACGCGGCACCGCGTCCATGGCCAGCACCGTGATCGGGCGGGTGGCGAGCTTCTCGAGCAGTTCCGGCTTGAGGGCCGGGGAGATCAGCGAGACCAGGGTGGCGCCGTCCTTGAGGGACGCGATCTCGGCGTCGTCAGGGGCGTTGACCTTGAGCACGATGTCGGCGGCCCAGGGGGAGCCGATGTCGGCGCCGGCCTCTACATAGGCGGCGTCGGAGAAACTGGACGCGGCACCCGCGCCGGACTCAACCACTACCGAATAGCCGAGCTTGATCAGCTGCCCGACAGTTGCAGGAGTGGCGGCAACCCGTGTCTCACCAGCCAGAGACTCGCGGGGAATCCCGATGATCATCGAATCCGATCCGATCTGTGTTGGTTTGCTTGCAAGAGTCTCCCCCATCCACGTAGGGACGGTGCTCTTGCCCCCCTATACCAGTTAGCAATCGCTTATAAATTAGCAGTCGCTCATAATGCGACCAAAAGTCCGGTGCCGGGGCGTTGCCTGGATATGTCTACGTCATCAGCCCGGATTTGGGTACGCAGATTCCGACCGGTGGGATCTCCTGGACGGCAAACGTCCACTCAGTTCCGATGCGGCCGATCTCCGATCAGGGCTGGACGGTCAGGTGAGACGCGTCAACCCGCCGAAGAACTCGATGCTCGGGGCGTAGCGATCTTGGGGCAGGCGGCCTGCAATTTGTCCGTGGCCTCGGCTACTTTTTTGGAATTATCGACGAACCGCTGAAACCGGACGTCCTCGGGGCCTTTCCCGGTATCGCGCGCGATATTGGCGAATTCGTCGAATCCGGTGGCCCATGAAGCCAAATCGGATTTCAGGTCGGGCGCGGATACCGAATTTGCGGCCTGGCGGCTTTTATGTGCAAGAGCAGCCCAACGTTCGGGGTCCTCGGCAGCGCCCGGCTGCATGGCCGCGGCATTGCTGGCTTCGCCTACGGCCCGCCAGTCCTGCGCCACATCGGCCACGACGCCGCAATCGGATGCTGACGGAGTGCCAGCGTCGCGGCGCTGTGAAATCCACAGTGCCGCAGCGATTACCGATCCAACTACCGCGATAGCGACGAGTAGTGCCGCTCGGCGGCGCACGGGCGTGCGTAAAAGGGTTCTCATGGGGCTGACACTCCTGGGCGCTTGGGATTGAGCACTACCTGTCCGCCGCTCGGTGTGGGTACGTACATCGTGAGTCGTGGGTTATCGGCCTGCGCACGGTAGATATCTTTGATATCGATCGGATGCCATTCACCCAAACCGAAATTTGGAGTGAAAAACCCGGTTGAGCTTACGCCGCGACGCACGTGCTCGGCCTCGAAGTTATAGTCGACCCATTTTGCTTGATACCATTTTCCGTCGCGCTGCACCCATCGAGTGTGGTCGGGGGCGCCATTGAACGTTTCGCCCGTCAATCGGAATTTGTAATTCTCTTGCATCCGCCATGACGGGTCGACGCCCCATCCGTTCGGTGTTTTGCCGACGACGTCCTGGTAGCCGGTGGGTCCGCCTTCGATCGGGGGTTTGATGTCGCGGTGCCACGGCTTGGGCGGGGTAAACGGTCCAACCGGCGGTCCGCCGCCCGGCCCGCTCGGGTAGGGCTGCGGGTCGATGTCCCAGCGCCCGCCGCCGGGAGCGGAGTCGGCCGGCGGTGGCGGATCCCACGGATACTGCCACCCCTTGTCATCCATTAGCAGGTCCGGCTTGTTGCCGGGCGAATCGTCGGTCTTGTCGGTCGGCTCCTTGGAGCGGGGTCCTGCTTGCTTCTGCAGCGCTTCGGCGAGGAGGGCGTCGGCGTGGTCGGCTGATTGCCGAATCTTGTCGAGTGACTGCTGGGCGGTGTGCGTCAAATCCTGCACCAGCTTGCGGGTGGCCGCGGGCAGCGAAGACAGATTCGCCGGCGGCACCGCCCGACTGCTCTTTGCGTCGACAGTGATTCCGTACTGCCCCAGCGTCGACCTCAAATCGTTGAGCTGGTTCTTTGTCTGCCGAACTTCGTTGGCGGCGGTTTTGGCGGCCGATGCGACTGCCGCCGCGTCGCGGCTGTGCTGGTCCAGGCCGTCCGCTTCCACGTTGGTCCGCTGCCGCGCAGCGCTGGCGCTTGAGCCTTGCCAACTCTCGAACGCCGACAGATTGCCCAATCGCGAGCTGGCCTGAGACGCTGCGTCTGCCCGAGTTTTGCTCGCTGTGCCGACCGCATCGAGCGAGTCCGGGTTCCACTTATCGATGTCGGCTATCGATAGGCCCACAGGACATCCCCCAACCCCGTCAACTCCGCGGATACAGCCCCCGTTGACCTACCGTAACTCCCGTCGAAGGGCTCGACCTGCGCTAGTTGTTCGTGCGCACACACAATTCCGACCGGTGGGACGCAAGGCGCCAACACACCGGTCGGTGAGGTGAGATGCTCGGGTGGTTGGTTACACCGGGGGGTACGCCGGGGGCGGGTATACGCCGCGCAGGCCCCACGGGACCCAGTTGAAGAAGTACTCGACCTCGTCGCTCGCGTCGTAGTCCGGGCTCGGATCCATCAGGTACCTCCAACCGACAAGCTTGTTACTCGCGAGCTTAGCTGCTGAGGCCCGGATGCGAGTGGCAGATCGGCCGCCGAGATCCCACGGCATAGACTGGCCAACCAGTTGATTGGGTCCCGGGCCGCACGCCCGGCTGCATAGAGTGAGCTGACATGTCCACAGAGTCGTCGACAAAGGGTTCTGCCACGGGATCGCCCGCGGGGGCTTCGGCTGCGTCGAACGGGTCGAACGGCTCGTCGCGCCGTGAGGAGTTGCTGGCGGTGGCCGCGAAGTTGTTCGCGGCCCGCGGCTATCACGGGACCCGCATGGATGACGTCGCAGACGCGGTCGGCCTCAACAAGGCGACCGTGTACCACTACTACGCCAGCAAGTCGCTGATCCTCTGGGACATCTACAAGTCGACCGCCGACTTCACCGTCGATGCCCTGCACGACGACCCGACCGCTTCAGCGCGCGAGACCATCTTCAACTTCACCCGGCGGCTGCTGACCGGCATCGCCACCGACCTCGAATCCGCGGCGGTGTACTTCCAGGAGGGGCCGTACATCACCGAATGGTTCACCGAGGAGCAGGTCGCCTACATCCGCAAGGCGGAGACGACCGTCTATGAGCACGTCCGCGACGTCATCGATCGCGGCATCGCCAGCGGCGAGTTCAACGACTGCGACTCACATGTCCTCGCGCTGGGCTACATCGGGATGACACTGGGCGCCTACCGGTGGCTGCGGCCGCACGGCCGGCGCACGGCCTCCGAGATCGCCGTCGAATTCAGCACGGCACTGCTGCGCGGCCTGATCCGCGACGAAACGATCCGCACCGAGGACCCTCTCGGCGGCGGCGCCTGACACAGACCAGCGCGATCGAGAGGTGACCGAGGTCCGATGAAATCTCTTCTGCTGTCCCGCCGGGACCTCGACTTCCTGCTGTACGAGTGGCTGAAGGTCGACGAACTCACCAGCCGCAAGCGGTTCGCCGATCACTCGCGCGAGACCTTCGACGGGGTACTGGACCTCAGCGAGCAACTGGCCGAACGCTATTTCGCGCCGCACAACAAGAAGAGCGACGCCAACGAGCCGACCTTCGATGGGCAGACCGTCACGATGGTGCCGGAGGTCAAAGAGGCCTGGGATGCGTTCGTCGGCGCCGATCTGATCGGCATGTCGATGGACGAATCGGTGGGTGGCGCGCAGTTGCCCGCCGTCGTCGCGCAGGCGGCGTTCGCGTGGATCGCCGCGGCCAACGTGTCGACGTCGGGTTACCTGATGCTGACCATCGCCAACGCCAATCTGCTCACCAAGTTCGGTACGCCCGAGCAGATCGAGACCTACGTCAAACCCATGCTGGCAGGCCGCTTTTCGGGCACCATGGCGCTCTCGGAGACGCAGGCCGGATCGTCGCTCGCCGACGTGGCCACCCGCGCCGAACCGCGCGACGACGGCACCTACCGGCTGTTCGGGTCGAAGATGTGGATCTCGGGCGCCGAACACGAGATCACCGACAACATCGTCAACCTGGTGCTGGCCAAGCTGCCCGGCGGACCTCCCGGCACGAAGGGGATCTCGCTGTTCATCGTGCCCAAGTACCTGGTGAACCCCGACGGGTCGATCGGCGAGCGCAACGACGTCGCCATCGCGGGCCTGAACCACAAGATGGGGCAGCGCGGCGTCACCAACACGGTGCTGAATTTCGGTGACACGCAGTTCAATCCGGGCGGCGAGAACGGCGCGGTCGGCTATCTGGTCGGCGAGCCGCACCGCGGCATCGTCTACATGTTCCAGATGATGAACGAGGCGCGGATGGCCGTCGGCATGGGTGCCGTGGCGCTCGGCTACACCGGCTACCTGAAGTCCGTGCAGTACGCCCGGGAGCGGCCGCAGGGCCGTCCCCTGGACGTCAAGGACCCGACGACTCCGCAGGTGCCGATCGTCGAGCATCCCGATGTGCGACGAATGCTGTTGGCGCAGAAAGCCTATGCCGAAGGCGGCATGGCCCTCGGTCTGTACTGTGCGCGGTTGGTGGACGTGCAGCACAGCGCGGAGTCGGACGACGAAGCCGATGCGGCCGGCCTGCTGATCGACATCCTGACCCCGATCGCCAAGAGCTGGCCTTCGCAGTGGTGTCTGGAAGCCAACAACCTGGCGATCCAGGTGCACGGCGGGTACGGCTACACGCGCGAGTACGACGTCGAACAGCACTACCGCGACAACCGGCTGAACCCGATCCACGAGGGCACCAACGGTATCCAGAGCCTGGACCTGTTGGGCCGCAAGGTGACTCAGCGGGGCGGGGCGAGCCTGGCGGCGCTGGGACAGGTCATCGCGGAGACGGTGCGCGCGGCGGGCGAACTGGGTGGTGAGGGTGCCGAACTCGCGGGCGCCCTGGACGCGTCCTGGCAGCGACTGGTCGCCGTCACTGGCGGCATGTTCGGCTCGGGCGACATTCCCGCGGTGATGGCCAACAGCCACGTCTATCTGGAAGCGCTCGGGCACATCGTGGTGGCGTGGCTGTGGCTCGAACAGTTCGTGGCCGCCGCGGGCAAGGACGGCGACTTCTACGACGGCAAGCGGCAGGCGACCCGGTATTTCTTCCGGTTCGAATTGCCCAAGACCGCACCGCAATTGGACCTGCTCGAGTCGCTGGACCGCACGACGCTCGAGATGCGGGACTCCTGGTTCTAGCTCAGAACTGCACGATCTGCCGCACCGCGCGGCCGTCGGCGAGGGCGTCCATGCCGGTGTTGATGTCGTCCAGCGAGATGGTGTCTGACACCAGCTTCTCGACCGGCAGCCGACCCGACCGCCACAGCTCGACGAAACGCGGGATGTCCCGGGCCGGCACGGCCGACCCGAGATAGCTGCCGATCAGTGACCGGCCGTCGGCGACCAATGCCAAGGGCGACACCGAGATTCGCGCGTCGGGGTGCGGTAGCCCGACTGTGATGGTCTTGCCGCCGGGGGCCGTCATGCCGATGGCGGTCTCGAGGGCCGCGGGGTGGCCGGCCGCCTCGATCACCACATCGGCCTTGAGGTCTCCCGGATCGGTGACGGCGTCGTGCGCACCGAGCGCGCGGGCCTGCTCGAGCTTGTCTGGCAGCCGGTCCACGGCGACCACCCGCACGTCGTCGTGCGCCAGCGCCGTGAGCATCGCGGCCATGCCGACGCCGCCCATGCCGACGATGGCCACCGTCTGGCCGGGCTTCGGTTGTCCGGCGTTGAGCACCGCGCCGCCGCCGGTCAGCACCGCGCAGCCGAGAAGCGAGGCGACGACGGGTGGCACATCGGCGTCGACGGGCACCACCGAACGGCGGTCCACCACCGCGTGCGTCGCAAAGGCCGACACCCCCAGGTGATGGAGAACCGTTGTACCGCTTCGGGATAACCGCGTGTCGCCGCCGAGCAACGTGCCCGCGCCGTTGGCGGCGCTGCCGGGAATGCAGGGTGCCAGGCCGTCCGTCGCGCAGGACCGGCACTGGCCGCAGCGTGGCAGGAACGTCATGACGACGCGCTGCCCCACCGCCAAATCCGAAGTGCCGCCGACCTGTTCGACGATTCCGGCCGCTTCGTGACCGAGCAGCATCGGCACCGGGCGGACCCGGTTGCCGTCGACCACAGAAAGATCGGAATGACACAGCCCGGCCGCTTCGATACGCACCAGCAGCTCGCCGTCGCCCGGGGCCTCCAGGTCCAGCTCGCTGATGGTGAGCGGCTTCGATTCGGCGTAGGGGCGGGCGCGCCCGATCTCTTCGAGTACGGCACCGCGAATCAACATGGCACCAGCCTGACAGACTGGCCGGCATGGAGCAGGCACTGACCACCGCAGAGTTTCCGGTGCACTGGCCCGTGCAGACCCGCTGGACCGACAACGACATGTTCGGCCACCTCAACAACGCGGTCTACTACGAGCTGTTCGATACGGCGATCAACGCGTGGATCAACACCACGTGCGACGTCGACCCGGTGGCCGCGCCGTGGCTCGGGGTGGTGGCCGAATCCGGCTGCCGGTACTTCGCCGAGCTGAAGTTCCCGTCGCAACTGGTCGTCGGGCTGGCGGTGACCCGGTTGGGCAACAGCAGCGTCACCTACCGCACCGGGTTGTGGGCGGACGGGGACCATAACCCTGCGGCGGTCGGTTCCTGGGTGCACGTCTACGTCGACCGCGATGCTCGTCGTCCCGTCCCGATCCCGGCTCCGATCCGGGAACTGCTGGAGACCGCCGTCGTCAGCTGACTCCGCGGTGGCGGCATCGGTCACTCGCACAAATGCGCCCTACGCGCAGGGTCAAGGGCCGGGCAGGCGCCGTACAGGTTGAGCCTGTATCCAGGGCGGGAAATGTCGAGAGCCGGGCGCCGTCAGTACAGGGTCAACGGAGACACGTGCGGGACCAACGCAATATCGGCCTCGATATGCTTCGGCCCATGCCGATCGTGAGCAAGACCGTCGAGGTGGCCGCACCCGCTGCGCAGATCCTGGGGATCGTGGCCGATTTCGAGGCCTACCCGCAGTGGAACGAAGAGGTCACCGGCTGCTGGATCCTGCACCGCTACGACGACGGACGGCCCAGCCAGCTCCGCCTGGACACCAAGATCCAGGGCATGGACGGTTCCTACATCCAGGCCGTCTACTACCCGGGCGACGGCCAGATTCAGACGGTCATGCAGCAGGGCAACCTGTTCTCCAAGCAGGAGCAGCTGTTCTCCGTGGTCGACCTCGGGGCGAGCGCCCTGCTGACAGTTGACATGGACGTCGAGGTCGACATGCCGGGTATCCCGGCAATGATGGTCAAGAAGGTCGTGAACGACGCGCTGGATCACCTGGCCGGCAACCTGAAAACCCGCGCCGAGCAGCTCGCCGCCAACTAAGCAGGCCACAACCCGAGCTCGTCGAGGCGCCCCGTCAGGCGCTGTGCGGCATCGTCGAACTGCCGGCGGGTCTGTCGCACGACTTCGTCGATGTTCTTGTCCCGCAAGGCCGCGATCAGTTCGCGGTGATTGGCCACGGCCTCTTCGCCCCAGAGTGGGTCGGTGGCGTAGATCCGGACCGGTAGATACCGCGCCGCGTTGAGCAGGAACCAGGCCAGCTTGGTCCGGCCCGCAGCACGGTTGAACTCCTTGTGGAACAGGAACTCCGCCAGAGCGATGGCGTCGGCGTCGCCCGTTGCGACGGCGTCCGCCAGTTGGTCGGTGAGTCGGTCGAGTTCGGCGATGACGGGTTCGGTGATGCGCCGGGCCGCGGTCGCGGCGATCTCGGTGGCGATGGTGGCTTGCAGCCAGAAGATGTCGTCGATGTCGTCGCGGGTGAAGGCCGACACCACGTGCCCGCGGTTGGGTTCGAGCTGGACCATGCCTTCGCCCCGAAGGGTGCGCAGCGCCTCGCGGACCGGCGTGATGCTCACGCCGAGCGCGGCGGCGGTTTCGTCGAGCCGCACGAACGTGCCGGGCCGCAGGGTGCCCGACATGATCGCCGCCCGGAGATGGCCCGCCACCTCGTCGGACAGCTGTTCCCGCCGGCGCAGGCCGGGCAGCGATTGAGCCGAGGCGTTCACGGCATTCCTTCTTCTGAGGGCTTCCGAGGGCGGAGCAGCGGGCACCCGGCGGTTGTCCGGATGGTGCGGGCGTCCTATTGTGACGGCGGCAACACTATATTTGATCAAATATCAGCATCGTTTGTCGCGATCACTTCAACTCCGCCACGATGCCGATCGAGACACAGGAGCAGACCGTGTCATCCGCAGCACTCGAGCAGCCGTATCTGGCCCGCCGGCAGAACTGGACCACCCACCTGGCCCGGCACGCCCTCATGCAACCCGACGGGACCGCGCTGCGTTTCGTCGGCCACACGGTCACCTGGGGTGAACTGCAGCGACGCGTCACCCAGCTCGCGGGAGCGCTGAGCCGTCGAGGGGTCGGCTTCGGCGATCGTGTGCTGATCCTGATGCTGAACCGCACCGAATACGTCGAGTCGTTCCTGGCCGCCAACCTCCTCGGGGCCATCGCCGTCCCGGTCAACTTCCGGATGACCCCGCCCGAAATCGCCTACCTGGTGCGGGACTGCGACCCGAGAGCCGTGATCACCGAGCAGGTGCTGGCTCCCGTCGCCACCGCGGTGCGGGAGCTGGAACCGTCGCTGGCGACGGTGATCGTCGCCGGCGGCGCCACCGAGGGGACCGTGCTGGGCTACGAGGACGTCCTCGCCGAGGACGGTGCGCCGCCCGCACCTGTCGACATCCCCGAGGACTCTCCGGCGCTGATCATGTACACCTCGGGCACCACGGGCTATCCGAAGGGCGCCGTGCTCACGCACGTCAACATCATGGGCCAGGCCATGACCAACCTGTTCACGATCGCGCCGGACATCAACAACGACGTCGGCTTCATCGGCGTCCCCTTCTTCCACATCGCCGGCATCGGCAACATGATCGGCGGCCTGCTCCTGGGTCTGCCGACCGTCATCTACCCTCTCGGCGCGTTCGATCCCGGCGCGCTGCTCGACGTGCTGGAGGCCGAGGGAGTCTCGTCGATCTTCCTGGTCCCGGCGCAGTGGCAGGCGGTGTGCGCGGCGCAGCAGGCCAAGCCGCGCGACGTGAAACTGCGCGTCCTTTCCTGGGGTGCGGCGCCCGCATCGGACACTCTTTTGAGGGAGATGGCGTCGACGTTCCCGGGAACCCAGATCTTTGCTGCGTTCGGCCAGACCGAGATGTCGCCGGTGACGTGCATGCTGCTGAGCCAGGACGCGCTGCGGAAGCTCGGGTCGGTGGGCCGGGTCATCCCGACCGTGGCCGCCCGGGTCGTCGACGACAACATGAATGACGTCCCGGTGGGCGAGGTCGGGGAGATCGTCTACCGTGCGCCCACCCTCATGGCGGGGTACTGGAACAACCCGAAGGCGACAGCCGAGGCTTTCGCCGGCGGTTGGTTCCATTCCGGTGACTTGGTTCGCCAAGACGAAGAGGGTTACATCTGGGTCGTCGATCGTAAAAAAGACATGATTATTTCCGGCGGCGAAAATATTTACTGCGCAGAAGTAGAGAACATTCTGGCCGCGCACCCGTCGATTAC
Organism: Mycobacterium sp. SMC-18; assembly: GCF_045310895.1. Taxonomy (NCBI): domain Bacteria; kingdom Bacillati; phylum Actinomycetota; class Actinomycetes; order Mycobacteriales; family Mycobacteriaceae; genus Mycobacterium; species Mycobacterium sp. SMC-18. The sequence goes on from NZ_JBJIAL010000002.1 coordinate 287,826, forward strand.
CGAAGTTGCGGTGATCGGACGTCCGCATGAAAAGTGGGGCGAGGTCCCGGTCGCCGTCGTTGCTGTGACGGCCAATGTGGACGCCGAACGCGAAAGTGCCCTGACCCTGGCGGATCTCGACGATTTCCTGACCGAACGACTGGCGCGCTACAAGCACCCGAAAGCGCTGGAAATTGTCGACGCATTACCGCGAAATCCTTCTGGCAAGGTTCTTAAAACGGAACTCCGCGCGCGGTTCGGTGATACAAGTGTGTCGTGAGCGCGGCAAGTGACGTCGCGCTGAGAAATTCGACCACCTGAGTGGAGGGCGGATGGGCCCATGTCGCGTTTGCTGAAACTGAACGCAATTATCCCTCAGTTGGGTCACGGGGTACGCGGTGTATCGGGTACAGTCCTGTGGTCCGTCTTACTACTCGGGAGTAGCGAGACAGAAATCACTCAGTTTGTGCTAGTGGCTAAGGAGGGGACGTGCCACGCGTGACGCCGCGGAACGGCCGCTTTCCGGAAGGGAAGGCTGATCGGTGACAGCCTCTGACAACTCCCTGGTCGGGTATCTCAAGGACCAGCTCGACAAGCCATTCACCAAGGTGGGTGGCTTCGTCAAGATGTGCATCCTCACCTTCAAGGCGCTGGTCTCGCGGCCGTTCCAGTGGAAGGAGTTCATCCTTCAGTGCTGGTTCCTGATCCGGGTGGCGTTCCTGCCCACCCTGGCCGTCTCCATTCCTCTGACGGTGCTGATCATCTTCACACTGAACATCCTGCTCGGTGAATTCGGTGCGGCCGACGTGTCCGGCGCAGGCGCCGCCCTCGGTGCCGTCACCCAGCTGGGACCGCTGGTGACGGTGCTCGTGGTGGCCGGTGCCGGTTCGACGGCCATCTGCGCCGACCTCGGCGCCCGGACCGTCCGCGAAGAGATCGACGCCATGGAGGTGCTCGGCATCGATCCGATCGAGCGCCTGGTCGTGCCCCGCGTGGTTGCCTCCACGTTCGTGGCCTTCATGCTCAACGGCGCGGTGATCATCATCGGTCTGGTCGGTGGCTACTTCTTCGGTGTGTACATCCAGAACGTCAACGCCGGCGCCTACGTGTCGACGCTGACGCTGCTGACGGGCTTCCCCGAGGTCGTGATCTCGGTGCTCAAGGCCACCGTCTTCGGCCTGATCGCCGGCCTGGTCGGCTGCTACCGCGGGCTCACCGTGGCGGGCGGCTCGAAGGGTGTGGGTACCGCGGTGAACGAAACACTGGTGCTCTGCGTCATCGCCCTGTTCGCGGTCAACGTCGTGCTCACCACCATCGGTATCAAGTTCGGAACGCAGGCCGGGTAGCGACATGAGCACATCGACAGTTCTGCAGGGCCGATTCCCGCGGCTCTTCTCCCGCGTCAGGGAATTCGGCGGCGCCCCGGGCCGCCTGCTCGCCAGCCTCGGCCACGTCGGCGTCTTCGTCGTGACGGCCGTCGGGCACATTCCGCACGCGCTGCGCTTCTACCGCAAAGAGGTCTTACGGCTGATCGCCGAGGTCGGCATGGGCACCGGCGCCATGGCCGTCATCGGCGGCACCGTCGCCATCATCGGCTTCGTCACCCTGGCGGCGGGCTCACTGATCGCCATTCAGGGTTTCGCCTCACTGGGCAACATCGGTGTCGCGGCGTTCACCGGCTTCTTCGCCGCACTCGCCAACATCCGCGTCGTCGCACCGGTCGTCACCGGTACGGCGCTGGCCGCGACCGTCGGCGCCGGCGCCACCGCCGAGCTGGGCGCCATGCGCATCAGTGAAGAGGTCGACGCCCTCGAGGTCATGGGCGTCAAGTCCCTGTCCTTCCTGGTGTCGACCCGCCTGATCGCCGGCATGGTCGTCATCATCCCGCTGTACGCGCTGGCCATCCTGCTGTCGTTCCTGTCGGCGCAGCTGGTCACCACGCTCTTCTACGGCCAGTCGGTCGGTACGTACGAGCACTACTTCCACACGTTCCTGCGGGTCGACGACGTGATGTGGTCGTTCCTCGAGGTCATCATCATGTCGATGGTGGTGCTGCTCAACCACGCGTACTTCGGTTACTACGCCAGCGGCGGTGCGGTCGGCGTGGGCGAGGCCGTGGGCCGCTCGATGCGTACGTCGCTGATCTCCAATGTCGTTGTCGTCCTGCTCTTCTCGTTGGCGCTGTACGGCACCGACCCGAACTTCAACCTGACGGTGTGACGCGATGACGAACCCACAGCCGAAGCCGCCCGTCGCCGAGGGGCAGGTCCACGCGCCGCTCAACACCGACCGCACGCCGCCGTACAAGGTCGTCGGCGTCATCCTTGCGGTGGTCTCCGCCCTCGTCCTGGTGGTGGTCTGGTTCCAGTTCCGCGGTTACTTCGACACCAAGGCCAAGCTGTATGTGGTGTCGCCCCGGTCCGGGCTGTCGATGGACCCGGGCTCGAAGGTCACCTACAACGGGGTCCCCATCGGCCGCGTGAAGGAGATCAACGTCGTCGGCAAGGAAGACGACACGAAGGCCCGCCTGCAGCTCGATGTCGACCCGAAGTACCTCGAACTGCTGCCCAAGAACGTCAACACCAAGCTGCTGGCCACCACGGTCTTCGGCAGCAAGTACGTCTCGTTCACCTCGCCGACCGATCCCGAACACGCGCGGCTCAAGAGCGGCGACACCATCGACGTCTCCAAGTGCTCGCCCCCGACACCGGCCACGGCCTGCGTCACCACCGAGCTCAACACCCTGTTCGAGACGATCACGGCGATCTCCGAGCAGGTCGACCCGATCAAGCTGAACGCCACCCTGACCGCCGCCGCGCAGGCGCTGGACGGTCTCGGTGACAAGTTCGGGCAGTCGCTGGTCAACGGCAACTTCATCCTGGCCGACCTGAACCAGCGGATGCCGACCATCCGGCACGACACCAAGGCCCTCGCCGACCTGTCCGAGGTGTACTCGAAGGCCTCCCCGGATCTGTGGGACGGCCTGAAGAACGCGGTGACCACCGAGCGCACGCTGAACGACCAGCGCGGCACCATCGACCAGGCCCTCATGTCGGCCGTCGGCCTCGGCAACACCGGTGGTGACATCCTCGAGCGCGGTGGCCCCTACCTGGTCCGCGGCGCCGAGGACCTGCTGCCGACCTCCCGGGTGCTCGACAAGTACGCCCCTGAGCTCGACTGCCTGTTCCGCGGATTCGCCGCCGGTGCGCCGGCCGCGGCCAAGGGCCTCGGTGGCAACGGCTACTCGCTGGTGACCCACACCGAGCTCGTCGGTGCGGCCAACCAGTACGTGTACCCGGACAACCTCCCACGGATCAACGCCTCCGGCGGTCCGATGGGACGCCCGGGCTGCTGGACGGTCACCAAGGACATCCTCCCGATGCCCTACATGGTGATGGACACCGGCGCATCGATCGCGCCGTACAACCACTTCGGTCTCGGATCGCCGTTCGCATCGGAGTACGTCTGGGGTCGTCAAGACGGGGAGAACACGATCAACCCATGAGCATCAAGGGCACGGCGATCAAACTCGCCATCTTCTCCGCGGTCCTGCTGGCCTTCACGGCAGGCATCTTCATCGTCTTCGGTCAGTTCCGGTTCAGCCGGACCAACGAGTTCTCGGCGATCTTCACCAACAGCAGCGGTCTGAAGGCCGACCAGTTCGTGCGCGCCAACGGCGTCGAGGTCGGCAAGGTCACCGACGTCGAACTGATCGACGGTGGCAGCAGGTCGCGGGTGCATTTCACCGTCGACAAGTCCCTGTCGCTCTACCAGGGGACCACGGCCCACATCCGTTACCTCGATCTGATCGGCAACCGGTTCCTGGACCTGCGCCGCGGCGACAGCAACCAGGTGCTGCCCCCGGGCGGCACCATCCCGGTCGACCGTACCGAGCCGGCCCTGGACCTGGATGCCCTGGTGGGCGGCTTCCGGCCGCTGTTCCGGTCGCTGGATCCGCAGAAGGTCAACACCATCGCCTCGTCGCTCGTCACGATCTTCCAGGGCGAGGGCGGCACCATCAACAACATCCTCGATCAGACGGCGTCGTTCTCCTCGACCATCGGCGAGCAGGACCAGGCCATCGGTGAGGTGATCAAGAACCTCAACACGGTGCTCGACACCACGGTCAAGCACCAGAAGCAGTTCGACGACACCATCAAGAACTTCGAGTCCCTGGTCACCGGGCTGAAGCAGCGCTCCGATCCGATCGCGGACTCGGTGGCGAACATCAGCAACGCGGCCGGCTCGCTCGCCGACCTGCTGGGCGACAACCGCGAGCTGCTGCACAGCACGCTCGGCTACCTCGAGACCACGCAGCAGTCGCTGGTCGACCAGAAGGAACAGCTCAACGACACGTTGCAGAAGGTGCCCCAGGCACTGAAAATCCTGGGTCGTTCCGGTGGTGTCTACGGCGACTTCTTCAACTTCTACGTCTGCGACATCGAGTTGAAGATGAACGGTCTGCAGCCGGGTGGCCCCGTGCGCACAGTCAAGCTCACCAACCAGCCGTCGGGAAGGTGCACGCCGAAGTGAGGTCCATAGAAGGGTCCGATCGGGTCCGCAGAGGCATGATGGGTCTGGCGGCCGTCGTGCTCGTCACGGCCGTGGGTGCGTCAGTCACCCAGGTGCCGATGCTGTTTGCTGCGCCGACGTACTACGGCCAGTTCAGCGATTCCGGTGGCCTGATGGTCGGCGACTACGTCCGCATCGACGGCGTCAACGTCGGCACGGTCAAGAGCATGGACATCGATCGCGACAAGGTGATCATCGGCTTCGACATCGGTACCAACACCATCGGTACGGACAGCCGCGCGCTGATCAAGACCGAGACCATCCTGGGCCGCAAAGCCATCGAGATCGAGGCCAAGGGCGCCCACAAACTGCCGCCGCGCGGCACGTTGCCGCTGGGCCAGACCTCGACGCCCTACCAGATCTACGACGCCATCTTCGACGTCACCCGGGCCTCGCAGGGCTGGGACACCAAGGTCGTCAAGGAGTCGCTGAACGTCCTGTCCGAGACGGTCGATCAGACGTCGCCGCACCTGACCGCCGCGCTGGAGGGCGTGCAGAAGCTGTCCGAGACCATCGGCAAGCGCGACGAACAGGTCCGCTCGCTGCTCGGCAATGCCAACAAGATCGCCACGATCCTCGGCGACCGCAGTGGTCAGGTGAACGCGCTGCTGGTCAATGCCCAGGCACTGCTGCACTCGCTGAACCAGCGCGGCGAGGCCATCAGCCTGCTGCTGGAGCGCGTCTCGCGGGTGTCGCACCAGCTGAAGGCGACCATCGACGAGAACCCGAACATCAACCACGTCCTGGAACAGCTCCGGACCATCGGCGACATCCTGGTCGCCCGTAAGCAGGACCTGGCCGACACCCTGGTGTCCGCCGGCAAGTTCGTGGCCTCCCTGTCGGAGGTCATTGCCTCTGGCCCGTACTTCAAGGTCATGGTCGAGAACATCCTGCCGCCGCAGCTGATGCAGCCGTTCGTGGATGCCGCGTTCAAGAAGCGTGGCCTGAACCCCGAAGACTTCTGGCGCAGCGCCGGTCTGCCGGAGGCCCAGTGGCCGGATCCCAACGGCAAGCGCTTCGCCAACGGTGCGCCGCCGCCGGCCCCGCCGAAGCTCGAAGGCACACCGGAGCACCCCGGCCCGGCGGTGCCCCCCGGCTCGCCGTGCTCGTACACCCCGGGAGCGGGTGCCGATCCGTCGCCGGCCGATCCGCTGCCGTGCTCGCACCTCAGCGTCGGTCCGTTCGGTGGCCCGGCCTACGGTCCGCCGGACGTCATCCCGTCGGCGCCGAACCCCGCCGGTGTTCCCACCGGACCTGGTGTGCCGTCGGCCGCCTTCCCGGGACAGCCGGCTGAGAACGTGCCCGGTACGCCGGTGCCGTTGCCGCCGGCGCCCGTCGGTGCCCGGACGGTTCCGCTGACGCCGCAGCCCGGTGACAGCGACATCGCGCCTGGATTCGCTCCGATCCCCGGGCCGCTGATCGCGCCGCCGGCGCCGCCGGGACCGGGTCCCAGCGCCGGTCCGGCCGGTACCGCGCCGTTGCCGGGTAACCCGCCGTTCCTCCCGCCAGGGTCGCAAGGATAGGGCCGCCACGATGTCGACTGTTTTCAACATCCGGAACATCAAGAAGCCGAACCTGTCCAAGGGGACGGTCATCGGTGGTGCGATCGCGCTCGTGGCGATCGTGCTCCTCGGTTTCTTCGGTCTGCAGTTGTACCGCAAGATCACCACCACGACGATCACGGCGTACTTCCCCGAGGTCCTCGCGCTGTATCCGGGCGACAAGGTCCTGATCATGGGCGTCGAGGTCGGTGCCATCGACACCATCGAGGCGCACGGCGACCAGATGAAGGTCGTCATGCACTACTCGAATCACTTCAAGGTGCCGCAGAACGCATCGGCGTCGGTGCTGAACCCGAGCCTCGTCGCGTCCCGTGTGATCCAGCTGTCGCCGCCGTACACCGGCGGGCCGACGATGGCCGAGGGTGCCGTGATCCCGAAGGAACGCACCCAGATCCCGATCGAGTACGACGAGCTGCGCAACCAGTTGACGCGCATCCTCGCCGAGCTGGGTCCGACCAAGGAGCAGCCGAAGGGCCCGTTCGGCGACATCATCGAGTCGTTCGCGGACGGCTTCGAGGGCAAGGGCGCCCAGTTCAACAAGACCCTCAAGGGTCTGTCGGATGCGGTGAACACCCTGAACACGGGTCGCGGTGACTTCTTCCAGGTGATCAAGAGCCTGGCGGTGTTCGTCGACGCGCTGCACAAGAGTGACCAGCAGTTCGTCTCGCTGAACAACGACCTGGCCTCGTTCACGAACAAGTTCACCAACACCGACCAGGAGCTGGCGTCGGCGCTCAAGGACCTCAACCAGGTCATGACGACGACCCGGAGCTTCCTGGACAAGAACGGCAGCGTGCTGGCCCACGACATCAACGATGTCTCGGAGGCGACGTCGGCCATCCTGCAGCCGGAGCCGCGCGACGGCCTGGAGCGGGCGTTGCACGCGTACCCGAACTTCCTGGCCAACCTCGAGAACATCTACTCGCCGGCCACCGGCGGTCTGATCGCCTCCGGTGTGCTGCCGGGCGTGACCAACTTCTCGAACCCGCTGCAATTCATCTGCAGCTCGATCCAGGCCGGTAGCCGGTTGGGCTACCAGGACTCCGCCGAGCTGTGCGCGCAGTACCTGGCGCCGGTCATGGACGCGATCAAGTTCAACTACCTGCCGTTCGGCATCAACATGGCGACCACCGCCATGACGCTGCCGAAGCTGGTCACCTACTCGGAGCCGCGCCTGCAGCCCCCGGGCGGGTACAAGGACACGACCGTGCCGGGTGTGTTCTCGCCCGACACCCCGTGGTCGCACGGCCAGCACGAGCCGGGCTGGATCACGGCGCCGGGCATGCAGGGACTCAAGGTCGGACAGTCGACGCAGGACCTGCTGACGCCGGAGTCGCTGGACGAGCTCATGGGCGGCCCGGACATCATCCCGCCGACCGGTGGCGTCAACATGGCGGGTCCGCCGAACGCCTACAACGAGAGCAGCCCGCTGCCCCCGCCGTGGTACCCGCAGCCGGGACCGGTCTCGCCGCCGCGACCGGGTAACGACCCGAGCCCGATGAGTGCCATGGCACCTGGGCCCGCCCCAGGACCGGCTCCGGCGCCCGCGCCGGCCGGACCCGCACTTCCTGCCGAAGTTGGAGGCCAATGATGACCGGGTCCATGGGGCCGAAGTCACCCTCGGCATCGTCGCGCCGCAGCAGGTGGGCGCGTAACGCCCGCCGGGCCGGCGTGTTGTCGGCAGCGGCGCTGATCCTCAGCTCCTGCGGCTGGCGCGGTATCGCCAACGTGCCGCTGCCCGGTGGTCCGGGCACGGTGGACGGCCACTCGACGATCTACATCCAGATGCCGGAAACGTTGGGCCTCAACGCCAACAGCCGGGTCCGGGTGGCCGACGTGTTCGTCGGCCGGGTGCGTGCCATCGAGCTGAAGAACTGGGTGCCCACCCTCACGGTGGATCTGAACCCCGGCATCAACCTGCCGCGCAACGTGCAGGCCAAGATCGGCCAGACCAGCCTGCTGGGTGCCCAGCACCTCGAGTTGGACCCGCCTGCCGATCCGTCGCCCCAGCCGCTGCGCAACGGCGACACCATCGAGCTGAAGAACTCGTCGGCGTACCCGACCATCGAGCGGACGCTGGCCGGTATCTCCGGAATCCTCAACGGCGGCGGTGTGCCGAACGTCGAGAAGATCCAGTCCGAGGTCTACAACATCCTCAACGGGCGCGCGGATCAGATCAAAGAGTTCCTGCACCGGTTGGACACGTTCACCGACGAGATCAATCAGCAGCGCGAGGACATCACGCGGGCCATTCGCTCCAGTGACACGTTGCTGAAGGTCGTCGCGGATCGCAACGACACCCTTGATCGGGTGCTGACCGAGACGCCGCCGCTGATCGAGCACTTCAACAAGACCCAGGACCTGTTCTCGAACGCCGTGCTGGCGCTGGGCCGGTTGTCGAAGGCTGCGGACACCACGCTGTCGAACAGCAACGCGAACCTGCACACCAATCTCGCGACGTTGCAGCGGGCGCTCAAGCAGATCGCCAAGACGTCACCGAACCTAGTGCCGGCCATGAAGCTGCTGTTCACGCTGCCGTTCCCGATCGACAACATCCCCAAGGTGATCCGCGGCGACTACATGAACCTCTCGCTGCACCTCGACCTGACGCTGAGTGCCATCGACAACGGCATCCTGACCGGCACCGGTCTGTCGGGTATGGCTCGGGCTCTGGAACAGTCGTGGGGCCGTGACCCGGCGACGATGATCCCGGACGTCCGATTCACCCCGAACCCGGCCAACGCACCGGGCGGCCCGCGAATCGAAAGGGGCGAGTGACCGATGCTTACCCGTTTTCTGAAGATTCAGCTGATCATCTTCAGCATCGTGACCGTGGCGGCTCTCGTCGGGCTGTCCCTGGTGTACCTCAAGCTGCCGACCTACCTCGGTGTGGGTATGCATCGGCTGTACGCCGAACTGCCCAACTCGGGCGGCCTGTACAAGACCGCCAACGTCACCTACCTGGGTAACCAGGTGGGCAAGGTGCTGTCCGTCGAGCCGACGGTCACCGGCGCGCGTGTGACCATGGACGTCAACAACGATGTGGACATTCCGGACAACGTCGTGGCGAACGTGCACTCGGTGTCTGCCGTCGGTGAGCAGTTCATCGACCTCGTGCCGCCGGAGAACCCGTCCAAGAAGTACCTCTCTTCCGGTCAGACCATCACCAAGGGCTCGGTGCCCAAGGAGGTCGGCCCGGCGCTCGACGCGACGCAGAACGCGCTCCAAGCCCTGCCCAAGGAGAAGATCGGGGCCCTGCTCGACTACACCGCGGAGGCGGTCGGTGGTCTCGGCCCGTCACTGCAGCACCTCGTCGACGGCACCCAGGCGCTGGCGGGGGACTTCAAGGACAACCTCGGTTCGGTCGACAACATCATTCAGAACTCGGGGCCGATCATCGACAGCCAGGTCAAGTCCGGTGACGCCATCTCGCGGTGGGCCCGGAACCTGAATGTCCTGGCCGGGCAGTCGGCCCAGCAGGACGCGGCGCTGCGGAGCGCCATCCAGCAGGGTGCGCCGACAGCCGATCAGCTCAACGCCGTGTTCGGTGAGGTCCGCGACGCGTTGCCGCAGTCGCTGGCCAACGTCGAGATCGTGCTCGACATGCTGAAGCGCTACAACAAGGGCCTCGAACAGGTGCTCGTCGTGCTCCCGATGGCCGGTCCGATCGTCGACTCGCTGACCGCGGTCTACGAGAAGGAACTGCCCATCAACCTGGCACTGGGCATCAACCAGCCGCCGCCCTGCCTCACCGGCTTCCTGCCGGCGTCGAAGTGGCGGTCCCCGGCGGACACGTCGACCGCACCGCTGGAGTCGGGTCTGTACTGCAAGATCCCGAAGGACGCCCAGAACACGGTCCGCGGTTCCCGCAACCTGCCCTGTGTGGACAACCCGGCGAAGCGCGCGGCGAGCCCCATGGAGTGCCGCGACAACAAGCCGTACGAGCCGCTGGGTACCAACCCGTGGTACGGCACGCCGGACCAGATCGTGAACTGCCCGGCTCCCGCCGCGCGCTGTGATCAGCCGGTCGACCCCGGCAAGGTGATCCCGGCGCCGTCGATCAACAACGGGATGAACCCGCTGCCGGCCAACATGCTGCCGCCCCCGGAGCGGGCGTCGGCGCCGTCCAGTGACCCGGTCAGTGCACCGGGGCAGGGCACGGTGGAGTGCAGCGGGCAGCAACCCAACAAGTGCCTCTACACTCCGGCAGCAGGACCAGAGGCCACCTACAACCCGCAGAGCGGTCAGGTGGTCGGACCGAACGGTGTGAAGTATTCGGTCAGTAACTCGAGCAACCCAGGAGACGACGGATGGAAGGAGATGCTGGCACCAGCCAGCTGAACCCCACCGATGAGCAGGACGTCACGTCGCAGGACGTGGTGACGACAGAGCCGTCTGCCGAGGAATCGATCGAGGCGCACGCGAGGAGCAGTTCGGGATTGGTGCCGGGCGAAACCGGCGAATCAGAGGGCGCGCAGCGCCCCGCCCGCATCGGGCGGGGCATCGCCCTGACGGTGTGCGTGGCGCTCGTGGTGCTGGCCGCCGCGGTCGGCGCGGGCGGCTGGTTCGCGCTCAAGTCGCATCGGGAGAGTCAGGCGCTCGCGGCGAACGAGACGGCCGCCATCGCGGCGGCCAAGGACTGCGTCACGGCCACCCAGGCTCCCGACACGACGGCGATGATCGCCGCGCAGACGAAGATCATCGAGTGCGCCACCGGCGCGTACCAGACGCAGGCGTCGTTCATGAGTGGCATCACGCTCGAGGCGTACAAGGCCGCCAACGTGCAGGTGCAGATCTCGCAGATGCGGGCGGCCGTCGAGAAGCACAACGACGACGGATCCATCGACGTCCTGGTGGCGGTGCGCGTGAAGATCAACAACAGCGCCGAGAAGGACAAGGAAGTCGGATACCGGATGCGGGCGCAGATGGCACCGGTGGACGGAAAGTTCAAGGTGGCCAAGCTCGACCAGGTCACCTCGTGACGGTTGGTGAGGAGACGACGAGCGCCGAGGCAGTGAGCACGGGGTCCGAGTCCGAAGCGGCACCGGTGTTGGCCTCGTGGCCGGCGCGGGCCGGCGCTTTCGCGCTCGACGTGCTGCTGGGCCTGGCGATCATCACCGTGATGGCACTGCTGGGCTACGCCGCCCGGGCCGACTGGACGCTGTGGGTGTACGCCGCCCTGGCGACGCTGGCCGCGGCCGCGATCCTGGTGAACCGGTGGCTGCTGCCGTCGATCACCGGGTGGAGCGTGGGCCGGTCGCTGTTCGCCATCCGGGTGGAGCGGGTCCCTGCCGGCGTTCCCGCCGGCATGGGCCGGCTGGTCCTGCGTGACCTCGCGCATCTGTTGGACACCGTCGCGGTGCTGCTGGGCTGGCTGTGGCCGCTCTGGGATCCGCGGCACCGCACCTTCGCAGATCTGTTGCTGCACACCGAAGTTCGCGTTGTCCCGGCTCCCGAGCGGGACCCGTCGCGGCGGGCCGGGCAGGTGCTGGTGGCGGGCGCCCTGGTCTGTCTGGCGGCGGTGGGGCTGAGCTACGGCGTGCAGTTCCGGCATGACCGCGCGGTCGACGAGGCGCGGCACCAGATTTCCGAGCAGGGTCCCAAGATCGTCGAGCACGTCCTGAGCTACGGCATCGACACGTATCAGAACGACTTCAAGACCGCCCAGGCGCTGGTGACCGACGGATACCGCGACCAGCTGATCAAGCAGCAGCAGGCGGTGAGCAAGAAGCCGACGACCAACCAGTACTACGCGGTGAGCAGTGCGATCCTCAGCGCCGGCACAGATCAGGCGACCATGCTGCTCGCGCTGCAGGGACAGCGCGGCGTCGACGCCAACACCCTGCGGTTCATCACCGCCACGGTCCGGGTCGACTTCGTGAAGTCACATGACGGCAAGTGGCAGTTGTCGAATCTGACGGTGCTCAAGAGCCCGCGGGGAGGACGCTGATGAGCCCGCGTCGCAAGATCGATGCCGCCGAGCGCTTCGTCGCCGGTGAGTACTTCAAGGCTGTTGCGGCGGCGCCCCGGCGCGTGACGCTGATTGTGATTGCCTGTGTCACAGCGGTTTTGGTGGTCTCTGCCATCGGGGCCAGCACCTATCTGCTGGTCCAGCACGAGAAGGACGTGGCGAGCCAGGCCAAGTCGGCGGCGGTGCTGGGCTATGTCAAAGAGTTCATGAGGGGCTTCACCGCGGTCGACCCTTTCCACGCCAATGCGTACGTCGAGAAGATCGCGGGCCAGTCCACCGGTGATTTCGCCAAACAGTTCAAGGACAAGCACGACCAGATCCTGATGCAGGTGGCCCGCGCACAGCCTGCGGAGGGGACCGTCGAGGACGCGGGCGTGCAACGGTGGAACGACGACGGCAGCGCGGACGTGCTGATCGCGATGAAGCTGACGACGACGACGCCGGATGGCAACGCGACCGTGGAAAGTGGCTCGCGTTGGGTGGTAACGGCTACGCAGGAAGGGCAGCAGTGGAAGATCAGCCGCATGAATCCGGTGATGTGACCCCCGGGGAGTCTGTGGCCGATGCTCCGGCCGGTGCCCCGCAGGGCAAGGCCGCCCGGCGCAGGCACCGGCTGCCTCGGCAGAAGGCCGTCGACGCCGCGCCGGCTGATGAGCCCGTTGACGAGGCTGCTGACGCTTCGGCCGACGAGGCTGCCGTAGCCGAGCCGGAAGATGCTGCCGCTCAGGAAGTTTCGGACAGTGAAGCGGTTGACGAGGTAGCCGAGGAGAAGTCCGAGGCGGCGCCCGTGGTGCTGGTGCCCCATCGTCCTGCCGGTCGCAGGCTGTTGATCGCGGGTGTCGTGGCGGCGGCCCTGTTTGTCGGTGCGTCGGCGTTCGCGGGTGCCGCGGTGCAGCCGTATCTGGCGGATCGCGCCCTGGTCCAGAACAAGTTCGAGGTCGCCAAGACCGCCGCCGCGGCGGTGACCACGCTGTGGTCGTACTCGCCCAATGACATGGACAAGCTGGCGGACCGGTCGCAGCAGTATCTGGCCGGCGGCTTCGCCGAGGAGTACCGCAAGTTCGTCGATTCGATCGTCGCCAGCAACAAGCAGGCTCAGGTCACCAACCAGACCAAGGTGATGGGCACAGCGGTGGAAAGTATCAGTGCAAATGAGGCCACCGCGATCGTCTACACCAACTCCGTCGCGACCAGTCCACTGACCAAGGGCATCCCCTCGCTGCGGTACCTGTCGTATCGGCTGACCCTGAAGCGTTCCGGCGCTGATTGGAAAGTCAGTCAGATGAGTGCCCTGACCAAATTGGATCTCACTCCGCAGCTGTAGCGGCAAGCCTCGTTTGGCGGGTTTGCCTGAATTGACGCGTGCTACCTGTCAGCACACTGTGAATCGCCTGACGTGGGTTGCGGCCAAGGGCGGCTCTGCCCTGGCCGGGCGCACCGGCTATGGCGTGAATCACGTCTGGACCTGCGGTGGGTGCGTATCACAGTGACCGCCGGCGTCAATATTTGCGGAGATTCCGCCAGGGTCCAAGCCCGGTCGGCGCGCCCTTCAGCAAACAATTTTCGCACTATGAAAATTAGCTGGCTTCACGGCGTCGGCTGCGTGGAGTGAGCTCTGTTCACCCGTTTGCCAGATTTGGGAAAGCGGCAGGTCAAAGTGCGTGTTGGAGCTGCGATGCATTAATGTTACCGTCCGGTTGATAACCGATTGTGGCGGCTGAGGGGACGGGGCAAATGGCTGTCGTCTGCCATGAGGATGGGACCAGTGTGACCTGATTTTTGCCAGGGTGATGGGACCACCTGGATTGCCAGTTATGGGACCACCGGCGCGTCGCGTCGGTGGTCTTTTCATTTGTTCGTTCGATCGCCGTGACGGCTCAAGGTCACGGAGGTCGGCGGGCATGGCTTTTCGGGAGGTCAGTGTGAATGAGATCAGGGAAGTGCTGCGGGTGTGGCTGGGGGTGGTGGGACTGCCGGCGCCGGGGTACCGCAGCATTGCCGCGCATTGCGGCCTGGACCGCAAGACGGTGCGCCGCTACGTCGAGGCCGCCCAGGCGGCGGGTTTGCGTCGCGACGACGACGTCAGCGCGGTCGATGATGCGTTGATCGGGATGGTTGCCGAGGCGGTGCGTCCGGTGCGCCCCGATGGCCACGGGGCGGCGTGGGAGCAGCTGGTGGGCTTCGAAGATCAGATCACCGCCTGGGTGGCCGGCACCGGTGAGCATCGGCCGTTGACGGTCACGAAGATCCACACCCTGTTGGCCCGGCAGGGGTGTGTGGTGCCGTATCGGACGTTGCACCGATTCGCCAGCCAGCGTTGCGGTTTCGGCCGCAAAGACCTCACGGTGCGGGTCGCTGATGGCGATCCCGGAGTGGAGTGCCAGGTCGACTTCGGCTACCTGGGGATGCTCACCGACGCTGCTGACGGGCGCCGCCGCAAGGTGCACGCGCTGATCTTCACCGCGGTGTACTCCCGGCACATGTTCGTGTGGTTGTCGTACTCGCAGACCCTGGCCGCGGTGATCGCCGGCTGCGAGGCGGCCTGGGAGTTCTTCGGCGGGGTGTTCGCCGTGCTGATCCCCGACAACCTCAAACCGGTGATCGCCGCCGCGGACGCGGTCAACCCGCAGTTCAGCCAGGGCTGGCTGGACTACGCCGGGCATAGCGGGTTTCTGACCGACCCCGCCAGGGTGGCCTCGCCGAAAGACAAGCCACGGGTGGAACGCGCCGTGCAGTACGTGCGGCGAAACTTCTGGGACGGAGAAACATTCACCAGTCTGCAGCAGGCGCAGGACGCCGCCACAGCGTGGTGTCGTGACACTGCGGGCACCCGCACCCACGGCACCACCTGCGCACGCCCGCTGGAGGTGTTCACCGACGAAGAGCAGCCCCGGCTGTTGGCGGTGCCGCAGGTCTATGACGTGCCGGTGTTCAAGACGGTCAAGGTCCACCGCGACTTCCACGCCGAGGTCGCCAAGGCCCTGTATTCGCTGCCCGAATGCTGGATCGGTCAGTACCTGGACGTGCGCGCCGACACCGAGCTGGTGAAGTTCTATCGCCGCGGCGTGCTGGTCAAGGTCCATCCCCGCCAACCGGCCGGTGGGCGCAGCACCGACCCCGCTGATCTGCCCGAACACAAGACCGGCTACGCGCTGCGCGATGTGACGACATTGATCGCCACCTGCGCCGCGCACGGCCCCAACGTCGGGATCTACGCCGAACGCATCCTCGATGACCGGCTGCCCTGGACGAAGATGCGTACCGTCTACCGGCTGCTGGGTCTGGTGCGCCGCTACGGCGCCGACCGGGTCGAACAGGCCTGTTCATTGTCGCTGGATCTCGATGTCGTCTCGGTGAACAAGATCGCCTCCATGCTCGAGCGTGCCACCGAGACCAGCTCCCCGGCCCTGCCGAAAGCGGTCGGTCACACCGCGACCCGCTTCGCCCGTGATCCTTCCGAATTCAACTCCACCCCAACATCATTGACCATCGTTTCCGAGGAGAACCGCTGACATGACTACCACCGCCCGTGGAGCTACCGACCCGATCGGCGCTGATCTGCTCCGACTGCTCAAAGCCCTCAAGCTCGGTGCACTGGCTGACACCCTGCCCGAACGCGCCGCCTTGGCCCGACAACACAAACTCAGCCACATCGGCTTCCTGGAAACACTGCTGGCTGACGAGGTCTCCCGACGCGAATCCCGCTCCGCGGCACTACGAGCGGCCAAAGCCGGACTCGATCCGAGCATGCGGTTTGATACCTGGACCGCCCACGGCGACCTGCGCTATGACCGCACCCTGCTCGGTGATCTCACCTCGCTACGGTTCCTCGATGCCGGCCAGTCCGCGATCGTCCTCGGGCCCGTCGGCGTTGGCAAGACGCATCTGGCAACAGCATTGGGAAACATGGCTATTCGACGCAGACACACCGTCGTGTTCGGCCGCGCCGACAAACTGTTCACCCGGCTGCGCGCCGCCCGCCTCGACCACACCGTCGACGCCGAGATCCGCCGCCTGGCCGCCGTCGACGTTCTGATCATCGACGACTTCGCGCTACGCCCCCTCGACGCCACCGAAACCAGCGACTTCTACGAAATCGTCGTCGAGCGCCACCGCGCCAAGACCACGATCATGACGTCGAACCGCGAGCCCGCCGAATGGCTGACCATGACCGCCGACACCCTGCTCGCCCAATCAGCCATCGACCGACTGACCTCCGCCGCGCACACCCTGGTCATCGAAGGACCGTCCTACCGCCAACGGACCCGCCCTCAGCTTGACCCAGACCCCGCCGACGAGCATCCTCAATAACGCGCCACGGTGGTCCCATCCCCCTGGCAATCAGGTGGTCCCATCACCCTGGCAAGCGACAATGGCTGTTACGCATCTGGCTGGGCGGGTTCAAGCAAAGCGGGCGGCATTGCTGGGTGCGACTGTCGCAACAGCTACCGCAATGACGGTGACGGCCTCCGTGCCGAACGCGCCGGCGCCGCGGGTGGTGCCGGCGTCGCATTCGGCCGTCAACCTGTCGGCGTTCACCACGCCGTTCCCGAAGCCGGGCGTGCTGCCCGACATCACCTTCGGCGTCGGCAACGCCGCGTACAACCTGGCCCAGGGCGGCGTCGAGGCGCTGCTGCCGCCGCTGGTCCAGGCACTGAGCGCCGCCGGCGGTCTCAGCGGCCTCAATCTCAGCAACCTCATCAACCAGCTGCCGAAGAATCTGCTCAGCCAGATCCTCGATGCGCTGCCGATCAAGCTGACGCCGCTGCTGAACGCGGCGCTGGGCCCGCTCCTCACCGGTGCCTTGGTCCCGCTGCTCAGTGCGCTGGGCATCATGGACGCCCAGGGCAACGTGACGCTCAGCGGCCTGCTGGACGTCCTGGGCATCCGCCTGGACAACATCCTCGACCTGAGCAACCTGGACATCCCCGGCGTCAACATCGTCACCGCCGGACCGGTGTTCACGCTGCTGAAGATCGCCGGCCTGGACCTGGGCTGGACCCCGGGCACCGCCAACGCGATCGCCAACGCCATCAACAACACCGACTACCTCGACGTCGGCGCCATGGGCCTGATCAACGAGGTGCTGGACCGGGCCACGAAGCTCGGCGGCCTGGGCCCGCTGATCGGCGCCCTGCAGGTGGTGATCAACACCGTCGGTGACGCAATCGGCCTGGACAAGCTGGACCTGATCGATGTCCGGGTACCGCTGTCCGTCGGCTTCGGTCTCGGCGCGTTCTCCATGGGCCAGGCGTATTCGAAGGTCGTCTCGGATCTGGCGAACCAGCCGGGCGGCGCCAATCATGCGGGCCCGGTCCTCGGCAGCCTGACCGTCCTGCCGATGATCCTGCTGAACAACCTGGGCCGCGCCAACGGCGGTCTGCTGGCGCGCTTCTACCCGATCGGCGACCTGCTGGGCATCAACCTGATCACCCCGGATGTGCACGCCATGAACAGCGGTGGCATCCCGCTGCTGAACACCGGCTTGGGCATCGGCGGCGCCAACCTGCTGCCCATCAAGGTCGACGCCACCCTCGAATACCAGCCGTTCTCGGACCTGGCCGCGTGGCCCAACCCGTTCAGCCTGGCCAACAACCTGGTCGCGGGCACGCTACCGACCTATCTGCTGCGCGGCATCTCGACCGCGACGCTGACCAGCCAGCTCACCAGCCAGCTGGGCGACCTCACCGGTGGCCTGCTGAGCGGAAACCCGTTGGCCGTCAACATCTATCTGACGATCCCGACCAACACGCTGCCGTTGATGGAACCGATGTACCTCACCGGTGACGTGCTGAACATGGTCAGCTTCGGCACACTGGGCAGCCCCATCTACAAGTTGGCCAACGCCCTCGCGCCGGCCATGACCAGCCTGGTGAACCTGGGCTACACCGACGTGGTGCGCAACCCGGACGGCACCTACAGTCGCACGCTGAACGACCCCGGCACGCCGACGCCGTTCTTCTCGTTCCCGAACGTCAACTGGCAGAAGGTGCCGGCGGACATCATGAACTCGCTGGTGGCCGGCTTCAAGAAGGAATTCTTCAGCGCCAACCCGACCGATGCGCCGGACAACGCTGTCGAAGCGTTGATCAAGCTGATCACCGGCGGCAAGCTGGGCGGATTCAACCCGTTGGGTGGCCTGGCGGGCACGGTGCAGAACCTCCTCAACGGAGTGCTGGGCACGCTGGGCGGCCTCACGCAGGGCGCGACGGTCAACTCGCTGGCGGCGAAGGAAGGCGTCGTCAGCGCGACGGCCGCGACGGACATCCCGTCGACCACTCCGAAGTTGGCGCCGCTGTCGGCCAGCCTCACCGGCCTCACCGGTTCGAAGAAGGACGGCAAGCAGGCCACCGACCAGACGGCCGGCGAGAAGGACAAGACGGCCGAGGACAAGACCGGTACCACGCCGGCCGCCGAAGATCCCAAGACCGACCCGAAGGCCGAGCCCAAGGCGGAGGACACCAAGACCGACCCGAAGGTCGATCCGAAGACCGAGACCAAGACCGATCCGAAGACCGACACCAAGACGGGCACCGAGGAGTCCTCGGGCAAGCACGCCGCGCCGGAGGGCACCCCGTCCACGCCGGACAGCGGCCAGAAGCCCAAGCACGCCGCCGACGACGCGGGCAGCACGCCGACCGCGGGCAAGGACAAGAAGGACAAGAAGGCCGACAAGCCTGCGAAGTCCGACAAGGACACCAAGGCGACCAAGGCCGGCACGGACAAGTCCGAGAAGGTCACCAAGGACGCCCCGAAGACCAAGAAGCAGAAGAAGGACGGCGCGGCGAAGTCAACTGCCGCGACCGGCGGGGGCTCAGCCGCCCACTGACACCCGGCAACGAGAACGCCCGACGTGCCTTCACGTCGGGCGTTCTTGTGTCATCGGCCGCGTGCGGTGGCCGATCGCTGTTGGCGCGCAGTCAATGTGGTCCGGCGTCCCCTCCGCACGTCGGGTCTCGTGCAGGTCTGACGAGCAGCGTGCTGCCGACGCACTACGGTGCCGCCCGTCCGACGGTCGCCACCGTGAGTGCGTCGGTTACTCCGAATCCGGTTCCGCTGCAGTTCAACTCGGCCGGTGTCGGCGCCCGGTTGGCGAATGATGGTCAGCAGTCGGCGGGCGGTGACGACCACGCCCACGAGCAGCCGCCCCAGGAGCCACAGGCACAGGCCGAGACAGACGCCGATGCCGAGCCCGAGGCAGAAAAGCCCGAGTCCGATGCGAAGGCCGATCTTCAGGCCGATCCGCAGGCACGCGGGGAAGCGTTCGATCTCGAGGCCGGTGACGCGAGGTCGGTGTTGGCGCCGGATGGCGAGGAGCGCGAGCCGCAGCAGGGCGCGGACGGAGACCGGGCGGGTGGGCCCGACGTCGAAAAGGAGCCGAAAAACGTTGGTGCCAAGGCTGATCCCGGTGCCGACAGTGGCACCGGTGGAGGAGCGGCCCGACGCCTGACGCCTCAAGCGAAGCCGAGCCAGCCTGGGAGTGCGCGTTCCCTGGAGTCGCACAGCACTGCCGGGGTGTCGCAGGAACCGCGTGGCGTTCCGGATCCGGCCCAGCGGCCGCCGGTGTCGCGGCGCAGCACGATGGCGGAGGAGCCACCGCCGTCCAGCAGGATGGCGGTGTCACTGCCGAGTCCGCGGAACAGGTCCTGGATCTGGTCGGGGGTGTGGCTGCCGCCCTGGAAGATGTACATCTCGTCGCGGCTTCGCACATAGGCGAGCGCGGTGCGGGCGGCGCTGGGGCCGCCGTCGTTCAGCTGTCCGGTATCGCCGGGTGCCAGTAGGCCGATGCCGCTGACCGCGACGAACCGGGCGCCCTGATTAACCAGGTTGTTGATCGGGCCAGTCGCGGCGTTGAAATCGCTTGTGCTGCTTGGGGTGATCATGTACGGCGCGCCGTCGGACGGGATGACCATGGTGCTCAGCGCTGTCCACACCTCGTTGCCGCCGGACAGGCCCTGCTTGCCCGCGTAGGGGATGGTTCCGGTGACCGCGGCGTTGGCGCGGCCCTGGCCGCGCGTGTTGTCGACGTAGGCGCCGAGCGGCGAGCTGCAACCCGTCGACGTCCACGAGCCGCCCTGCTGGCCGCGGATGTCGAAGAAGTTGGCGTTGACCGCGATGGTGGGCCGGCCCAGCGCCTGCCACGCCTCCAGCGGG
The DNA here is from genome assembly GCF_045310895.1 of Mycobacterium sp. SMC-18. NCBI lineage: Bacteria > Bacillati > Actinomycetota > Actinomycetes > Mycobacteriales > Mycobacteriaceae > Mycobacterium > Mycobacterium sp. SMC-18. The sequence continues at coordinate 308,064 of NZ_JBJIAL010000002.1, forward strand.
GTGAAGACCTCGGAGGCCTGCAACAGACCTTCGGCGGTACGGGCGCGGGGATCGCGCTCGCAGCGGGACTGGATGCCGCGGTGGGAGTCGACGAGCAAGCGGGGATTCATGCGCTGCGACGCTGCCTTGATGACGAGCAGGTGCCCGCCATTGCCCGACTCGTACCAGTTGCCCGCGGCGTTGAGCATCGGCGCGGGGTGGTCACCGCCGAAGTTGTAGACCAGGAAGCTGCCGCGGTAGTTGGTGATGGCGTTGACCAGTAGCGAGCGCCCGTCGGCGGCGTGGGCTGCCGGCACGCAGATGGTACTGACCAGGCCCGCGCACAGCGTCAGAAGCGTTGTGCGCCTGAGGGTTTTCCGTACGCGACGAACGGTGTCGCGTCGGGTAACCGGCCCGAGAAACGACATTGTGGCCCTTCCTCCGGTCCGATACAACGACCTTCAGCGTAGCCACAGCAAACACTCTGTCAACTTTGGTCACGTCTACATCACGGCGCGGTGACGGAGGAATCACCTTGGCGGACAGAGTAATTGGCCCCGCCGCCGACCGGAGTCGGGGCGGGGCCGTCGGCGCAGGGTTACGAGCCGAGCAGATCGGCGTGCATTTCCCACACCAGGATCTCGGCCGGCGTGGTGGCGGTGACGCGCTGCCCACCCGAGGCCGTCAGCCGCACGGCGTCGCCTTCCTGCAGTGGCCCGGCACCCTCGAGGGCCACCTCGCCGCGGGCCACGAACAGGTGCAGGTACTTTGCCGACGGCAGTTCGACGCTGTCGCCGGGCTCAAGGCGGGCGCCGTGCAGCGCCGCATTGCGCTGGCCGATGGTGATGGCGGTGTCATTGGAGTGTTCGGGCCTGCCCGAGGCGATGGTGACCAGCTTGCCGCGCAACAGCTCGTCGTCGATCTCGAGCTGCTGGTAGCCGGGCGTCTTGCCGGACTCGTCGGGCACCACCCACATCTGCACGAAATGCACGGGCTCGCTGTGTGATTCGGCCCCTGTTAGGCGCCAGGAATCGTTCTTCTCCGAATGCAGGATGCCGCGTCCGGCCGACATCCGTTGCGCCAGTCCGGGGTAGATGACGCCCGAGTTGCCGGTCGAGTCCTGGTGTACGAGCGATCCGCGCAGCACCCAGGTGACGATCTCCATGTCACGGTGCGGATGGGTCTCGAATCCCGAGCCCGGTGCGACGCGGTCGTCGTTGTTCACCAGGAGCAGGCCGTGGTGGGTGTTGGCCGGGTCGTAGTGACCGCCGAACGAGAACGAGTGCTTGGAGTCCAGCCACGAGATGCGGGTGGTGTCGCGGTCGGCCGCGCGACGGATGTCGATTGTTTCGGCCATGTCGTCCCCTGTCGTTGTCGGTGAGCTTAGGTGTCGCTACTGGACGGCACAACATAAATGATGTGTCATGTATTCCGTGTGGCTGACCGATGACCAACAGGACCTCTGGCGCGCTTACCTGGCAATGAGCGGCCGCTTGCAGGCAGCGCTCAACCGGCAACTGCAGCGCGATCACGGGTTGTCGCTGGCGGACTACGACGTCCTGGTCGCGCTGAGCGAACTGCCCGATTGCCGGATGGGTGCGCTCGGTGCCCATCTGGGATGGGAGCAGAGCCGGGTGTCCCACCAATTGGCGCGCATGCGAACCCGCGGTCTGATCGAGCGATCCGGGGCAGCCGACGACCGGCGCGCCGCCGTCGTCACCCTCACCGCAAGCGGGCGGAATGCGCTCGAGGCCGCCGCCCCCGGGCATGCCGAGTTGGTGCGCGCGACGGTGTTCGACGGCATGAGCCGAGCGCAGGCGGACGCGTTGCGGCGGTGGACTGCGACGGTGCTCGAACGAGTGGACTGACGGAGCCGGGGAGCCGGGGCGAATTCGCGGCTACAGTAGGGGTCGTCGGGTTTGCGGGGAGGATTCACGTGAAACATTCGGTAGCCACCGTTGCGGCAGCGGGCGCGCTGGTCGCCGGGCTGGCGTGGCTGCCGGCCCCGCTGGCTCATGCCGAACGCTGTGTGCCGTTGGACGGCACCCCGATGGTGCTCAAGCGCGAGAAGAGCGTCGGCATCGGCAAGGACCTTCAGATCAACCGGACCTACACCTACGCCGATGGCATGGTGAATTGGACCATCGAGCAGTCCGGCGGCGTCAAATACAACACCGGTTTCGGTTTCGGCGCGCGGATCAACGCCGTCTACATCCCGGAACTCAATTCGAGTGGCTCGGTCCCCGGCGCACCCGGTGAATACGTGAACATCGACAGCTGGCATTTCCACGAGACCGTGCTGGTCTGCCCGCAGTAGTAGCCGTTCGCGGCGTCGCATCACACTTTCACGAACAGTTGACCGAGTTTGGCGCCGAGCCAGGGCTTGCGGCCTGCCGACAGGATCTTGCCCTGCAGAATCGCCGCCCACTGGCTGCTCCGGCCATAGCCCACCAAGAGGTAGGCGACGGGGTCGGCTGAAATCCAGCAGTCGACGGCTCCGCCGGCCGGACCCACGGCGGCGGATCTGTCCTCGATCGTGACGCGATAGCGGGGACCGTCCCGGAATCGCAGCTCATAAGCCAGATGCAGTCCGGCGGCCTTCTGCCGGTCGACATAGTCGGGAATCATCGCCATTACGCCGGCTATGACGTGCAACGCCTCGGCTCTCGAGATCGTCCAATCGGCCCCGACAGCGCGGGCGATATCGAGGCCGTGGAGCAGTTGCTCGCCCAGCATCGCACTGGCCATGACCGGAACGGTCATGGCCAGACCGTTGAAGGCCGGCATCGGTTCGTCAGTTGGCCGCCGGTCGGATACCGCGATGAAGTTCTCCGCCGCGCTGATCAGCAGGTCGGCGAGCCGGCGCGGATCCCGTTCCGTGAACTCCTCGAGCATGCGAGCGTTTGCGATCACCCCTCGCTCGGTTGGGGTAGCACGCGGCGGCGCGAGCGCGAGGTACTCCTGAATGTCCGTCTCCCCTGTGACAAGCCCCGCGTAGTGCTGCAAGCCGGTGACCAGATGAGCAGCGGTCTCCGCCACGGTCCAGGAGAGATTCGGGACGGCAGCGGCGGGATCGGTCACGCTGCGTACGAGCGCGGATGTCCGGGACGCTGCGGCCCGCAAGGCCTCCCGGGTCCCTGCCAGATCGATACCGGACACGACACGGATCCTCGCACCGGGCGGGTCGACGACGAGGTGTTTCAGCCGACCTCCGATTCGGTCGATTCGCCGGGTTCGATCGGCATGATGTCGACGCCGGATGAGCTTTGCGAGGTCCGTCCCGGTGAGCGGACGGCCTCGCATACGCTGTCGGCGTGGATATCAATGGAGCTAGCGCGGTCGTCACCGGCGGCGCGTCAGGAATCGGTGCGGCTGTTGCCCGTCAGTTGGCCGCCAAGGGTGCCCGGGTCGTCATTGCCGACCTCCAGGCCGAGAAGGGCGAGGCGCTCGCCAAGGAGATCGGCGGCGTTTTCGTCACCGTCGACGTCACCAACACCGAGCAGATCATCGACGCGGTCAAGACCGCCGCTGACCTCGGCCCGCTGCGTGCGCTCGTGAACTCGGCCGGTGTCGGCTGGGCCCAGCGCACCATCGGCAAGGACGGCGAGTTCGAGTCGGCGCACAACCTGGACCTGTACAAGAAGGTCCTCGACATCAACCTGGTCGGCACCTTCGACTGCATCCGCATCGCCGCCACCCAGATGAGCAAGAACGACCTCGCCGAGTCCGGTGAGCGTGGCGCCATCGTCAACATGACCAGCGTCGCGGCGTTCGACGGCCAGATCGGCCAGGCCGCGTACTCGTCGTCCAAGGGTGGCGTCGTGGGCCTGACCCTGCCGGTCGCGCGCGACCTGTCGGCAGTCGGCATCCGCGTGAACACCGTGGCCCCCGGCCTGATCGACACCCCGATCTACGGCGAGGGCGAAGCCTCAGAGGCCTTCAAGGCCAAGCTCGGCGAGTCGGTGCTGTTCCCGCACCGCCTGGGCAAGCCCGAGGAGCTGGCCTCCATGGTCATCGAGCTGATCACCAACTCGTACATGAACGCCGAGGTCGTCCGCGTCGACGGCGGCATCCGGATGCCTCCGAAGTAGTTTTCGCGAACAGACACGAAACTGCCCCTTGTCTTCGGATGAGGGGCAGTTTTGTTGCGGGGTCGCCCCGCGGGACTGCGCGCGCCGACCCCGCACCGAATGTGCGCAGAGATTGCGGATCCAGCCGTCTTGGCGATCTGGCTGCACATTCGCCGCCGAATTCCTGTGAATCGCTCGGTACGCTCGGATGGCATGACGCGCACGCGGTTCCGGCCGGTCGTATTTCTTGCCCTGTTGATCGCCTCGTTGTGGTTGGTGGCCGGGTGCAGCGGCGGCAACTCGACGCGGCATTCCGAGTCGGCCCCGGCGGCACCGGCGCCGCTCAAGAGTGGCGCGGATTTCAAAGGCGGTGCCCCCGAGGCGCCCGCGCCGCCCGTCGAACAACCGCGGGACATCGTCAAGACCGCGTCGCTGATCCTCGTCACCGCGGACCCGGCGGCGGCCGCGGACAAGGCGACTACGATCGTCGACAAAGCGGGCGGACGGGTCGACGAGCGCTCGGACGACGCGGGGTCGACGTCCGGCCGCGCGAGCGTCCACCTGGTGCTGAGAGTGCCGGCCAACGGGCTCGACCCTGCCCTGGCGGCGCTCAAGGGGCTCGGCACCGTCCAGACGCTCGAGGTCAAGACCGACGACGTCACCGCACGTCGTGTCGACCTCGATGCCCGGATCACCGCGCTGAAGACGTCGGTGGATCGGTTGCTCGGGATCATGCGTGACTCGAAGGACCCCGATGCGTTGATCAAGGCCGAGGAGGCGTTGTCGTCGCGGCAGGCCGAGCTACAGAGCCTGCAGGCGCAGCGCGACGCCCTCCGCGACCAGATCACCTACAGCTCGGTCGACGTCCAGATCACCGCCGAGCGTCGCGGTGGCCCAGCCCCGGAGCGCTATCACGGGTTCTTCGGACAGATCGAACACGGCTGGGACACGTTGTGGGCCTTCGGTTCTCGCCTGGTCCTGGCGTTCGGATTCCTGCTGCCGTGGCTGATTCCGCTCGCGGTCCTCGGCGGGGTGCTCTATGTCTTCGTCAAGTGGTCGGGCTCGCGTCACAAGAGCGCACCAGCCGAGCCTGCGGCGCCCGCCTCCAAAACGGAGGAGTAGCTTCCGCACGTCGTGAACCGTCCCGGGTTTCATGCACCCTCAGGTTTCTGTGATCCGGCCGGTCTACCGGTCACGAGTTGGGAATAGTAG